>NZ_JBVAXR010000019.1:0-97179 GCF_055419445.1 Mycobacterium sp. IDUB_19 | reverse complement strand
GAGGTGCATCGCGCGCTGGGCACGCATCCGGGTGGCATCCACGTCGAGATCACCGGCGAGAACGTCACCGAGTGTTTAGGTGGTGCACAGGACATTTCGGACCACGACCTGGGCGGCCGCTACGAGACCGCCTGTGACCCGCGCCTGAACACCCAGCAGTCGCTGGAGCTGGCGTTCCTGGTCGCCGAGATGCTGCGCGACTGATCGCCGCCGAGAGCTCACAGCAGGCCGCTCAGATTGCTGCCGACCGTCCACCCTGCCATCGCCATCAAACCGGCGAGTGCCAGCACCAGCGCCACCCAGATCAGCACCATGCGGCGGCTTTGCTGACGCGCGAGGGCGAATTCGCTCATCGCGATACCGGCGAATTCGCCTGAGACAGGCTCGTATTCGTAGTCGTCGTCGGGTTCGACCGCCTCGGTGTCGGGCACCGGCTCCGCCCAGTCCCCGGGGCCACGCGTCAACTGGCGGGTGGGCTGACGGACCGCGGCCGGTGCCGGCGGTTGCGGCGCGGCAGGCCGCGGCTCAGGCATCCGGCTGTGGTGCAGCGCCGCCGAGCGATGCTGGGCGGAGTTGCGCGGCGCCGGCACCCGGAAGTCGGGCAGTCCCAGCTCCTCGGCGATCGCGTCGAGGTCGGCGAGCATCTCGATCGCGTCGGCGTACCGCTGCGCGGGGTCACGGGCAGTTGTGCACGCCACGAAATCGTCGAATTGCGTTGGCACACCCTCGATCAGGCTGCTGGGCCGCGGCACGTCGTTCTCGAGTCGCTGGTAGGCGACCGACAGCGGGGAGTCGCCGGTGAACGGTGTACCGCCGGTCAGCATTTCATAGGTGAGGATCCCGGCGGAGTAGACATCACTGCGTGGCCCGGCGTTTCCGTCGCGTACCTGCTCGGGCGACAGATAGGCCGCGGTGCCCAAAATGACACTGGTTGAGGTGATTCCGGCCGCCGCGACCGCACGCACCAACCCGAAATCGGCGATTTTGACCTCACCGTCGTCGGAGATCAGCACGTTCTCCGGTTTCACGTCGCGATGCACCAGCCCGGCGCGATGCGCGGCGGCCAGCCCGCCCAGCACCGGGCGCAGCACCGCCACCACGGCATGGGGCGGCATCGGGCCGCGTTCGGCCAGCAGCTCGCGCAGGGTGCCGCCCTCGATCAGCTCCATCACCAAAAACGGGTGGCTGCCGTCCTGGCCCTGGTCGTAAACCGCGACCAGCCCCGGGTTCTTCAGCCGGGCGACCGTGCGGGCCTCGAGCTGGAAGCGGGTCAGGAACTGACTGTCTCCGGCATAGCGCGAATCCATCACCTTCAGCGCGACCGGGCGGTCGAGCCGGACGTCGAGGCCGCGGTACACCGTCGAGGTGCCGCCGCTGGCGATCTTGCCCTGGACCAGGTAGCGGCCATCCAGCAACGTGCTGTCCAACGGGTCTGTAGTCCCGGGTCTGGTCACGGGGCCATCGTAGGTGCGGGCCTGCGATTAGCGGTGGAACACCCGCTCAACGCGCCTACGCACCCGGGCACCACGGCCTACACTTGCGCCGTGGGCAGTATTCCGGCCGGCGACGATGTTCTGGACCCCGACGAGCCAACCTACGACCTGCCCCGGGTCGCCGAGCTGCTCGGCGTGCCGGTGAGCAAGGTGCAGCAGCAGCTGCGAGAAGGCCATCTGCTTGCGGTGCGCCGCGCCGAGGGTGTGGTGGTACCGCAGGTGTTTTTCACCAACACCGGTGAGGTCGTCAAAAGCCTGCCGGGCTTGTTGACCATCCTGCACGACGGCGGCTACCACGAAACCGAGATCGTGCGCTGGCTGTTCACGCCGGACGCGTCGCTGACGGTGACCCGCGACGGCAGCCGGGATGCGCTCAACAACGCCCGTCCCGTCGACGCGTTGCACGCCCACCAGGCGCGCGAGGTGGTGCGCCGGGCTCAGGCCATGGCGTACTAAGCGGCGAGAGGTTCTTCGGCCCGCTCAACGCGGGATTCCGGGGGCCGGTAGAGGGTGTACCAGGCGACCAGCGCGGCCGCGGTGGCCATCGAAAAGTGCAGCCACGAATACATGCCGTGCGATCCGTCGGGCTTGAAAATCACCATGGCCCAGGTCGATAGCCCACCGATGACGGCGATTGCCCGTCGCGACTGGGCCAGCGGAGAAGCCACCGCCAGCGGCCAGGAGTAGTACCACGGGAGGGCGGCCGGAACGAACAGCACCACGATCAGCATCGACCACGCCATACCGGTCAGGGCGCCCCGGTCGTCGCGCCGGAACCGCCACCACAACAGCGGCAGTGACACCGCGATGATCGCGATTCCGATGTAGCGGGTGATCCGCAGCGTGGCGTAGAAGTTGACCGGGACAAACCCGTTGACCAGGAAGTGAATCACGTTCGCCGCCGCGGTCGGCACGGTCAGCCAGTTGATGATCTTCACCGATCCCGCCAGCGCGGTCAGCCACCCCAGGCCGACGCCGGCTGCCACGGACAAGATCGCGAACACCACCGCGAAGATCAGCAGGGCCATCGCGGTGGCCGCCGCGAATGCCCGGGCCGGCCGGTATCCGCGTTGGTCGCGCAGGTGCCGCATCCACACCCAGACCAGAAATGGCAACGCCAGCCCGGCGGTCGCTTTGACCGCCACCGCGACCGTGACCAGGGTGACGCCCAGGGCGTGGCGACCCTGGAAGGTCAGCGCGATCCCGGCGGTCATCAGACCCACCATCAGCATCTCGTTGTGGACGCCGCCCATCAGGTGGATCAGCACCAGCGGGTTCAGCACACAGATCCACAACGCCGTCGCGCCGCTGGTGCCAATGTGGTGGGCCAGTCGGGGAGCGGCCCAGATCAACAGTGCCAATCCGGGCAGCATGCACAACCGCAGCAGCAGGGTCCCGGCGATCACATGATTGCCGACCACCATCGTGACGAGCTTCGCGATCAGAATGAACACCGGGCCGTACGGCGCGGTGGTGATCGTCCAAATGGGGCTTACGTTGTCCAGCAACACATTCGGGTTGGCCACCGGGCCGACCGCGTAGGGATCGAAGCCGTCGCGCAGCAGCGCGCCCTGGGCCAGATAGGAATAGGTGTCGCGGCTGAAAACCGGCACCGACACCAGCAGGGGCGCCAACCAGAAGCCGGTGGTGGCTCGCATCATGAATTCGGTGGTTTCGCCGGCAACGACGCGGCGGCCCAGGGCCAGCCACGCGACCAGCATCAGCGCCACACCCGCCCACAACAGAATCGACGACAGCACCAGCCCGTGGCCAAAACGTAGCCAGGACATGTGGATTGACTCCAGCACGGGGTCGTGCGGCTTGGTGCTGCCCGCGCCCAGGCCGCCGACGGTGATCAGCACCGAACCCAGGAAGCCCAGCTTGGCCGGCCGGGCCTCCGGCGCGGCGGCGAACGCCTTCAGTTCTGAAAGACGCTGGCCAACAGACCTTTTCGCCGTCGGCGTGCTGTCCGCGGATGTCGGTGTGGTCATGGGTCAGGCGGACCGGTTGGTGGCCATCCTGGCCAGTTCGGAGAGCCCCGCCTTGGCCGGCGCGTTGATGGGTGCGGCCGCCAGCGCGGCCAGCGCCCGCTGGTTCAGCGTGGCGATGCGCTGCTCGGCGGCGGCCAGGGCGCCCACCGACTCGATCACGTCGCGCAGTTCGTCCACTTGCGCGTCGGTCAACGGCGCACCGATCGAGCTGCGTAAGAGGTTGGCCGCCAACGGATCTGACTTGTCCGCCAACTCCACCGCCTCGGCCAGCAGCACGGTGCGCTTGCCGGAGCGCAAATCGTCACCGGATGGCTTGCCCGTCACCGCCGGATCGCCGAACACACCCAGCACGTCGTCGCGCAGCTGGAACGCCACTCCGAGGTCGGTGCCGAACTGGCCGAAAACGGCTTGCACGTCCGGCCGGTCGGCGGCGGCGGCCACCCCGAGCTGCAGCGGCCGCGTCACGGTGTAGCAGGCGGTCTTGTACGTGTCGACGTTCATCGCCGACGCGATCGACTCCGCGGCGCTGGCCTCGGCGACGATGTCGAGGTATTGCCCGCCGAGCACCTCGGTGCGGATATCGGCCCAGACCCGCCGGACTCGTCGCTGCGCCTCGGGCGCCAAGGCTGCCCCGAACACGATGTCGTCGGCCCAGGCCAGGGCCAGGTCACCGAGCAGGATGGCCGCCGAAATCCCGAACCGGTCCGCGGAGCCCCGCCAATTGCGGTCGCGGTGCAGCGCGGCGAAGTGGACGTGAACCGTGGGCCTGCCGCGGCGGGTGGAGGAGTCGTCGATGACGTCGTCATGCACCAGCGCGCAGGCGTGCAGCAGCTCCAGCGCGGAAAACAGCAGCAGCACTTGCGGACCGGGCTCCGCATCGGCCACCGCACGCCATCCCCAATACGCGAAGGCGGGCCGCAGCCGTTTGCCCCCGCCCAGCACAAAGTCTTCGAGTGCGGAGATCAACGCGGCGTAGTCGCCGCCGATGTAAGCGGTCTCGCCCCGCCGCTCGTGCAAGTACCGGCGAAGTTGCTCGGCAATCGCGCCGGTCAACTCGACGGTTGCCGCTGCTTCGACGCTCAGCGCGGCGCCCCTTTCTGCTCGGCATGCCCGGTGTTCGCTAGGCCCGACCAGTGTATTCGCCGCGATGGCGCTGGCTAGCTCCACATGACCTGGGCGCCAGTGTGACCCAGGTTGCTTCGACCAGCCCGCTACGGCGGGCCGTGCGCCCACGCCCCTATGCTGGCGAGGTGCGAATCGTCCGAGGGAGAGGAGCCGCGTGACTCTCAACACCGTCGCGCTCGAGCTGGTGCCGCCGAACGTGGACGAGGGTCGGGAGCGGGCGCTTGACGAGGCGCACAAGGTACTGCGGTTTTCCGCGGAATCCGGTCTGGGCGGCCGCATCCGTCACGTGATGATTCCCGGCATTATCGCCGAGGACGACGACCGTCCCGTTCCGATGAAGCCAAAGTTCGACGTGCTGGACTTCTGGTCCGTCATCAAGCCCGAATTGCCGGCCATCAACGGCCTGTGCACACAGGTCACCGCCTTCATGGACGAACCGACACTGCGCCGGCGGCTCTCCGGTCTGATCGACGCCGGCATGGAAGGCGTGGTGTTCGTCGGCGTTCCGCGCACCATGAACGACGGCGAGGGCTCCGGCGTTGCGCCGACCGACGCCCTGTCGATCTATCGCGACCTGGTACCCAACCGCGGCGTGATCCTGATCCCCACCCGCGAGGGCGAACACGGCCGGTTCAACTTCAAGTGTGACCAGGGCGCCACCTACGGCATGACCCAGCTGCTGTATTCCGACGCGATCGTGGGCTTCTTGACCGAGTTCGCCAAGACCACGGATCGCCGGCCCGAGATCCTGCTGTCGTTCGGCTTCGTACCGAAGATCGAAAACAAGATAGGCCTGATCAACTGGCTCATTCAGGATCCGGGCAACGCCGCGGTGGCCGCCGAGCAGGAGTTCGTCAAAAAGCTGGCCGGCAGCGAACCGCCCGAGAAACGCCAGCTGATGCTCGACCTGTACAAGCGGGTGGTGGACGGCGTCGCCGAGCTCGGCTTTCCGCTGAGCATCCACCTGGAGGCGACCTACGGTCTGTCCGGACCGGCGTTTGCGACCTTCGCCGAGATGATCGACTACTGGTCGCCGGCCCAGCGCGTCTAGCTGGGCGGTTGATTGCGCGGTGCGGTGAACCGCTCGGAGCGGTCCCGGCTCATCCAGGCCAGCAGCGCGACCACGCCGGCCGCCGCGAAGGACGCGATGCCCAGCCAGACGCCCGCGCCGGTGAAGGAACGGGTGTTGGGATCGGTGTAGCGGGCCTGGGCGGTCATCGTGCTCACCACGCCCGGTTTGAGCTTCCAGGACACCGCATCGGGGTCAACGCGGTCACCGTTGGTCGAGGTCACGACACCGGGGAAGGCGACGGTCAGCTCGACGTCGGCGTCCGGGTCGGTCAGCGACGTCAGATCCGCCCGGCCTTCCAGGATCACCAGGTTGCCGTTGCGGCGCAGCGACAGATTGACGCCGGTCGCGTCGGGGTTCATGTTGGCCAGCTGCGGCAACTCGGCGAACGTCAGATCGGAGAACACCGCCTGCGACCCGACGTAGCCGTCGCTGTCGTAGTTCGACACCGCGACTTTCTGGTTGAACGCCAAGTTGCTGGTCTCGAGCTGCGGACCGGTGTCCTTGGGCGTCTTCGGTTTGGCCGCCGCGATGATCTCCCCGGACACCAGGTCGTCGGGCGAGACGGTGAGCGAGGCCCTGGCCCGCAGGCACCCGGTCGCCAGGGGAACCAGCAGCATCAGCATGGCGATGGCTAGCACGCGGCGCCGGGGGGCGGTGAACCCTCGGGCTCGGCGGGTGGGAGAGCTGGCGCGCACCAGGTCATCGTGCCAGATCCGGTGTGTCGCTACGGCACGTCGTCCGCTTGCGGGGCCGGCGGGTCGCCGGGCGGGCACCCGTGTCGTCATTCCGCTAGAGCGGCAGGGGCCGGCCCAGGATCGCGAATGCCCGTGGGTCACCGGCGAAGTGGTAGCCGCGGATGACGTCGGTGAACCCCAGCCGCCGGTACAACCGCCACGCGCGGTTGGGCTCGCCGGTGGTTTCGGGCGTGGACAGCAGGACGTTGCTCTCGCAGCGACCGGCGAGCAGCCGGCGGGCCAATGCCTCGCCGATGCCGCGGCCCTGGGCGCGCGGATGAATATGCAGTTCGGTCAGCTCGAAATAGCTGTTCATCAGCTGCGAGATCTCATTTTGTGGCTTGCCGCCGCGTTGCAACCCCAGGACAACCTGTTGCTGCCACCACTGTCCGGGCGCGCCGGGGTAGCCATAGGCGACGCCAAGCAACGGCGCATCGCTCAGCTCCGAAGCCGGCGGCACACCGCTGCCGTCGACCGCGTCAGCTTCTACCGCGGCAGCCGCCTGCCAGCCACGCCGGCGGATGTGCTCGAGCCACATGGCGGCGCGCTGGTTCTCGGTGCCCCGCGGGTACCGCATCGCGTCGACGTACACCCCCAGGGCGTCCTTGAGGCGGCGCTCCATATCGTTCGGCGGCAGATCGATGAGGAATATCGCCAACTCGCCGTGTCCTCCTCGTCCCAGTGATCGGGCCCCATGCGCTTACCGGCTTTCAGCGGTGCGCGGGCCCGGTGCCGGTATCGCCATTATCGGGTCCGAGGCGCATCGGCTGACGGGCGGTGGCGGCAACCGGCGGGCGACTCCGCACGTTTCGGCAAGGGTGTTGTAACGCATCGCCGTTGCCGCCCGATGATCGTCGGGAGGCACCGGAGATAGAATCGGGGTCGAACCAGTGGTACGGGTCAGATTGACCTCGTATCATTTGACTTAGTTGCTCATACAATGGGCATCCGCGTGCTACCGGTAGTTACGTGTCAACCTGTCGGCAAGGAGGGACGAATGCCACTCTCCGATCATGAGCAGCGGATGCTCGACCAGATCGAGAGCGCTCTCTACGCCGAGGATCCCAAGTTCGCGTCGAGCGTACGTGGTGGGGGATTCCGCGCACCGACCGCGCGGCGTCGTCTGCAGGGTGCGGCTCTCTTTGTCATCGGATTGGCGATGCTGGTGTCCGGCGTGGCGTTCAAGGCCACGATGATCGGCAGCTTCCCGATTCTCAGCGTCGTTGGCTTCGTGGTGATGTTCGGTGGTGTGGTGTTCGCCATCACCGGCCCGCGATTGGCCGGCCGCACAGATCATTCCGGCCCGGCGCAGGGCACGCGCCAGCGTCGCAACAAGGGCGGCGGCTCGTTCACCAGCCGTATGGAAGATCGCTTCCGCCGCCGCTTCGACGAATAGCGGAACCACTAAACACGCAGACCTTAAGGGGTAGCCGGAACGGCTACCCCTTGTTCTTGGTGCCGGAGCCCGATTCGAGACCCGATCGAGGCCAAGCTGAGCCCCACTGGGCCCCACCGGGGCGCCCCACCTTCCCCCACCGGCCGACTTTGGGGTCCTGAAATGCGGTTTCTCAATGCGGCGTGGTTGTCCCGAGATTGCGGTCCGTGGCCGCCGGGCGGCCTGTGGTGGCAAACGATCCGCGAAACACCCCGACGACACCCCTTTTATGGGGCAAAGTGGGGGGCTGTGGGGTATGGTGGCTGAAGTGTTCGGGCGAGGCGAAAGCCGGTCTCCGCAGGAGGTGAGCAGGTGTTTCTCGGCACCTACACGCCCAAACTCGATGACAAAGGGCGACTGACGTTGCCCGCCAAGTTCCGCGACGCGCTGGCAGGGGGGTTGATGGTCACCAAGAGCCAAGATCACAGCCTCGCCGTCTACCCGCGGGCGGAATTCGAGCAGCTGGCCCGCCGGGCGAGCAAGACGTCTCGAAGCAACCCGGAAGCCAGAGCGTTCCTGCGCAATCTGGCCGCCGGCACCGATGAGCAGCATCCGGATGCCCAGGGCCGCATCACCTTGTCGGCCGATCACCGTCGCTATGCAGACCTATCCAAGGACTGCGTGGTGATCGGAGCGGTCGACTACCTCGAAATTTGGGACGCCCAAGCCTGGCAGGACTACCAGCAGACGCACGAAGAGAACTTCTCCGCGGCCAGCGATGAAGCACTCGGCAACATCATCTGAGGCGCATGCCCGTGCATCGTGGCCTCTGCCCGAACCGACCCTGGCGTACTTCCCCAACGCCAGGTTCGTAACTTCGGACAGGGACCCCGGTGCAGGGGCGGCCTTCCTCAGGGCCGTCCCTCGTTCTGACGTGATCCTGCAGACGCGGGGAGGTGTTGGGATGGCCGACAAGCCAAATGATCTCGGGCCGAATGACTTCGGGCACGTGCCCGTGCTGCTGGAGCGTTGCGTCGAACTGCTCACCCCGGCGCTGACCCGCCACCACGCCGACGGATCCGGCGCCGTGCTCGTCGATGCCACCCTCGGTGCGGGCGGGCACGCGGAACGATTTCTGACCGAATTGCCGGGCCTGCGGCTGATCGGGATGGACCGCGATCCCAGTGCTCTGGATATTGCCCGGGCCCGCCTGGCGCCCTTCGCCGACCGCATCACGCTGGTGCATACGCGGTATGACGGCATCAAGGACGCCCTGGCCGAATCCGGTTATGCCGCAAACGAATCGATCGATGGGGCGCTGTTCGATCTGGGCGTCTCGTCGATGCAGCTGGACCGCGCCGAGCGGGGCTTTGCCTATGCGCAGGACGCGCCGCTGGACATGCGGATGGATCCTTCGTCGCCACTGACCGCGGCCGAGATCGTCAACACCTACGACGAGGCCGAGCTGGCGAACATCCTGCACCGTTACGGCGAGGAGCGATTTGCGCGCCGCATCGCCACTCAGATCGTCCGCCAGCGGGCCCGCACCCCGCTGCGCTCGACGGCCGAGTTGGTGGCGCTGCTCTACCAGGCGATTCCGGCTCCGGCCCGGCGCACCGGCGGACATCCGGCCAAGCGCACCTTCCAGGCGCTGCGGATCGCGGTCAACGACGAGCTGGGCTCGCTGCGCAGCGCCATCCCGGCCGCGTTGGACGCCCTGGCCGTCGCCGGGCGCATCGTGGTGATGGCCTACCAATCGCTGGAGGACCGGATCGTCAAACGCGTCTTCGCCGACGCGGTCGCCTCCCGCACACCGCTGGATCTCCCGTTCGAGCTGCCCGGCGGCGGCCCCCGATTCCGGTCGCTGACCCGTGGTGCCGAGCGCGCCGATGCCGACGAAATCGAACGTAACCCTCGCAGTACCGCCGTGCGACTACGGGCCTTGCAAAGGCTGGAACACGAGGGACAACCACAGCAGCGCGTGACCAAGAAGGGCGACTCATGAAAGCGAAAGCCAAGCGCGAGACGCCGAAACGCCGGGGCGGCAGCGACCGTAGCGGCCGAGGCGATGTTGCTGCCCGCAAGACCAGGCGCGGCGCGGCGGACTCGACGGCGCGTCGCACCCGGCCGGCACAGGCCTCGACGACCGGTCGCGAGGCGCGGCCGTCCAAATCGGGACCGCAGACCAGCCCCAATGCCCGGCCGGTCGAGCGGACGGCTCGCCCCAAGAGCAGCGGCCAGGCCAAGGCGCGCGCTAAGGCCCGGAAAGCCAAGGCGCCCAAGGCCATTCGGCCCAGGCTGACTGAGCGCATAGCCATCCGGCTGGCCTCGATCGACCTGCGCCCGCAGACACTGCTGGCCAAGGTTCCGTTTGTCGTGCTGATCATCGGTGCGCTCGGGCTCGGGTTGGCGCTGACCCTGTGGCTGTCGACCGACTCCGCCGAACGCTCCTACCAGTTGAGTCACGCTCGCGAGAAGACCCGGATGCTGCAGCAGCAGAAGGAGGCGCTGGAACGCGATGTGCGCGAGGCGGAGGCCGCGCCGGCGCTGGCTGAAGCGGCCCGCAAACAAGGCATGATCCCGACGCGCGACACCGCCCATCTGGTCCAGGACCCGACCGGCAACTGGGTGGTGGTCGGAACGCCCAAGCCTGCCGACGGCGTTCCGCCGCCGCCGCTGAACACGAAGCTGCCCGACGAAGGCCCTCCGGCGCCCCCGAAGCCGGCGGCGCTGCCGCCGGAAGTCCCGGTTCGTGTGCAACCGGATCCCGGTGCTGTTCTGCTGCCGGGCCGGCCCGGTGGGCCCGAAGCACTGCTGCGCGCTCCGGATGGTTCGACGACAGTAGGTGGCCAGCATCTGCCGCCGGCGGTGCCCGGTGCACCCGGTGGGCCGATCGCCGGGCAGTTCCCGGGGGTGCTGCCGGCGCCAGGACTACCCACTCAAGGGCTACCGGCGCAGGGACTTCCGAGGCAAGGACTTCCGGCTCAGGGGCTGCCCACCCCGGGCCTGCCGATGCCGGCGCAGGGCGGCCAAGCGTCCGCTCCGGTGCCCGCCGAAGTGCCGATCCCGGTCGGCGGGCTGCCCCTCGCGGTACCGGCTCCGCTACCCGCGGAAGTGCCGGTTCCCGTACAACCGGGCGGGGCGCCGCAAGGCCTGCAGGCCGGTGTCCCGGTCGCGCCCGGGCTGCCCGGGCCGCAAGCCGCACCGGGGCTCACGCCGAATAACGGCCTGCAGTTCGCACCGCCCGCCGCTGCCGCGCCAGGCGCGGCCCGGTGAGCCGCGGCGAGGACGGCCGGACACGACGGTCGCGGTCGACACGCGGGCCGCGCAAACCGCAGGAAGCCAAGGACGCGCGGCAACCGAACCGCAGTCGCAAACCGGAGAAGGCACAAAAAGGCCGGGATGCGCAGGAGCCAAAGGGATTCCGTAAGGCCAAGAAATCCGCTGCCCCCGGGCGCCCGGATGCGGCGGAGGGCCACTCGACACGTGAGCGACGCACCCGGTCGGTCGCCGAGGCCGGAACGCGCGGCGCGTCGTTCGCCTTTCGGCATCGAGCCGGCTACGCGGTCATCTTGGTGCTGATGCTGGTGGCGGGGGCGCAATTGTTCGTCCTGCAGGTGACCAACGCGCCGAAACTGCGCGCCCAGGCCGCCGGGCAGCTCAAGGTGACCGACGTCTCAAAAGCCGTCCGCGGCAGCATCGTTGACCGCAACAACCAACAGCTGGCGTTCACCATCGAGTCGCGCGCCCTGACGTTCCAGCCGAAGAAGATCCGCCAGCAATTGGAGGACGCCAAAAAGAAGAACCCGGCGGCCCCCGATCCGCAGGAACGGCTGCGCGACATCGCCAAAGAAGTTTCGGCTCGGCTGAACAACAGGCCGGACTACGCGACGGTGCTGAAGAAGCTGCAAACCGACGACAACTTCACCTATTTGGCGCGTGCCGTCGACCCGGCCGTCGCCAGCGCGATCTCGGACAAGTACCCCGAAGTCGGTTCCGAGCGACAGGATCTGCGCCAGTATCCGGGCGGATCGCTGGCGGCCAACATCGTCGGCGGCATTGACTGGGACGGTCACGGCCTGCTCGGCCTCGAGGACAGCATGGACTCGGTGCTGTCGGGAACCGACGGCTCGGTCACCTACGACCGCGGGTCCGACGGCGTGGTGATCCCCGGCAGTTACCGCAACCGACACAAGGCGGTCAACGGTTCGACCGTCCAGCTCACCATCGACGACGACATCCAGTTCTACGTGCAGCAGCAGGTCCAGCAGGCCAGGAATCTGTCTGGGGCGCACAATGTTTCGGCCGTCGTCCTGGACTCCAAGACTGGCGAAGTGCTGGCCATGGCCAACGACAACACCTTCGACCCGTCCCAGGACATCGGTCGCCAGGGCGACCGGCAACTGGGCAACCTGTCGGTGTCCTCGCCGTTCGAACCGGGCTCGGTGAACAAGGTGATCACCGCCTCCTCGGTCATCGAGTACGGCCTGTCCAACCCCGACGAGGTGCTCCAGGTCCCGGGCTCCATCAACATGGGTGGCGTCAACATCCATGACGCCTGGGACCACGGCGTGATGCCTTACACCACCACCGGCGTGTTCGGGAAGTCGTCCAACGTCGGAACGCTGATGCTGGCCCAACGCGTTGGCCCGGAACGCTATTACGACATGGTCCGCAAGTTCGGGCTGGGGCAGCGCACCAACGTCGGGCTGCCTGGTGAGAGCGCCGGGCTGGTGCCGCCCATCGACCAGTGGTCGGGCAGTACTTTCTCCAACCTGCCTATCGGCCAAGGTCTTTCGATGACGCTGCTGCAGATGACGGACATGTACCAGACCATTGCCAACGACGGCGTGCGGATACCGCCGCGAATCATCAAGGCCACCCTCGCCGCCGACGGCACCCGGACCGAGGAAGCGCACCCGGAAGGTGTTCGGGTGGTTTCGCCGCAGACCGCGCAGACCGTGCGGCAGATGCTGCGCGCCGTCGTGCAACGCGACCCGATGGGCTACCAGCAGGGCACCGGTTCCGCGGCCGCGGTGCCCGGCTACCAGATGGCCGGCAAGACGGGTACCGCCCAGCAGATCAACCCGGGCTGTGGCTGCTACTTCGACAACGTCTACTGGATCACCTTCGCGGGGATGGCCACCGTCGACAATCCCCGCTACGTGATCGGCATCATGATGGACAACCCCGATCGCAACGCGGACGGTACGCCCGGCCACTCGGCGGCCCCGCTGTTCCACAACATCGCCGGCTGGCTGATGCAGCGGGAGAACGTCCCGCTCTCACCCGACCCGGGACCGCCGCTGACCCTGCAGGCCACCTAGGGCCCACTCGGGTCGTCGAGCGTGCGGTGAGGGCGTCGACTGTGCCCCTATCACGCCACCGGCGCACACTCAAAGCCCTCGATGCACACTCGACGGGAGCGCGGGTGTGCCTCATGGCCGAACGCGTCTCGATAGGGTGTCATGGCTGATCATGGCGATTACGCGGCGTCCCAGGGAGGTGTGACCGGAAGTGCAGGTGTCCACGGAGCTGCGCCCCCGCAGGGGTGCGGGCGTGCGACTGCCTGCGCTGGCGGCGCAAGTGGGCGCGGTGCCGGCCGGTGGCGGCGCCGTTCCCGACGTGCCGATCACCGGTGTGACGCTGCGCGCCCAGGACGTGTTGCCCGGTGACCTGTTCGCCGCGCTGGCCGGCTCCATTACCCATGGCGCCCGCTATGCCGGCGACGCGATCGAACGTGGTGCCGTCGCGGTGCTCACCGACGCCGCCGGGGTCGCCGAGATGGGCGCTCTGGCCGGCAGTGTGCCGACCTTGGTGTACCCCGCGCCGCGCGGCGTCCTGGGCGGGCTGGCCGCCACCGTGTACGAAAACCCGTCCGACCGGGTGACGGTGGTCGGGATCACCGGCACCTCAGGCAAAACCACCACGACCTATCTGGTCGAGTCCGGTCTGCGCGCCGGCGGCCACACCGCGGGGCTGATCGGGACCATCGGCATCCGTATCGACGGCGCCGACATCCCCAGCGCTCTGACCACTCCCGAGGCGCCCGCGCTGCAGGCGATGTTGGCCGCGATGGCCGAACGCGGGGTGGACACCGTCGTCATGGAGGTCTCCAGTCACGCGCTGACGTTGGGCCGGGTCGACGGAACCCGTTTCGCGGTGGGCGGATTCACCAACCTGTCCCGCGACCACCTCGACTTTCACCCCACCATGGCCGATTACTTCGAAGCCAAGGCGGTGTTGTTCGATCCGAACTCACCGCTGCACGCCCGCCGGGCCGTCGTGTGCATCGACGACGACGCCGGACGTGCGATGGCCGCGCGCGCCGCAGACGCGATAACGGTCAGCGCGACCGGCCAACCCGCGCACTGGCGCGCGACGGACGTGGCGTCGACGGGTGCCGGGGGACAAGAGTTCACCGCCGTCGACCCCGCCGGTGGCCGACACCGTATCGGCATTCGGCTGACAGGCGCCTATAACATCGCCAATTGCCTTGTGGCACTGGCTATTCTGGATGCGGTCGGGGTCTCGCCGGAGCAGGCATCGGCGGGGCTGCTGGACACTCGAGTCCCGGGGCGGTTGGAAGACATCGACCGCGGCCAGGATTTCCTCGCCCTCGTCGATTACGCCCATAAGCCCGGCGCGCTGCGGGCGGTATTGACCACCCTGCTGCGCCCGGACCGACGGCTGGCGGTGGTGTTCGGCGCCGGTGGCGATCGCGACCCGGGCAAGCGGGGGCCGATGGGCGGCGTCGCCGCCGAGCTGGCCGACCTGGTCGTCGTCACCGACGACAACCCACGCAGTGAGGATCCCGCGGCGATCCGGCGCGAGATCGTAGCCGGCGCAGCGGAAGCCGGCTCGAAAGCACAGGTGATCGAGATCGCCGACCGGCGCGACGCGATCAGGCACGCCGTCGGCTGGGCCGGCCCCGGCGACGTGGTGCTGATCGCCGGCAAAGGCCACGAAACCGGGCAGCGCACCGGCGATGTGGTCCGCCCGTTCGACGACCGAGTGGAGCTGGCCGCGGCGCTGGAAGACCTCCGCGGGGCACGCCGATGATCGACCTGACCGTCGCGCAGATCGCCGAGATCGTCGGCGGCACGCTGGCCGACATCTCACCGCAGGACGCCGCGGAACTCCACGTCACCGGGACCGTCGAATTCGACTCGCGCGCCGTCGGTCCCGGCGGGCTGTTTCTGGCGCTGCCGGGGGCGCGCTCGGACGGCCACGACCATGCGGCCTCGGCGGTGGCGGCCGGCGCGGTGGCGGTGCTGGCGGCGCGGCCGGTTGGGGTTCCCGCCATCGTGGTGGCCCCCGAAGGCGCTTCCGGATCGCGGGCCGGGGTGCTCGAGCACGACCCGGACGGCTCGGGCGCCGCAGTGCTGGGCGCGCTGGCCAAGCTGGCCAAAATGGTGGCCGAGCAGCTGGTGGCCGGCGGCCTGACGATCATCGGGATCACCGGCTCGTCGGGAAAGACGTCGACCAAAGACCTGGTGGCCGCGGTGCTCGAACCGCTGGGTGAAGTCGTGGCCCCGCCGGGATCGTTCAACAATGAGCTGGGTCATCCCTGGACGGTGCTGCGTGCCACGCGCAGCACCGACTACCTGGTTTTGGAAATGTCGGCACGCCATCCAGGCAATATCGCCGCCCTGGCGCAGATCGCCCCGCCCGCAATCGGCGTCGTGCTCAACGTCGGCACCGCGCATCTCGGCGAGTTCGGCTCGCGTGAGGCCATCGCACGGACGAAATCCGAACTGCCACAGTCTGTTCCGCCCTCGGGCGTGGTCATCCTCAATGTCGACGACCCGTCGGTGGCGGCGATGGCGCATGTCAGCTCGGGCTGGGTGGTGCGGGTCAGCCGGGCCGCCCACACCGATTCGGGGCCCAGCGACGTCTGGGCCGAAGGCGTGTCGCTGGACGAATTGGCCAGGCCGCGCTTTACCCTGCACGCGATGGACGCGCGAGGCGCCCTGGAAGCCGAGGTACAGCTCGGCGTCTACGGCGAACACCAGGTCACCAATGCGTTGTGTGCCAGTGCGGTCGCGCTGCAGTGCGGCGCCAGCGTCGGGCAGATCGCCGCGTCGCTCGCCGCGGCCGGGCCGGTGTCGCGGCACCGCATGCATGTGACCGACCGCTCGGACGGGGTGACCGTCATCGACGACGCGTACAACGCCAATCCCGACTCGATGCGGGCGGGACTGCAGGCGCTGGCTCAGATCGCCCGCGGTGGAAAGAGCCAGAGACGCAGCTGGGCGGTGCTGGGCGAGATGGCCGAGCTCGGCGAGGACGCGATATTCGAGCACGATGCCATCGGCCGGCTGGCGGTGCGCTTAGATGTGTCTCGACTTGTTGTCGTGGGAACGGGGAGGTCGGTAACCGCGATGCACCACGCTGCGGTCATGGAGGGCTCGTGGGGCGCGTCCGGCGATAGAGGGGCCGTGAACGTGGCCGACGGCGACGCCGCCCTGGCGTTATTGCGGGCCGAACTGCAACCCGGCGACGTCGTCCTGGTGAAGGCGTCCAACGCCGCCGGGCTGGGCGCGCTGGCCGAGGCGCTGGCCGCAGAGGGTGGGGCTCGCCCATGAGACAGATCCTCGTCGCCGTCGCGATCGCCCTGACCGTGTCGATCCTGCTGACCCCGGCGCTGATCCGGCTGTTCACCAAGCAGGGGTTCGGCCACCAGATCCGTGAGGACGGCCCGCCGAGCCACCACACCAAACGTGGCACGCCGTCGATGGGCGGTGTGGCGATCCTGGCGGGCATCTGGGCCGGCTACCTGGGCACTCACCTCGCCGGGCTGGCGTTTGACGGCGAAGGCGTTTCCGCATCGGGCCTGCTGGTGTTGGGCCTGGCCACCATCCTGGGCGGCGTCGGCTTCCTCGACGACCTGATCAAGATCCGCAGGTCGCGCAACCTGGGTCTGAACAAGACGGCCAAAACGGTCGGACAGATCGCGGCCGCGGTGCTGTTCGGTGTCTTGGTCTTGGGATTCCACAACGCCAACGGCTTGACGCCGGCCAGCGCGGATCTGTCCTACGTGCGCGAAATCGCCACCGTCGCACTGGCTCCGGGGCTGTTTGTGCTGTTCTGCGTGATCGTCGTCAGCGCCTGGTCGAATGCGGTCAACTTCACCGACGGCCTGGACGGGCTGGCCGCGGGCTGCATGGCGATGGTCACCGGCGCCTACGTGTTGATCACCTTCTGGCAGTACCGCAACGCGTGCGCCACGGCGCCGGGCCTGGGCTGCTACAACGTGCGCGACCCGCTGGACCTGGCGATCGTCGCGGCCGCGACCGCGGGCGCGTGCATCGGGTTCCTGTGGTGGAATGCCGCGCCCGCCAAGATCTTCATGGGTGACACCGGCTCGCTCGCGTTGGGCGGCATCATCGCGGGTTTGTCCGTCACCAGCCGCACCGAGATCCTCGCGGTGGTGCTGGGTTCGCTGTTCGTCGCCGAGGTCACCTCGGTGGTGCTGCAGATCCTGACCTTCCGGACGACCGGGCGCCGGGTGTTCCGGATGGCGCCCTTCCACCACCATTTCGAGTTGAGCGGCTGGGCGGAAACGACGGTGATCATCCGCTTCTGGCTGCTCACCGCGATCGCGTGCGGCCTGGGCGTGGCGCTGTTCTACGGTGAGTGGCTCGCCACGATCGGCGCGTGACATGCCCGGGCTCGAACCCTTGGAGGCGGGTGCGCCCGTCCTGATCGCCGGTGCGCGGGTGACCGGCCGGGCAATTCTGGGTGCGCTGACCCGGTTCGGTGCCGCGGGAACACTGTGCGACGACGATCCGGCCATGCTGCGCCCCTACGCCGAAAGCGGTGTTGCGACAGTCGATCCGGCGACGGCGATTGCTCACATCGCCGACTACGCGCTGGTCGTCACCAGTCCCGGATTCCAGCCGTCGGCGCCGGTGCTGGCCGCCGCCGCGGCGGCGGGCGTGCCGATCTGGGGTGACGTGGAGCTGGCCTGGCGGCTGGATGCCGCGGGCTGCTACGGCACGCCGCGCCGCTGGCTGGTCGTGACCGGCACCAACGGCAAGACCACGACGACGTCGATGCTGCATGCCATGTTGATCGCCGGGGGACGGCGCAGCCTGCTGTGCGGCAACATCGGCGACCCCGTTCTCGACGTCCTGGACCAGCCGGCCGACCTGCTGGCTGTCGAGCTGTCGAGCTTTCAGCTGTTCTGGGCCCCGTCGCTGCGGCCCGAGGCGGGCGTGGTGCTCAACATCGCCGAGGACCACCTGGACTGGCATTCGTCGATGGCCGAATACACCGCGGCGAAGGCCCGGGTGCTGGGCGGCCGGGTCGCGGTGGTCGGGCTGGACGACAGCCGGGCCGCCGCTTTGCTGAGCACCGCGGCGGCGCCGGTGCGGATCGGTTTCCGGCTTGGCGAGCCGGCCGCGGGGGAGCTCGGTGTGCGGGACGGGCAGCTGATCGACCGCGCCTTTGCCGACGACCTGGCCCTGCTGCCGGCCGCGTCCATCCCGGTGCCGGGCCCGGTCGGCGTGCTCGACACCCTGGCCGCGGCGGCGCTGGCCCGCAGCGTCGACGTGCCCGCCGACGCGATCGCGCAGGCCGTCTCGACCTTTGCGCCGGGTCGGCATCGTTGCGAAGTCGTCGCGGTGGCCGACGGGATCCGCTTTGTCGACGACTCGAAGGCCACCAACCCGCACGCCGCCGAGGCGTCGGTGATGGCCTACCCGCGGGTGGTGTGGGTGGCCGGCGGTTTGCTCAAGGGTGCATCGCTGGACGCCGAGGTCGCCAGAATTGCATCCCGGCTGGTCGGCGCGGTGCTCATCGGCCGCGATCGCCAAGAGGTTGCCGAGGCGTTATCGCGACACGCGCCCGATGTCCCCGTCGTGCAGGTTGTGACAGGCGAGGATGCTGGTATGCATGCGACTGCTGATACTGATGTGACAAAAGTTGACAGTGCGGGGGAAAGTCTCGGCGTTCGCGTGATGACCGCAGCTGTGGCCGCGGCTCGTGATTTGGCAAAGGCAGGGGATACGGTGCTGCTGGCGCCGGCGGGGGCATCGTTTGACCAGTTCAGCGGCTACGCAGACCGTGGCGACGCATTCGCGGCCGCCGTACGTGCGGCGCTGCGGTAGGCGGGTTGTGGGTAACGCGCTGACCCGGCGCCTTCGTCGGGGCAAGAAAAAGAATGAGACCGCGCCGGCCGCCCACGGCGAGGCGGCGGAGGCCGTCGCCGACGACACGGCGGAAGCTGCCGAGGCTCCGACCGACGCGCTGCAAACCCCGGACGCTGCCGAGTCCGACGCGAAACCGGCCCCAGCGCCCGTGGAGCCGGCCCCAGCGGCGACAAAAGCCAAGGTCAAAGACCCGGAGCACAGTCCGCGGGCCCGGTTCGGCGCCTGGCTGGGCCGGCCCATGACCTCGTTTCACCTGATCGTCGCCATCACCGCATTGCTGACCACGTTGGGCCTGACCATGGTGCTCTCGGCGTCGGGCGTGCGGTCCTATGGCGACGACGGGTCCGCGTGGGTGATCTTCGGTAAGCAGGTGTTGTGGACGGTCATCGGCGTCTTTGGGGCCTACTTCGCCATGCGGGTGCCGGTGCGGTTCATCCGCCGGGTGGCCTTCCCCGGATACCTGATCACCATCATTTTGCTGGTGCTGGTGCTCGTTCCCGGAATCGGAAACCTCGCCAACGGCTCGCGGAAGTGGTTCGTCGTCGCCGGCCTCTCGATGCAGCCCTCTGAGCTGGCCAAAATCGCCTTCGCGATCTGGGGTGCCCACCTGCTGGCGGCCCGGCGCATGGAGCGAGCCTCGCTGCGCGAGATGCTGATCCCGCTGGTGCCGGCCGCGGTCATCGCGCTGGGTCTGATCGTGGCCCAGCCCGACCTCGGGCAGACGGTGTCGCTGGGCATCATCCTGCTGGCCCTGTTGTGGTACGCCGGGCTGCCGCTGCGAGTCTTCGGCACGTCGCTCCTCGCGGTCTTCATGGCCGGCGCGGTGTTGGCGATGTCGGCCGGTTACCGGTCGGACCGGGTGCGGTCGTGGATCAACCCGGAGAACGACCCGCAGGACACCGGCTACCAGGCCCGACAGGCGAAGTTCGCGCTGGCCCACGGCGGCATCTTCGGCGACGGCCTCGGTCAGGGCACCGCCAAGTGGAACTACCTGCCCAACGCGCACAACGACTTCATCTTCGCGATCATCGGCGAGGAGCTCGGCTTCATCGGCGCGTTCGGTCTGCTGGCGTTGTTCGGGTTGTTCGCCTACACCGGGATGCGGATCGCGCGCCGGTCGGCCGACCCGTTCCTGCGGCTGCTGACCGCCACCACGACGATGTGGATCCTCGGGCAGGCCTTCATCAACATCGGCTACGTGATCGGCGTGCTGCCGGTGACCGGTCTGCAGCTGCCATTGATATCCGCTGGCGGAACATCTACGGCCGCAACGCTTTTCATGATCGGAATCATGTGCAATGCCGCACGACACGAACCCGAGGCCGTCGCCGCGCTGCGCGCCGGGCGTGACGACAAGATGAACCGGCTGCTGCGACTGCCACTGCCGGAGCCGTATGTGCCGAGCCGTATCGAGTCGTTTCGTGATCGCAAGCGATCGCAGCCGCAAAAGCCGCGACCGCCCGCCCCGGGACGTGCTCGCAAGGCCCCTGCCCGGAAAGCTGAGCCACCCGCCCGAAAGGGTGCCCGCAAGCCCGAGCCGCCACTGCGGCCGGTTTTCGACCGGACAGCCGCCCGGGCGGACTCGCGTTCAGGGCATCATGGATCTGGCCAGCGCTACCCGAGACAGGGAGCCGGCCAGCGTCAGACACGGCGCGCTCGCGCATTGGAAGGTCAGCGTTACGGGTGAACCACACGATCAAGGAGCCGGCCGGCGGGCAGGGGGTAAGTCCCTCGCCCGCCGGTGCCGCGTTGTCGGTCGTGCTGGCCGGCGGCGGCACCGCCGGCCATGTGGAGCCCGCGATGGCCGTCGCCGACGCCCTGAGCGCGCTGGATCCGCAGGTCCGGATCACCGCATTGGGCACCGCGCGCGGCCTCGAGACCAGGCTGGTTCCCGAACGCGGCTACCACCTCGAACTGATCACTCCGGTGCCGCTGCCGCGTAAACCCAGCGGTGACCTGGCCCGGCTGCCACTGCGGGTGTGGCGCGCCGTCCGCGAGACCCGCACGGTGCTCGACGCCGTCGACGCCGACGTCGTGGTGGGCTTCGGCGGCTACGTGGCCCTGCCGGCCTACC
Organism: Mycobacterium sp. IDUB_19; assembly: GCF_055419445.1. Taxonomy (NCBI): domain Bacteria; kingdom Bacillati; phylum Actinomycetota; class Actinomycetes; order Mycobacteriales; family Mycobacteriaceae; genus Mycobacterium; species Mycobacterium sp. IDUB_19. The sequence goes on along the minus strand of NZ_JBVAXR010000019.1, from coordinate 76,159 downwards.
TCGCCGCCCGCGGTTTCCCGACGCTGCGGCGCCGTATTCCGGTGCTGATCCACGAGGCCAACGCCCGCGCCGGGCTGGCGAACCGGGTCGGCGCCCGCATCGCGGAGCGGGTGCTGTCCGCGGTGCCGGATTCCGGGCTACGGCACGCCGAGGTTGTCGGGGTCCCGGTTCGGGCCACCATCACCACGCTGAACCGCGCGGCGCTGCGGGCGCAAGCGCGCCAGCACTTCGGGTTCGCCGCCGACGCGAGAGTGTTGCTGGTGTTCGGCGGTTCGCAGGGCGCGGTATCCCTCAACCGCGCGGTCTCGGCGGCCGCCGCCGACCTGGCCGCCGCGGGCGTGTCCGTGCTGCACGCGCACGGGCCCAAGAACACCCTTGAGCTGCGCGAGCCCCAAGACGGCGATCCGCCTTACCGGGCGGTGCCCTACCTGGACCGGATGGACCTGGCCTACGCGGCCGCCGACCTGGCCATCTGCCGCTCCGGGGCGATGACGGTCGCCGAGGTGTCGGCCGTCGGCCTGCCCGCGATCTATGTCCCGCTCCCGATCGGCAACGGCGAGCAGCGCCTCAACGCGCTGCCGGTGGTCAACGCCGGGGGCGGCGTGGTGATCCCCGACGCTGTCCTGACACCGGAGCTGGTGGCCCGCGAGGTGAGCGGGCTGCTCACCGACCCGCCGCGGCTGGCCTCGATGACCGCGGCCGCCGCGCGGGTGGGGCACCGGGATGCTGCGCGCCGGGTCGCGGAGGCGGCGCTGGACATCGCGCGGCAAGCACGCGATAGGGGGCCGCGGTCGGGCCGGAGGGCCGGGAAAACGCCGTGACCGCCGATCAGTTGCCGCCCGAGCTGCAGCGGGTGCACATGGTGGGCATCGGGGGAGCCGGAATGTCGGGCATCGCCCGCATCCTGCTGGATCGGGGCGGGCTGGTGTCGGGGTCGGACGCCAAGGAGTCGCGCGGCGTACACGCGTTGCGGGCCCGGGGCGCGCTGATCCGCATCGGACACGACCCGTCGTCGCTGGACCTGCTGCCCGGCGGCGCCACCGCGGTCATCACCACCCACGCTGCCATCCCGAAGACCAACCCGGAGCTGGTCGAGGCCCGGCGCCGCGGCATACCGGTGCTGTTGCGGCCGGCGGTGCTGGCCAAGCTGATGGACGGGCTCACCACGCTGATGGTCACCGGCACCCACGGCAAGACCACGACGACGTCGATGCTGATCGTGGCGCTGCAGCACTGCGGGCGCGACCCGTCGTTCGCGGTGGGCGGGGATCTCGGTGAGGCCGGCACCAACGCCCACCACGGCAGCGGCGATTGTTTCGTCGCCGAGGCCGACGAAAGCGACGGCTCGCTGCTGGAGTACACGCCCGACGTCGCGGTGGTCACCAACATCGAGATCGATCACCTGGATTTCTACGGCAGCGCCGACGCCTATGTCGCGGTCTTCGACGCCTTTGTGGAGCGGCTGGCCCCGGGCGGCGCGCTGGTGGTGTGCACCGACGACCCCGGGGCGGCCGCGCTGGCCCAGCGCAGCAGCGAACTGGGAATTCGGGTGTTGCGCTACGGGTCCGGGTCGCAAGGCGAGACGGACCAGGGTCTGGCCGGGACGTTGCTGTCGTGGGAGCAGCAGGGTACCGGAGCCGTCGCACACATCCGGTTGGGCTCGGAACCGGTGCGCGCGATGCGGCTGTCGGTGCCCGGACGGCATATGGCGCTCAACGCACTGGGGGCGTTGCTGGCCGCGATCGAGGTCGGCGCCCCGGCCGATCAGGTGCTCGACGGACTGGCCGGTTTCGAGGGCGTGCGTCGCCGCTTCGAACTGGTCGCAGCGGTGGGGTCGGTGCGAGTGTTCGACGACTACGCCCACCATCCGACCGAGATCGCCGCGACGCTGGCGGCGGTCCGCACGGTCGTCGAGCAGGGCGGGGAAGGGCGCGCGCTGGTGGTGTTCCAGCCCCACTTGTATTCGCGGACAAAGGCTTTCGCCGCTGACTTCGGTCGCGCACTCAACGCCGCCGACGAGGTGTTCATTCTCGACGTGTACGGCGCCCGCGAACAGCCGTTGGCCGGTGTCAGCGGCGCCAGCGTCGCCGAGCACGTCAGCGTGCCGGCGCACTTCCTGGCGGATTTCTCCGCGGTCGCCGAGCGGGTGGCCGCCGCCGCCGGTCCCGGCGACGTCATCGTCACGATGGGCGCCGGCGACGTGACGCTGCTGGGGCCCGAGATCGTGACGGCGCTACGGGTGCGGGCCAATCGCAGCGCGCCCGGCGCGCCCGGGGTGTTGCGGTGACCGAGCCCAACGAGCCCACCGAACCGCCCGACGTGGCCGCCGATTCGGTCGACACCGCGGTCACCGAACCGATCCCCGTCGAAGAAGCCCAACCGGAAACCGATCAAACCGAGGCCGAGCAGACCGAATTCGAGGGGCCGCGCCGCCGGGAACGGCGCGAACGGGCCGAACGCCGCGCCGCGCAGGCCCGGGCCACCGCGATCGAGGAAGCTCGCCGCGAAGCCAAGCGCCGGGTCAGCGGCCGCACCGTCAACCAACCCAAGCCCGTTGGGCGTGGCGTCGTCCGGGGCTTGAAGATGCTGCTCGCCACGGTGATGTTGGTGATCGTCGGCGTCGGGCTGGCGCTGATTCTCTACTTCACGCCCGTGATGTCGGCGCGCAATATCGTGGTCACCGGCACCGGCGAGGTGACCCGCGAAGAGGTCCTTGACGCGGCGCGGGTGCGGGTCGGCACGCCGCTGCTGCAGATCAACACCAACCAGGTCGCCGACCGGGTGGCGGCGATCCGCCGGGTGGCCAGTGCCCGGGTGCAGCGTCAGTACCCGTCGGCGCTGCGAATCACGATCGTCGAGCGAGTTCCCGTGGTGGTGAAGGACTTTCCCGACGGGCCGCACCTGTTCGACCGCGACGGCGTCGATTTCGCGACCGGACCGCCACCACCGGCGCTCCCGTACATCGACGTCGCCAACCCCGGGCCGACCGACCCGACGACCAAGGCCGCGTTGGAGGTGCTGCTGGCGCTGCGACCCGAGGTCGCGGGTCAGGTGGGCCGGATCGCGGCGCCGTCGCTGGCCTCGATCACCCTCACGCTGGGCGATGGGCGAGTGGTGATCTGGGGGACGACGGACCGGACGGACGAAAAGGCCGAGAAGCTGGCCGCGCTGCTGACCCAGCCGGGCAAGACCTACGACGTGTCCAGCCCCGATTTGCCAACCGTCAAGTAGCGGCCCGTTGGCGTGCCCCGCTCCGGGCACGCCAAACACGAAAAAATTGACCAAAATTTGCGCGCGGCGTGTCGGCGCGCCTGCACGGTTAGCGCGCGTCGTGCCCATACCGTTCTGGTTGCGCGGAACTACTTGACATAACTCTAACTCTATGGTTGAGGTTGAGAGTTTGCCAGGGGGGACCGCCACCGTTCCGGTAAGACCGAATCCCCACCAGGGAGGAAGACGAGATGATGACCCCCCCGCACAACTACCTGGCCGTCATCAAGGTTGTGGGTATCGGTGGCGGCGGCGTCAACGCCGTCAACCGGATGATCGAACAGGGCCTCAAGGGCGTTGAGTTCATCGCGATCAACACCGATGCGCAGGCTTTGTTGATGAGCGATGCCGACGTCAAGCTCGACGTGGGCCGCGACTCCACCCGAGGACTGGGCGCCGGCGCCGATCCCGAGGTCGGGCGCAAGGCCGCCGAAGACGCCAAGGACGAGATCGAAGAGCTGCTCCGCGGCGCTGACATGGTGTTCGTCACCGCCGGCGAAGGCGGCGGAACCGGCACCGGCGGCGCCCCCGTCGTCGCCAGCATCGCCCGCAAGCTGGGCGCGCTGACCGTCGGCGTGGTCACCCGGCCGTTCTCGTTCGAAGGTAAACGGCGCAGCAACCAGGCCGAAAACGGCATCGGGTCGCTGCGCGAGAGCTGCGACACCCTGATCGTGATTCCCAACGACCGACTGCTGCAGATGGGCGATGCCGCGGTGTCGCTGATGGATGCATTCCGCAGCGCCGACGAGGTGCTGCTCAACGGCGTCCAGGGCATCACCGACCTGATCACCACGCCGGGTCTGATCAACGTCGACTTCGCCGACGTCAAGGGCATCATGAACGGTGCCGGCACCGCGTTGATGGGCATCGGTTCGGCCCGCGGTGAGGGCCGGGCGCTCAAGGCCGCCGAGACGGCGATCAACTCACCGCTGCTGGAACAGTCGATGGAGGGCGCGCAGGGCGTGCTGATGTCGATCGCCGGTGGCAGCGACCTGGGCCTGTTCGAAATCAACGAGGCGGCTTCGCTGGTGCAGGACGCCGCCCACCAGGACGCCAACATCATCTTCGGAACCGTCATCGACGACTCGCTGGGCGACGAGGTGCGCGTCACCGTCATCGCGGCGGGCTTCGACGCCGCCGGATCCGGGCGTAAATCCGTGGTCGGCGGCAGCGCCGACAAGGGGGATAAGACCGGCGGTGCGCACCGGATCGAGTCGGCGAAGGCGGGCAAGCTCACCTCGACGCTGTTCGAGCCGGTCGACGCCGTCAGCGTCCCGGTGCACACCAACGGTTCGACCTTGAATATCGGTGGCGATGACGACGACGTCGATGTGCCGCCCTTCATGCGCCGCTGAGAACGGCCATGCGCCCGACCTCCGGCCCCGGCCACGCGTCGGGGACGGCTGGCCGGCAGGAAATCTCCGATACTGGTCAGGTGAGCATTCGCGTCCGGCGAGTGACGACCACCCGCGCGGGCGGCGTCTCGAAGCCGCCCTTCGACACCTTCAACCTCGGCGACCATGTCGGTGACGACCCCGCGGCGGTGGCCGCCAACCGGGTCCGGCTGGCCCGCGCCATCGGCCTGGGCGCCGACCGGGTGGTGTGGATGAACCAGGTCCACGGCGATCGGGTCGAAGTCGTCGACGAGCCGAGGGATACCGCGTTCGACGACACCGACGCGTTGGTGACGTGCACGCCCCGACTGGCGTTGGCCGTGGTGACGGCCGACTGTGTGCCGGTGTTGCTGGCCGATGCGCGGGCAGGTGTGGCCGCGGCGGTGCACGCCGGGCGCGTCGGCGCGCAGCGGGGAGTGGTGGCCCGCACGGTGGAGGCGATGCTGAAGCTGGGCGCGCAAGCCCACGACATCTCGGCCCTGCTCGGCCCCGCGGTCAGCGGACGCAACTACGAAGTTCCCGCGGCGATGGCCGACGAGGTCGAGGCGGCCCTGCCGGGCAGTCGCGCCACCACTGAACGCGGAACGCCCGGCCTCGATCTTCGGGCCGGAATCGCTTGTCAGCTAAGAGATTTGGGCGTCGCCTCGATCGACGTCGATCCGCGCTGCACGGTGGCCGACCGTGCTCTGTTCAGCCATCGCCGGGACGCGCCGACGGGGCGGCTGGCATCGCTGGTCTGGATGGAGTGACCGCTATGGCGGTTGGAATGTCGGACTCGGGATCGGGTCAGGGCGACCGCGAAACTGAATTGACTCACGCGTTGGCGGCAGTGCGTTCGCGACTAGCGGTGGCCGCGGAAGCGGCGGGTCGCAATGTCGGCGAAATTGAACTTCTCCCAATTACCAAATTCTTTCCGGCAACCGATGTCGCGATTTTGTCTCGATTGGGTTGTCGCTCGGTCGGCGAATCGAGGGAACAAGAAGCGGCGGCAAAAGTGGCGGAACTCACTCGGTTGGCAGCGGCTTCGGAGGCTTCTGGGAGACCGGATTCTCGAGAGCTGCAGTGGCACATGGTGGGACAGATTCAGCGTAAGAAGGCGCGTCCACTGGCCCGCTGGGCGCACACCGCGCATTCGGTCGACAGCGCACAACTGGCGACGGCGCTGGACCGGGCGGTGACGGAGACGTTGGCCGAGGGTGGACGGCAGCACCCGCTACGCGTCTACGTTCAGGTGAGCCTGGACGGCGATGTCTCGCGCGGCGGCATCGACATCGCCACGCCGGGGACCCTCGACGAGCTCTGTGCGCAGATCGAGGAATCGCAGGGCCTGGAACTGGTCGGGTTGATGGGCATTCCGCCGCTGGACGCCGACCCCGCCGCGGCCTTTGACCGGCTGCAATCCGAACACCGCCGGGTGCTCGAAACCCACCCGAATGCGGTCGGTTTGTCCGCCGGCATGTCCAACGATTTCGAAATTGCCGTGAAACACGGTTCAACGTGTGTGCGTGTCGGTACCGCGCTATTGGGTGCACGGCGGCTACCGTCACCGTGAGTAGTCACTGTAGTCACACCTTCATCACAGACAACAGAAATCCCAGGGGCTAGAAGGGGTCGTACGCAATGAGCACACTGCACAAGGTCAAGGCCTATTTCGGTATGGCCCCAATGGATGACTACGAAGACGAGTATTACGACGACCGCGCACCTTCCCGCGGTTTCCCGCGTGCTCGCTTCGACGACGGTTACGGCCGCGGCTATGACGGCCACGACTACGACGACCCACGTGGCGAGGCGGCCGACTACGTGCCGCCCGGCTACCGCGGCGGATACCCGGACGAGCCGCGCTACGGTGCCGTGCAGCCCCGCGAGTTCGAACGTCCCGACATGGGCCGACCGCGCCTCGGGTCGTGGTTGCGCGGTTCCACCCGCGGCGCGCTGGCGATGGATCCGCGCCGGATGGCGATGATGTTCGAAGAGGGCCACCCGCTGTCGAAGATCACGACGCTGCGGCCCAAGGACTACAGCGAGGCCCGCACCATTGGTGAGCGGTTCCGCGACGGCACCCCGGTGATCATGGACCTGGTGTCGATGGACAACGCCGATGCGAAACGGCTGGTGGACTTCGCGGCCGGGCTGGCGTTCGCCCTGCGCGGCTCGTTCGACAAGGTCGCGACCAAGGTCTTCCTGCTGTCGCCCGCCGACGTCGACGTGAGCCCGGAAGAGCGCCGCCGGATCGCCGAAACCGGCTTCTACGCTTACCAATAACGACATCCGTCCCGCTCGGCGGCGGGGTCAGGCATCAGCCACCCAACTGCCGCTGCTGCACATGTGAGATGTCGGCCCAGAGGTGAGTCGGTACTCTTACGATTGCCGCGCTATCGCGCGGGGATTGACATCTCATCGGTAAGGTCGGGCTCTCGTTGGTGCTGTTCTTTCAGATCCTTGGGTTTGCGCTGTTCATCTTTTGGCTGCTGCTCATCGCTCGGGTCGTCGTCGAGTTCATCCGCTCGTTCAGCCGTGACTGGCATCCCACCGGGATCACCGTGGTGATCCTGGAGATCATCATGTCGATCACCGATCCGCCGGTGAAACTGCTGCGTCGACTGATCCCTCAACTCACCATCGGAGCGGTCCGCTTCGACCTGTCCATCATGGTGCTATTGCTGGTCGCGTTCATCGGAATGCAGCTCGCCTTCGGTGCCGCGGCGTAAGCCGCAAAGGGTGCCGAAGGCTCTGAGCGACGGTTTGGCCACGGTTCGGCCTCGGTTTGATGCGCGCGATTTGCAAATTCTAAGGATTGGGATTTTATGGCTCTTAGTGTTTGAAATTGGTTCTTATTTATTGGGCTAATCGGCAACCGCCGGGTCTGGTGTGACAGGATGGGCGGCAGTTGCACAACCGCCGCCACTCCGTTCTACACTTTCGAGAACGTTTGACGGGAACTTGAGGGGACGAAACAATGCCGCTTACACCAGCCGACGTCCACAATGTGGCGTTCAGTAAGCCGCCTATCGGCAAGCGCGGTTACAACGAGGACGAGGTCGACGCATTCCTCGACCTGGTGGAGAACGAGCTGACGCGGCTCATTGAAGAGAACTCCGATCTGCGCCAGCGGATCGAGGAACTCGACCGCGAACTGGCCGCCGGTGGCGGTGCCGCTGCCGCCGCCCCTGTCGCTGCCGCCGCCCCCGCGCCCACCCCGCCCGCCCCTGTCTTCGAGCCCGAACCCGAACCGGTCAAGTCGGCTCCGGCGCCGGCCGCGACGGGGACCAACGAAGAGCAGGCCATGAAGGCGGCCCGCGTCTTGAGCCTGGCCCAGGACACCGCCGACCGGCTGACCAGCACCGCGCAGGCCGAATCGGACAAGATGCTGTCCGACGCCCGCGCCAACGCCGACCAGATCCTCAGCGAGGCCCGGCACACCGCCGACGCCCAGGTCGCCGACGCCAAGCAGCGCTCCGAGGCGATGCTGGCCGACGCCCAAACCCGCTCCGAGACGCAGTTGCGTCAGGCGCAGGAGAAGGCCGACGCTCTGCAGGCCGACGCGGAACGCAAGCACTCCGAGATCATGGGGACCATCAACCAGCAGCGCACTGTGCTGGAAGGCCGTCTCGAGCAGCTCCGCACCTTCGAGCGCGAATATCGCACCCGGCTCAAGACCTACCTCGAGTCGCAGCTGGAGGAGCTCGGCCAGCGCGGATCGGCGGCACCTGTCGACTCCGGTGCGGATGCCGGTGGGTTTGACCAAGTGAATCATCGGGGAAGTAACTAGCCGGGAGTTGTGCCGGACGCCATGTGCGGCACAACTGTTTGCTGGACCTGGCAGTTCCGCCGTTTGGCTGGAGGATGACCGATGTTGATCATTGCGCTGGTACTGGCCCTGATCGGGCTTGTCGCTTTGGTGTTCGCGGTTGTGACCAGCAACGAGCTGGTCGCTTGGGTGTGTATCGGCGCCAGCGTCCTGGGTGTGGTGCTGCTGATCGTCGACGCACTGCGCGAACGACAGCAGCGTGTCGAAGGCCACGACGAGCAGCCTGCTGCTGACGACGCGGTCGACTACCCCGAGGAAATCGCGGACGAGAACGCCGCCGAGGACGCCAGCACTGCCGACGACGCGACCAAGGAGTCGACGGTTTCCGCCGAGTCCGGCGACGACTCGACCAAATAACCGACCCGGCTCAGCGCGTCGGCGTATTCAGCAACCGGCGCACCTCATCGTCGCTGACCTGGTGAAAGTCGCCATAGACCTGTCCCACAGCCTCGAACGCGGGTGGCATCGTCGTACACACGACCTCGTCGGCCACCTGGGCGAGTTCGCGGCAGACTGACTCCGGACCGACCGGGACGGCGACGACGATCGATTGCGGTCCACCTGCCCGGATCGCCCGAACGGCAGCCAGCATGCTGGCGCCGGTGGCGATGCCGTCGTCGACCAGGATGACGATCTTGTCCCGCGGGTCGGCGACCGGGCGACCACCCCGATACGCGTGCTCGCGTCGCGCCAGCTCGGCCGTCTCGCTGTCGATCACCTCGCGCACCTGCTCGTCGGTGATGTGCAGGCTGGAAACCACGTTGTCGTTCATCACCACACCGCCGCCGCTGGCCAGTGCGCCCATCGCGAGCTCCGACCAGCGCGGCACCCCGAGCTTGCGAACCAGGAACACGTCCAGTGCGGCGTGCAGCGCGGAGGCGATCTCCCAGGCGACCGGAAGGCCGCCGCGGGCCAGTCCGAGCACCAGCGCGTTGTCCTTGTCGCGGTAGGCCGTTAGCTGCTCGGCCAGCGCACGACCGGCTTCTTGACGATCGCGGAAGGTTCGCGTCGCCGCTCGGCGGAGGAAGCCGTTTCGTGGGTTCATGGGTCGAGCTCCAGCGTACGTGCTCTGTCCAGCTTCTCTCGATGAATTGGAGATGGGAAAGCCGAATGGCTCTGTGTATCAAGCGTATTGGCGATAGTCCCGGCCGCCGATCAGCACGCCGACCCGACTCATCACGTTTGTGTCCGAGGGGGGACTTGAACCCCCACGCCCATTAGTAGGGCACTAGCACCTCAAGCTAGCGCGTCTGCCATTCCGCCACTCGGACCAGACCAACGAGAGTTGGCAGCTAAGGCTAGCGGATCCGTCCGCGCGGACCCAACTTAGCTCGCCGACGATGGGGTCCGAAGGTTCCGCTGCCCGAGCCGGGTAACCGCGGCAATGGTAGGAAAGGTGGTTGTGACAGTTGAGACCGGCGTTCCCAACCATCCGAGCGACGATGTGGTCGAAGTCGTCAGCAGGTTGATCCGGTTCGACACCACCAACACCGGTGAACCCGAAACCACCCAGGGCGAGGCCGAATGCGCGCATTGGGTCGCCGAGCAACTCGCCGAGGTCGGCTACCAGCCCGAATATCTCGAATCCGGCGGACCCGGCCGGGGCAATGTGTTCGTCCACCTCAAGGGCGCGGACAGCTCACGTGGCGCACTGCTGATCCATGGGCATCTCGACGTGGTGCCGGCCGAACCCGCCGACTGGAGCGTGCACCCGTTTTCCGGTGCGATCGAGGACGGCTATGTCTGGGGCCGCGGCGCGGTCGACATGAAGGACATGGTCGGCATGATGATCGTCGTCGCGCGCCAGCTGAAACAGGCGGGCACCGTGCCGCCGCGCGATTTGGTGTTCGCGTTTCTGGCCGACGAGGAGCACGGCGGCAAGTTCGGGGCGCACTGGCTGGTCGACAACCGTCCCGACCTGTTCGCCGGAATCACCGAGGCAATCGGCGAAGTGGGTGGCTTTTCGCTGACCGTGCCGCGCCGCGACGGCGGTGAACGCCGGCTCTACCTGATCGAGACGGCCGAGAAGGGCATCCAGTGGATGCGGCTGACCGCCCGCGGTCAGGCGGGGCACGGCTCGATGGCCAACGATCGGAACGCGGTCACTCTCCTCGCCGAGGCGGTCGCCCGGATCGGCCGGCACCAGTTCCCGGTGGTGATGACCGACACCGTGGTGGAGTTCCTGGCCGCCATCAGTGAGGAGACCGGTCTGACCTTCGACACCGCATCCGGAGATCTGGAGGGCGTGATCGAAAAGTTGGGCCCGATGGCTCGCATGCTGAAGGCGGTCGTGCGCGACACCGCCAACCCGACGATGCTCAAGGCCGGGTACAAGGCCAACGTGATCCCCGGTACCGCCGAAGCGGTGGTCGACTGCCGCGTGCTGCCCGGCCGGCAGGCCGCGTTCGAGGCGGAGATCGACAAGTTGATCGGGCCGGACGTGACGCGGGAGTGGATCAGGGATCTGCCGTCGTACGAGACCAGCTTCGACGGCGATCTGGTCGACGCCATGAACGCCGCGGTGCTGGCGGTCGACCCGGACGGCCGCACGGTGCCCTACATGCTGTCCGGTGGCACCGACGCGAAAGCCTTTGCGCGCTTGGGTATTCGGTGCTTCGGCTTCGCGCCGCTGAAGCTGCCGCCGGAATTGGATTTCGCTTCCCTGTTCCACGGCGTCGATGAGCGGGTACCCATCGATGCGCTCAGGTTCGGCACCGAAGTGCTGGCCCACTTCCTGACCCATTGCTAGTGCAGAAACACCGAAACGAGAGGATCGCTCCATGAGCTTGCCATCCGACCCGTATGACGCGCTGCCCAAGCTGCCGTCGTTCAGCCTGACCTCCAACTCGATCACCGACGGTCAGCCGCTGGCCACGCCACAGGTCAGCGGCATCATGGGCGCCGGGGGAGAAGATGTCAGCCCGCAGCTGAGTTGGTCGGGATTCCCAGAGGAGACGCGCAGCTTCGCGGTCACCGTCTATGACCCCGACGCCCCGACGCTGTCCGGGTTCTGGCACTGGGCCGTCGCCAACCTGCCGGCCGACGTCACCGAGCTGCCCGAGGACGCCGGAGACGGTCGCGAGCTGCCCGGTGGCGCGCAGCAGCTGGTCAACGACGCCGGCATGCGTCGCTACATCGGTGCCGCGCCGCCGCCCGGACACGGTGCGCACCGCTACTACGTCGCGGTGCATGCCGTCGACGTCGAGAAGCTGGACCTCAGCGAGGACGCCAGCCCGGCGTTTCTCGGCTTCAACCTGTTCCAGCACGCGATCGCGCGGGCCTACATCGTCGGCACCTACGAACAGAACTGAGCTCGGAGTCCGGGTGCCACCGCTGGTCACGCCAGTCACATTGGCACCGCCACGGCCTTCGATGCTTCAATCGCAAACGTGATAGCGCATGCGCTATCACGTTTGTAGGAGTGGTTGTCGCCCTCAAATGGAAACTCGTGTGGCTGGTGTGAAACCTCGTGCGTGTGTGCTCGTCTTACCCGGCGGCAGGGTGCGCAGCGACGAGGCTTCCCGATGGTGGCACCTGGCCAACGTCCGGATGATGTTGGTCGCTGCCGCGCTGCGGTGCCGGCTGGGCCGCGGCGTCGAGGTGCGACGTGTCCAGTACCGCCTTCGCGGGTGGAACAGTCCGCGTTTCGACGCGGTGGCCGACGCCACCGCCGCCCTTGACGCTGTTCGTCACCGGTTCGAGCCGAAAAGTATTGTGTTGGTTGGCCATTCAATGGGTGGCCGGGTCGCGGCTCGGCTGGCTGCCGGTGGACAGATCGGCGCGGTGGTCGCGCTGGCGCCGTACTGGCCCCGCGACGACGGCGACCTGATTCCGGCGTCGACCCGGCTGCTGGTTGTGCACGGCACCGCCGATACCCGGACCGACCCGGACAGCTCCCGCATCCAGACGCTACGAGCGCGCGACCGGGGGATGGATGCGCAGTGGGTGGGCATCGAGGGCGCGGGTCATTCCATGCTGCGGCCGTACTTTGAATGGCACCGCCGCACTGTGGATTTCGTCGCCGAATACCTTGGGCGCCGAGCTCCCTGAGGGGCAAGTTGGCGGCGGTCTTTGGCCCGTCTCAAATCCCGTGAAATCAATAAGTGTGCAACATCGGACACATTTGCTTGAGCCAGTTGGCAATTGAGGTGCGATTAGCGTCGAGAGTGGCGTCGCTGGGTTGGGCGCCTACCGTGGTGACGAAATGCTCGATCGCGGCTTTAACCGGGTCGGGAGGGCTGTACTTCTCTAGCGTGTCGGCAGCCTTCCGGGCGGTCTCCGGTTTCGACGCGAGCATGAGGTCGTCTTTGGCGCTGCCAAGGTCGTAACAAGTGGAAGTGTCGGGCGGCTCGGCGTTCGCCGTGCCACTCAAGCAACCCGCGATAACCACTGCGATGGCACTCGTTCCGACAATCGTCAATCGGTTGAATCGCACCGGAGGTCTCCTCTGGGCGGATCGATTATGGTGCGGTCACCATACAGTTGTCACCAGCGCGCAGAACAGCGAATCACAAAGTTGCGCGCCGACGACGAAGTTGGTGCGGCCTAGGCCGGCGGTCGCTCCCGCCCCGCCGCCGACCCGACCGCCGCACTGAGCGAGGCGAACCCGCCGTCGTGTAGCCGTCGGGCGATGCCGTCGTGAATGTGCTTGGGCCACAAGCCTCCTCCGTAGATGAAGCCCGTATAGCCCTGCAGCAATGACGCGCCCGCGGTGATCCGCTCCCACGCGTCGTCAGCGGTTTCGATGCCCCCGACGCTGATCAGCACCAGTCGATCGCCCACCCGACGATAGAGCCGGCGCAGCACCTCGGCCGCGCGCCGCGCCACCGGCGGCCCGGAGATACCGCCGGGGCCCAGCTCGTCGACACCCGGCGTGCGCAGGCCGGCCCGCGACACCGTGGTGTTGGTCGCGACGATGCCGGCCAGGCCCAGTTCGACGGCCAGGTCCGCGATGTCGTCGACATCGGAATCCGAGACGTCCGGGGCGATCTTCACCAGCACGGGTACCGACGTCTCGGCGAGGACGGCCGACAGGATGGGCCGCAGCGACTCGACCGCCTGCAGATCGCGCAGCCCCGGCGTGTTCGGCGAGCTGACGTTGACCACCAGATACGACGCCAGCGGGCCGACCAGCCGGGCGCTGGCCCGGTAGTCCTCGACGGCCTCGTCGGCGGGTGTGACCTTGGTCTTGCCGATGTTCACCCCGATCGGCACGTCCGGTCGATGACGGGCCAGACGGGTGGCCAACTCCCCGGCGCCGTGATTGTTGAACCCCATCCGGTTGAGCAATGCCCGGTCGTCGGGCAGCCGGAACAAGCGCGGAGCCGGGTTGCCGGGCTGCGGGTGCGCAGTAACGGTCCCGACTTCCGCATACCCGAAACCCAAGGCGCCCCAAGTCAGCAGCCCCATGCCGTCCTTGTCGAAGCCGGCGGCCAGCCCCATCGGTGCGGGGAAGCGCACGCCGAACACCGTGCTGGCCAGCACCGGATCGGTCGGGCCCAGCAGCCGGTGCAGCAGTCGTCGCAACACCCCAGCGGCGGTCGCGCCGCGTAGTGCGGCGAACACCAGCCTGTGAATGCGCTCGGGCGGGATCAAGAACAACAGCCGGCGCAGCAGGGCATACACGCCAAGACCGCCGTCGCGCCGCTCGTGCACCGTCACAGTTCTGGCTGATCGGGCCGCCGGTCAGCGACACGAGATTTCTTGCGGCGCAACAACACCCGCCTGCTGCCGTCGGTGTAGAGGCGTACCCGGGTCAACTCCCAGCCGCGATATTCGGCCTCGATGGACAACCGGATGGAGGCACTGAGCCTGGTGACTTCCGGCGGCAGGCGCAACGGCACCCACTCGTAGTCGTCGGACATGTCCGTGTCCCAGCCCGCCGGCAGCCGGCCCCACCGCGCCGCCGTCAACGCGTGCCCGCCGCGTGCTCGATGACCTGAACTCCGGCCCCGGACCCCGACACCACGTACAAGGTGTCCGAAGCTTCGTCAAAAGCCAACGAGTTGGGTTGCTGCACAGTTGGGTAACGCACCTTTTCGACGGGAATTCCGGTTGATAAATCGTAACCAATAACCATATTCGATGCGGTTTGGGACACCCACGCCAAATCGCGAGAGCCGGCCAATCCGTACGGGGCCTGCCGCACCGGATAGGCCTGGCGCAGGATCAGCGGGTCGACGCCGTACACCAGCAGTTCGTCGCCGCGGGTGTCGGCCACCAGGACCCGGCCCACCGGATCGGCGGCCATCGTCGTCGCGCCCTCGCCGGCCCGCAGCGACTGCGCGGCACGACCGTCGGCGCCGATCGTCGTCACCGAGGTCTGCCCGCGATCCAGGACTACGGTCGTATTCCCTTGTGTGACAAGCCAATCGACCCTGGCGAAGATCTTCTTCCGGCTCTCCACCGTTGCGGTGCCCGCGCCGCCGGTCGGGGAAGCCAGCGTGTACACGGCGCCGTCGGCGCTGCCCAGCACCAGCTTGCCGTCGGCGCGGCGGGCGATCGCGGTGAAGTCCACGCTCGCCGCATCGGCGACATTCACCTGCGCGACGCGGCCGGAGGACAGGTCCACCACGAAGTAGCCACCGCGGGCGGCCAGGTAGGCCGCGCCGTGGCCGTCGCCGGTCAACGCGGTCGCCGGACCCGGCAATGCGATGACACGCGACACGACCTGGCCTTGGCCGAACACGGCGATGCTGGCAGGGGCTCCCGGATCGGCGCCGGGGGCCATAACCGCCAGCTGATGAGTGCCGTCGTCGAACACCGTCGCCGCCGCGTGCCCGGCCAGCGGCCGCACCGTGCCGGCCGGATGTTGCGACACCGGTGGCGATGCGGCCGGGCGTGCCGCTTCGATGGTGGGCGGAGTGCTATCGAGCGGATTCGATGAACAACCTGCCACCGGCGCCAGCAAAATAATCAGGCCAACAAAACACCGCTGAGCTGTTCGTTTCGTATGCCTACGTCGTGTTAGCAACAACCAACCTTGAATCGGCGGACATGAAGTTCAAATTCTAAGGAACGCTTGCGCATCCAATGGGGCCGTGTTGCTCACATCCGCCCGTACTGGAGAGGTATGGTCGCATTATGACCGTCATCGCTGACCGGCATATCGCAGACAAGGAGTTTGCTGTCGAAGACATCTCGACAGGAATCTTTGCCAGCGGATACGGGCAAGTCGGTGATGGACGCAGTTTCTCGTTTCACATCGAGCATCGCTCGCTGGTCGTCGAAATTTACCGGACCCACCTTTCCGGACCCGTTCCGCAGGCCGAGGACGTGGTCGCGACCGCGGTGCGCGGCCTGGTCGACATCGACCTCACCGATGAGCGCAGTCTGAGCGCCGCGGTGCGCGACTCGGTTGCCGCAGCGGTCCCCGTCCCGCGCTAGTCACCTCAGGTAGCGGCGCGACCCGCAGCAGGTACGGTCGTCGTCGTGACAGAGGTGGTGGCGATGTCGTGGTGGCAGGTCACCGTGCTGTCTGTGGTGCAGGGTTTGACGGAGTTCCTGCCGGTCTCGTCGTCCGGGCACCTGGCCATCGTCTCGCGGGTCTTCTTCTCCGGCGACGCCGGCGCCTCGTTCACCGCGGTGAGCCAGCTGGGTACGGAGGCCGCCGTGCTGGTCTACTTCGCGCGCGACATCTGGCGCATCCTCAAGGCCTGGTTCAGAGGCCTGGCCACCAACTCGCATCGTGACCTGGACTACTGGATGGGCTGGTACGTCATCATCGGCAGCATCCCGATCGGCGTGCTGGGTGTGTTGTTCAAAGACGAGATCCGCTCCGGTGTGCGCAACCTGTGGGTGATTGCGACGGCACTGGTGGTGTTTTCGGCCGTCATCGCGCTGGCCGAGTACCTCGGCCGACAGACCCGTCACATCGAGCAGCTGAACTGGCGCGACGCCCTGGTCGTCGGGACCACGCAGTGTCTGGCGCTGATTCCGGGCGTTTCACGATCAGGGGCGACGATCAGCGCCGGGCTGTTGTTGGGACTCGACCGGGAGCTATCCGCCCGATTCGGCTTTCTGCTGGCCATTCCGGCGGTGTTCGCCTCGGGGTTGTTCTCGATCCCGGACGCCTTTCATCCGGTCACCTCGGGCATGAGCGCCACCGGCCCGCAGCTACTGGTGGCCACCGTGATCGCGTTCGTCATCGGCCTGGCCGCGGTGGCCTGGTTCCTCCGGTTTTTGGTGCAGCACAGCATGTATTGGTTCGTGGGGTACCGGGTGGTGGCCGGAGCCATCGTGCTGATCCTGCTGGCGACTGGGAAGGTGACCGCGACATGACCGTCATCCTGTTACGCCACGGCCGCTCGACCTCCAACACCGCGGGCGTGCTGGCCGGCCGCTCCGAAGGCGTTGACCTCGACGACAAGGGCCGCGAGCAAGCAGTCGGGCTGATCGACCGCATCGGCGACCTGCCGATCCGCGCGGTGGTCACGTCGCCGCTGCTGCGTTGCCGGAACACGGTCGCGCCGCTGGCAGAGGCGCTGTGCGTGGAGCCGTTGGTCGAGGACCGGCTCGCAGAGGTGGACTACGGCGAGTGGACGGGCCGCAAGATCGGCGAGCTGGCCAACGAGCCGCTGTGGCGGGTGGTGCAAGCCCACCCCAGTGCCGCGGTGTTTCCCGGGGGTGAGGGGTTGGCTCAGGTGCAGACGCGCGCAGTGGCCGCCGTGCGCGAACACGACCGGCGGCTGAGCGAGGAGCACGGCGGCGACGCGCTGTGGGTGGCTTGCACTCACGGTGATGTCATCAAGTCATTGATCGCCGACGCGTACGGCATGCATCTGGACGGCTTCCAACGCGTCACCGCCGACCCGGCATCGGTGAGTGTCATCCGCTACACGCCGCTGCGGCCGTTCGTCTTACACGTCAACCACACCGGTGGTCGGCTGGCCGCCGCATTGCGGGCCGGACCGCCACCCAAGAGTGACGTCGAAAGCGACAAACCAGAAGAGCCGCAACAACAACCGACCGAGGCGGAGCCGTCGAGCGACGCGGTGGTCGGGGGATCCACTGACTAATTCGTTTGCGGCAACCGAATCGAATCGCGTTGCGACGGCAATAGCCGGTATTTTGGGAGGTGCCATGGCTCGCGCAATCCATGTATTCCGTACACCCGACCGCTTCGTGGCCGGGACCGTCGGCCAGCCCGGAAATCGCACCTTCTACATCCAAGCGGTGGGCGATTCCCGAGTGGTGTCGGTGGTGCTGGAGAAGCAACAGGTCGCGGTGCTCGCCGAACGCATCGGTGCTCTGCTGCTCGAGGTGAATCGCCGGTTCGGCACACCCGTCCCGCCGGAGCCCGCCGAGGTCGACGACCTCAACCCGCTGATCACGCCCGTCGACGCGGAATTTCGGGTCGGGACCATGGGCCTGGGCTGGGACTCGGAAGCCGAGACGGTCGTGGTCGAACTGCTGGCCGTCACCGACGCCGAGTTCGACGCCTCGGTCGTGCTCGACGACACCGACGAAGGTCCCGACGCGGTGCGCGTGTTTTTGACCCCGGAGTCGGCTCGGCAGTTCGCCACCCGATCCAATCGCGTGATCTCGGCGGGACGTCCGCCATGCCCCCTGTGCGACGAACCGCTGGAGCCCGAGGGCCACATTTGCGCGCGGGCCAACGGCTATAAGCGCGGTGCGCTGCTCGGGTCTAACGATGAACCCGAGGAATGACGATCGCGAGGTCTTGCGGGACGGCGAGCTGACGGTTCTCGGACGGATCCGCTCGGCTAGTAACGCCACCTTCCTGTGTGAGTCCACGCTCGACGAATCCAGCGTGCACTGCGTCTACAAGCCGATCTCCGGTGAGCAGCCGCTCTGGGACTTCCCCGACGGGACGCTCGCGGGCCGCGAACTCGCCGCGTATCTGGTGTCGACGCAATTGGGCTGGAACCTGGTGCCTTACACCATCATTCGACACGGACCGGCAGGACCGGGCATGCTGCAGCTGTGGGTGCAACAGCCCGGCGACGCGGTGGACACCGATCCGCGGCCGGGGCCGGATCTGGTGGACCTGTTTCCCGCCGGCAATCAGCAGCCGGGTTATCTGCCGGTGCTACGGGCCCAGGACTACGCCGGCGACGAGGTCATCCTGATGCACGCCGACGACATCCGGTTGTGGCGGATGGCGGTGTTCGACGTGTTGATCAACAACGCCGACCGCAAGGGCGGCCACGTCCTGCGCGATCTCGAGGGCCACATCTACGGCGTCGACCACGGGGTGTGCCTGCACGTCGAGAACAAACTGCGCACGGTGCTGTGGGGATGGGCCGGCAAGCCCATCGACGATCAAACCCTGAAGGCCGTCGCCGGCCTGGCCGGCGCGCTGGGCGATGAGTTCGGCGATGCGCTG
Source organism: Mycobacterium sp. IDUB_19 (assembly GCF_055419445.1). Taxonomy (NCBI): domain Bacteria; kingdom Bacillati; phylum Actinomycetota; class Actinomycetes; order Mycobacteriales; family Mycobacteriaceae; genus Mycobacterium; species Mycobacterium sp. IDUB_19. The sequence continues at coordinate 57,336 of NZ_JBVAXR010000019.1, read as the reverse complement.
GCCGGACACATCACCCGGTCGGAGATCGCGGCGCTGGGCATGCGGGCGCACGCGCTGCTGGACAACCCGGTGATGCCCGTTCCGAGTCGGCATCGCCCCATTCCCTGGCCCGCGTTTTAGGGTGCTGTGTCGGCGTCGGCGATACTGAAGCGGTGAGCCCGGCCCCCGAAGAGATGAGCGATGCCGAATTGGCCGCCGATCTCGCCGCCGACGCCGGGGAGCTGCTGCTGAAAGTGCGCGAGGAGGTCGGCTTCGGTCATCCCTGGATGCTCGGCGATGCGGGCGACAGCCTGGCCAACGAGCTGATCCTGCGGCGGCTGCGGGCCGAGCGCCCGGACGATGCGGTGCTCAGCGAGGAAGCCTACGACGACCTGGCGCGGCTCAAGCACGACCGGGTGTGGATCATCGACCCGGTGGACGGCACCCGCGAGTTCTCGACGCCGGGGCGTGACGACTGGGCGGTTCACATCGCGCTGTGGCAGCGTCCCGCCGATGGCGAGCGTGAAATCACCGATGCGGCAGTATCTTTGCCCGCTCGGAACAACATCGTGTACCGCAGTGACACCGTGACGGACGGTCAGGCGCGGGTCGGTATTCCGCAGACATTGCGGATCGCCGTCAGTGCCACCCGGCCGCCGGCCGTGTTGCACCGGATACGGCAGACGCTGGCGATCCAGCCGGTGGGAATCGGCTCGGCGGGCGCCAAGGCGATGGCCATCATCGACGGCGACGTCGACGCGTATCTGCATGCCGGCGGCCAATGGGAATGGGATTCGGCGGCGCCGGCCGGAGTGGTGATGGCCGCGGGCATGCACGCGTCGCGGCTGGACGGTTCGCCGATGCGCTACAACCAGCCCGACCCGTACCTGCCCGACTTTGTGATGTGTCGTGCCGAGGTCGCGCCGATCCTGCTCGGCGCCATCCGCGACGCGTGGCGCTAACCGGCCCAGCCTAAAGTCGACAGCATGCAGTCGTGGTCATCCGCACAGGTTCCGGTGGTGTCCGGACGCGGCCCGGACCTACGGCTCTACGACACCTCTGATCGCCAGGTCCGCCCGGTGGCGCCGTCGTCGACCGCCACCATGTACGTCTGCGGGATCACTCCGTACGACGCCACTCATTTGGGCCACGCGGCTACCTATCTGGCGTTCGACCTGATTCACCGGCTGTGGCTGGATCTGGGGTACGACGTGCATTACGTGCAGAACGTCACCGACGTCGACGACCCGCTGTTCGAGCGAGCCGCGCGCGACGGTATCGATTGGCGTGAGCTCGGCGATCGCGAGGTCGCCCTGTTCCGCGAGGACATGACCGCACTGCGGGTATTGCCGCCGCGTGAGTATGTCGGGGCGACCGAGGCCATTGCCGAGGTGATCGAGCTCGTCGAAAAGATGCTGGCGTCGGGGGCGGCCTACGTCGTCGATGACGAATACCCGGACGTCTACTACCGCGCGGATGCCACGCTGCAGTTCGGCTACGAATCGGGTTATGACCGGGAGACCATGCTGCGCTTGTTCGCCGAGCGCGGCGGCGACCCGGACCGCCCGGGCAAGACCGACGAACTCGACGCGCTATTGTGGCGGGCCTCGCGGCCCGGGGAGCCCAGCTGGCCTTCACCGTTCGGCGCCGGCCGTCCCGGCTGGCACGTCGAATGCGCAGCGATCGCGCTCAGCCGCATCGGCAGCGGCCTCGACATTCAGGGTGGGGGACGCGACCTCATCTTCCCGCATCACGAGTTCACCGCCGCGCACGCCGAATGTGTAAGGGGCGAAAGGCGATTCGCCCGACACTACGTGCACGCCGGGATGATCGGCTGGGAGGGGCACAAGATGTCGAAGAGCCGTGGCAACCTGGTGCTGGTGTCGGGGCTGCGCGCGCAAGGCACCCCGCCAGCGGCCATTCGGCTTGGTCTGCTGGCCGGGCACTACCGCGCGGACCGGTCCTGGAGCCAGCAGCTGCTCGACGAGTCGACCGCGCGGCTGCAGCGCTGGCGCACCGCGACGGCGCTGCCCGCCGGCCCGGATGCGGCCGACGTCATCGCGCGGGTGCGCAAGTATCTGGCCGACGATCTCGACACTCCTAAAGCGATTGCCGCACTTGATGGTTGGACCACCGACGCGCTCGAGTACGGCGGACACGACCCGGACGCGCCACGGTTGGTGGCAACCGCGATCGATGCGCTGCTCGGGGTGAACCTGTAGTCGCTGCTCTCACCGAATGCACGGGTGTCGCAGCCATTAAGTCACCAAATGGCAACTGCTGGGTATCGATAGGCTCAACAATCTGGGTTGACGGCGTGTCATAGGTCACCATCGACGGAGCAACGCGTGCCGCGCGTTAATCACAGAGGTGAATTGCCCGATGTCGAGTCGTTTTCGCCGCGTTAGCTGCGCGTTGGGCGCTGCCGCCATGCTCGTGATCTCGATGAACACCGTGACCGCATCGGCCGCGTCCGTGATGAGTCCGAACTTGCTGGTCAACCCGGGCGCCGAGCTCGGTGACCCGTCATTGACGGGATATAGCTCGGTGTCCGTCCCCGGCTGGACCGTGACCGGGACACCGACCGTGGTCAAATACGGCACCATCGCCCGCGCGCCGACGCCGTTATCGTTTCCGTCTCCGGTGCTTCCACCGGTTTGGCAGTTTCCAGTGCCGGGCGCCGGGCCCCCGGACGGTGAAGCGCAGTTCTTCGGCGGTGGAAACGTAGCCACTACCACCCTGACCCAAACTGTGGATCTCAGTGCCGCGGCACCCCAAATCGACACCGGCACGGTGCCTTACACGCTGAGCGGATGGCTTGGCGGCTTCCAAGCAGACCCGTCCGCGGCGTCGGTCACCGTCGACTTCCTGGCGGCCGACCGCTCGCGCCTGGGCAGCGGAAAGATCGGCCCGGTCAGTGTGTTTGACCGCTGGTTCAAGACCGTGCTGCTCAAACGTGAGACCTTTGGGACGATTCCGGCGCGCACCCGCTTCGCGGTTGTGGTGGCGACCTTCAAGGATTGCAACCCGGCGCCCAGCAACTACAACAACGCCTACGCCGACAACTTCTCGTTCACGGTGGGCGCCGCCCTGCCCGCTCCACCGCCACCAACCCCGCCGGTGTCGAAGGTCGGTCCCCTCGATCACGTGTTCATGGTCTATTTGGAGAACCACGGTGTCAAAGACATTGTCGGCAGCCCCAACGCGAAATACATCAACGCCCTGATCAGGAGTTATGGATATGGATCGAATTACTTTGCCCTGACCCACCCCAGCCTGCCGAACTACTACCCGATCCTCGGCGGGTCCAACTTCAACGTGGACTGGAACTGCCCAGCGGACTGCTTCGACCAACCGAACCTGGCCGACAACATCGAACGGGCGGGCAAGACGTGGGGCGCCTACGAACAGTCCATGCCCACCCCATGTGCAACCCAGGCCCAGGGCGCCTACAGCCCCGGCGACCTCCCGTTTCTGGCGTTCCACGACATAATCTCCAATACCGCCCGCTGTCAGGCGCATGTGCTGCCGCTGACCCGGTTGGCCACCGATCTCGCCTCGACCGCCACCACCCCGAACTTTGTGTGGTTCTCCGCGGATGAATGCCACAACCAGGAAGGGTGCAACGACTTCCGATTCGTTGTCAGTCAATTCACGTTCCACCAGTACAACATCCGGGCCGGCGACCAGTTCCTGGCCGACACGCTGCCCACGATCGTGAACTCACCCGCGTTTCAAACGCAGCGCAGCGCCATCTTCATCACGTGGGACGAGGACTACAACAACCTGTATCTCGGCAACGGTAACGAGGGAAATCACATCCCCATGATCGTTATCCCGTCACCGAACTCCGGGATGCGGCAAGGCCACTTCGTTGCGGTTGACTTCAACAACCACTACAGCCTGCTGCGCACCATCGAAGACGCCCTCGCACTTCCCCGGCTCACCAACAATGACCGATTTGCCCAACCCATGAACGAATACTGGCCGTAGTTCTTTGTGGTTGCCCCCCAAGGGAACCCGGGCTCGCTCGGCCTGACCGACGACCTTGATAGACCCAAAGCCATTGCGGCACTAGCAGCCAGGGCCTACGCGCTACTCGGGGTGGACCCGCAACCGGCGGGGCGGTACGTTGTCGGCCATGGCATCACTGCAAGGCAAAGTCGTTTTCATCACGGGGGGCGCGCGAGGAATCGGTGCGGAGGTTGCCCGGCGGCTGCACAAGAAAGGCGCCAAGCTCGTCCTGACCGACCTCGACAAAGCCGCGCTGGACACCATGGTCGCCGAACTCGGCGGCGACGAGCAGGTGCTGACCGCGGTCGCCGACGTGCGCGATCTGCCCGCCATGCAGGCCGTCGCCGACCAGGCCGTCGAACGCTTCGGCGGCATCGATGTCGCCGTGGCCAACGCCGGAATCGCCAGTTACGGATCGGTGCTGCAGGTCGACCCCGAGGCGTTCAAGCGGGTGCTGGACGTCAACCTGCTCGGCGTTTTTCACACCGCGCGGGCCACGTTGCCCGCGCTGATCGACCGGCGTGGCTACCTGCTGATCGTGTCGTCGCTGGCGGCGTTCGCGGCGGCTCCGGGGATGGCGTCCTACGACACGTCGAAGGCCGGCAACGAGCATCTGGCCAACGCGCTGCGCCTCGAGGTGGGGCACCGCGGCGTCGGCATCGGCGTGGCGCACATGTCCTGGATCGACACCGCCCTGGTTCGTGACACCAAGTCCGACCTGCCCTCGTTTGGTGACTTGCTGAAGAGGCTGCCGTGGCCGTTGAACAAGACCACCTCGGTGGACGCGTGCGCCACGGCTTTCGTCAAGGGCATCGAGGGCCGCAAGGACCGCGTCTACTGCCCGAGCTGGGTGGTCGCGCTCCGCTGGCTCAAGCCGGTGCTGTCCACGCGCGTCGGTGAATTTCCGGTCCGCAGAACCACTTCGGAGTTGCTGCCCAAGATGGACGCCGAGGTCGCCGCGCTCGGCCGTTCCACCAGCACCTACAACCAGGAGTTGGGTAAGGCCTAGCGTCGCGCCCAAGCAGTCACCAACGCGCGGCGGTCGCTACCCGGTTGCGAACCACGAACCAACCTACGAACAGCGCCGGCACGATCACGACCAATGAGCCGACGGTCCAGATGCCGACCGGTCGATCGAAAGCCATCAGCACCACAACGCCGACCAGGAACACCAAGGTCACGTAGCCGCTGTACGGAGCGAACGGCATCCGGAAGCGGGGGCGTTGCAGCGTCCCCGCTTTGGTGAGTTTGTGGAACCGGAGCTGACACAGCACGATCATGGCCCAGGACGCGATGATGCCCAGCGCGGCGCTGTGGAGCACGATTTCGAAGGCTTCACCGGGATTAAAGGCGTTGAGCACGATGCCGAAAAGACAAATGACGGCGGTCATCGCGATTCCGCCGAAGGGCACGCCGCGACTCGTCATCCGCCTTGCGAACTTGGGGCCGCTGCCGCTGACCGCCAGTGAATGCATGATGCGGCCGGTCGAATAGAGCCCCGCGTTCAGGCTCGACAGCGCCGCGGTGAGGACCACGATGTTCATCACGTCGCCCGCGCCGTGGAAGCCGATCTTGGAGAAGAACGTGACAAACGGGCTCTCGCCGGCCTTGAACGAGGTGTAGGGCAACATCACCGCCAGCAGGGCGACCGAACCGACGTAAAACACCGCGACGCGCGCGATCACCGAGTTGATCGCGCGCGGCATGATCTTTTCCGGCTCGGCAGTCTCGCCGGCCGCAATGCCCACCAATTCGACTGCGGCATAAGCGAATATCACGCCAGAGGTGGTCAGGAGCAGCGGTATCACGCCAGTCGGGAACAGCCCGCCGTTGTCGGCCCATATGCCGGGTCCGGTGTCGTGTCCCTGGATATGAAATCGCCCGGCCAGGAACACAATTGCGACGATCAGAAAGGCGACGAGTGCGAACACCTTGATCAGCGCCGCCCAAAACTCGAGCTCGCCGAACCACTCGACGGAAATCAGGTTCATCGACAGCACGGCCACCAAGGCGATCAGGGCCAGCAGCCACTGGGGGATCGCTCCGAATGTCGTCCAGTGGCGCAAATACGTTGCGATCGCGGTGGTGTCGACGATCGACGTCATGGCCCAGTTGAGGAAGTACATCCAGCCCACGACATAGGCGGCCTTCTCGCCGAAGAATTCGCGCGCGTACGACACGAACGAGCCTGACGTCGGGCGGTGCAGCACCAACTCGCCCAACGCCCGCAGCATCAGAAAGACGAAGATGCCACACACGGCGTACACCAGGAAAAGCCCCGGTCCGGCCTTCACCAGGCGGCCGCTGGAACCGAGGAACAGACCGGTTCCGATCGCCCCACCGATCGCGATCATTTGAAGCTGCCGGGGTTTGAGGCTCTTGTGGTAGCCGGCGTCCTCGTTGACAGCTTCCGACGGACGTGCCTCGGGGTTGGGCGTATCAGGCAGGGCGGTCATGGGTGTCCAATCGTCGTCGTTGCCCAACCCGCACGGGTTTGCCAGCGATCTTTTCGTAGTCGGACGGGGACGGCAACAGGAGGAGCCGACCGGTCACCGCCCGAATCCCGGGCGGCGGCGGCGCAGATACCGTTCGAACTCGGCGGCCAGCGCATCGCCGTCGATCTTGCCCAGGGCCTCGTTCACGTCGACCTCGGCGTCGCCACGTTGCTCCAGCGACACCACGTATTCGGCCAGGTCCTCGTCCTCGGTGGCCATCTCGGTGACCGCCTGCTCCCACTCCTCGGCCTGGGCGGGCAGATCGGCCAGCGGAACCTCGATATCGAGCACGTCTTCGACGCGGCGCAGCAGCGCCACCGTTGCTTTCGGGTTCGGCGGGTGCGACACGTAGTGCGGAACCGCGGCCCAGAACGTCACCGCGGGGATCCCGGCGGCCACGCAGGCGTCCTGGAATACTCCGGCGATACCGGTCGGCCCTTCGTAACGGGTCTCCTGCAAGCCAAAACGTTGCGCCGACTCGGGGGAGTAGGCCGCGCCGGACACCGGCACCGGCCGCGTGTGCGGTGTGTCGGCCAGCAGTGCACCGAGGATCACGACCGTGTCGACGTTGAGCTTGTCGGCGATCGCCAGCAGCTCGGCACAAAACGTGCGCCAGCGCATATTGGGTTCCACGCCGTGCATCAACACGATGTCGCGGTCGCTACCGGGCGGCCGGCAGTGGCTGATCCGCATCGCCGGCCACACCAGTTCACGGGTAACCCCGTCGACCTGACGGATGACCGGGCGGTTCACCTGGTAGTCGTAGTAGGCCTCGTCGTCGATCTCCACGATCGGATGGGCCTCCCAGATGGCATCCAGGTGCTCCAGCGCATCGCTGGCAGCGTCACCGGCGTCATTCCAGCCCTCAAACGCCGCCACGACGATCGTGTTGCGCAGTTCGGGCAGCGCAGAGGCTTCCGGCCCACGATCTGGCAGAGTCACGGATTCAGCCTAAGGCCTGCCCGCTCGGCGACGGCCCCCAGCCGCGCGGGCAGCCGCCACACCAGGGCATTTGCATAGGCCGACTATTCTTGTCGCGTGACTGTTGCGAGCGAACACGACTACGACTCGGACATCCTGGACACTTTGGCGAAGAGTGTGGTGGTCGGTGACGGCGCGATGGGCACCCAATTGCAGGCCGCGGACCTCGTCGAGACGAAATACGCTCGGCTGCAATCTGGTTAACCTTGCTGACTAGACATTGCCGACAAGATCCGCGAGCTGGCGCTCAAGGGCACCGCGATCGCCAAGCGGGTCGGGTCGAGCTGGGCGTCCAGGCGTCGGGTGACGACGTAGACTTTTCTGGTCGAGAGGCGTTGCAACGGTTCCGGATCCTTGCCGGTATCCGCCACGCTCGGCAGAGTCAAGGACGCCTTCCGCTACGGAAGGATTGCATGTGAACGCCCCTGAGCCGAATGTCTTGGAGCCGAACATCCGGCCCGACTGCACCGTCGAACTGACGGCAGCGCTGCGTCAGCGGATCATGGTGATCGACGGCGCGATGGGCACGGCGATCCAGCGGGACCGGCCGGACGAGGACGGTTACCGCGGCGACCGGTTCAGGGAGTGGCCGACCGCTCTTCAGGGCAACAACGACCTGCTCACCCTGACGCAGCCGCAGATCATCGAGGGCATCCACCGCGAGTACCTCGAGGCGGGCGCCGACATCCTGGAGACCAACACGTTCAACTCGAACGCGGTCTCGCTCTCCGACTACGACATGCACGAGCTGGCCTACGAGCTGAACTACGCTGGCGCGGCCCTGGCCCGCAAGGCCGCCGACGAGTTCAGCACCCCGGAGAAGCCTCGCTACGTCGCCGGCGCCATCGGGCCGACGACGCGCACCGCGTCGATATCGCCAGACGTCAACGACCCCGGAGCCCGCAACGTCTCCTACGACCAGCTGGTCGCCGCCTACCTCGAAGCCGCCAACGGCCTGGTTGACGGTGGTGCCGACCTTCTCATCGTCGAGACGATCTTCGACTCGCTGAACGCCAAGGCGGCGGTGTTCGCCGTCGAGACGCTGTTCGAGGAGCGCGGACGCCGCTGGCCGCTGATCATCTCGGGCACCATCACCGATGCGTCCGGGCGGACGTTGTCCGGTCAGGTCACCGAAGCATTCTGGAACGCGATCAGGCACGCGAAGCCGATCGCCGTGGGCCTCAACTGCGCACTGGGTGCGCCGGAGATGAGGCCCTACATCGCCGAGGTGGCGCGGATCGCGGACACCTTCGTCTCCTGCTATCCGAACGCCGGCCTGCCCAACGCCTTCGGCGAGTACGACGAGTCCCCGGAGCGTCAGGCCGGTTACATCGCCGAGTTCGCCGAGGCCGGGCTGGTCAACCTGGTCGGTGGTTGCTGCGGAACGGCGCCGCCGCACATCGCCGAGATCGCCAAGGTCGTCGAGGGCAAGCCGCCGCGCGAGTTGCCGGAGATCGCGCAGGCCACCCGGCTCTCGGGCCTGGAGCCGCTCAACATCACCGAGGACTCCCTCTTCGTGAACATCGGTGAGCGCACCAACATCACCGGCTCCGCCCGGTTCCGCAACCTGATCAAGGCCGAGGACTACGACACCGCGCTGTCGGTCGCCCTGCAGCAGGTCGAGGTCGGTGCGCAGGTCATCGACATCAACATGGACGAGGGCATGATCGACGGCATCGCCGCGATGGACCGGTTCACCAAGCTGATCGCGGCCGAGCCGGACATCAGCCGCGTCCCGGTGATGATCGACTCCTCCAAGTGGGAGGTCATCGAGGCGGGCCTGAAGAACGTGCAGGGCAAGCCGATCGTCAACTCGATCTCCATGAAGGAGGGCGAGGAGAAGTTCATCCGGGAGGCACGGCTGTGCCGCAAGTACGGCGCCGCCGTAGTCGTGATGGCCTTCGACGAGCAGGGTCAGGCCGACAACCTGGAGCGCCGCAAGGAGATCTGCGGGCGCGCCTACCGGATCCTGACCGAAGAGGTCGGCTTCCCGGCCGAGGACATCATCTTCGACCCGAACTGCTTCGCGCTGGCGACCGGCATCGAGGAGCACGCGACCTACGGGATCGACTTCATCGAGGCCTGCGCCTGGATCAAGGAGAACCTGCCCGGGGTGCACATCTCGGGCGGTATCTCGAACGTGTCGTTCTCGTTCCGGGGCAACAACCCCGTCCGCGAGGCGATCCACGCGGTGTTCCTGTTCCACGCCATCAAGGCCGGCCTGGACATGGGCATCGTCAACGCGGGTGCGCTGGTGCCCTACGACTCGATCGACCCCGAGCTGCGGGACCGGATCGAGGACGTCGTCCTGAACCGTCGCGAGGATGCGGCCGAACGGCTCCTGGAGATCGCTGAACGGTTCAACAGCTCGGAGAAGGCCGAAGATCCGGTGGCCGCCGAGTGGCGCAGCCTCCCGGTCCGGGAGCGGATCACGCACGCCCTGGTCAAGGGCATCGACGCCCACGTCGATGCCGACACCGAGGAATTGCGGGCCGAGATCGCGGGTGACGGTGGCCGCCCGATCGAGGTGATCGAGGGCCCGCTGATGGACGGCATGAACGTCGTCGGTGATCTCTTCGGTTCGGGCAAGATGTTCCTGCCCCAGGTGGTGAAGTCGGCCCGGGTGATGAAGAAGGCCGTGGCTTACCTGCTGCCGTACATCGAGGCGGAGAAGGAGCAGAACGGCACCGCCGCGAGTAAGGACACCAACGGCACGATCATCATGGCGACGGTCAAGGGCGACGTCCACGACATCGGTAAGAACATCGTCGGGGTTGTCCTGCAGTGCAACAACTACGAAGTGATCGACCTCGGTGTGATGGTGCCCGCCCAGAAGATCCTGGACGCGGCGAAGGAGCACGACGCCGACATCATCGGGCTGTCCGGCCTGATCACCCCGTCCCTGGACGAGATGGTCAACTTCGCCGTCGAGATGGAGCGTCAGGGGCTGGAGATCCCGCTGCTGATCGGTGGCGCGACCACCTCGCGCGCCCACACGGCAGTGAAGGTGTCGCCGCGTCGTACCGGCCCGGTGGTCTGGGTCAAGGACGCGTCCCGCTCGGTGCCGGTCGCGGCAGCGCTCCTCGACGACAAGCAGCGGCCGGCCCTGCTGGAGGCCACCGAGACCGACTACGCAGCCCTGCGCGAACGGCACGCCCAGAAGAACGAGCGGCCGATGCTGACGCTGGAGAAGGCCCGTGCGAACCGGACGCCGATCGAGTGGGACGGCTACACGCCGCCGGTGCCCGCCCAGGGCCTCGGCGTCCGGGAGTTCCTGAACTACGACCTCGCCGAGCTGCGCGAATACATCGACTGGCAGCCGTTCTTCAACGCCTGGGAGATGAAGGGCAGGTTCCCCGACATCCTCAACAACCCGGTCTCGGGCGAGACTGCCCGCAAGCTGTACGACGAAGCCCAGGAGATGCTCGACACCCTGATCAAGGAGAAGTGGCTGACCGCCAACGGGGTGATCGGGTTCTTCCCGGCAAACGCGGTCGGCTCGGGTATTGAAGACATCGAGGTGTACACCGACGACACCCGTACCCAGGTGCTGACCACGTTGCACAACCTGCGCCAGCAGGGCCAGCACCGCGACGGCATCCCGAACCGTTCGCTGGGCGACTACATCGCGCCCAAGGACACCGGTCTGGCTGACTACGTCGGCGCCTTCGCCGTCACCGCCGGTCTCGGCAGCCAGGACAAGATCGCGGAGTTCAAGGCAGCCAACGACGACTACAACGCGATCCTGCTGGAGTCGATCGCCGACCGGTTGGCCGAGGCTTTCGCCGAACGGATGCACCAGCGGGTCCGCAAGGAGTTCTGGGGATTCCAGCCGGACGAGCAGCTGGACAACGAAGCACTCATCGGTGAGAAGTACCGGGGAATCCGCCCCGCCCCCGGGTACCCGGCCTGCCCGGAGCACACCGAGAAGGCGACGCTCTGGAAGTTGATGGACGTGCGGGAGCGGACCGGCATCGAGCTGACCGAGTCGATGGCGATGTGGCCCGGTGCTGCCGTCAGCGGCTGGTATTTCTCGCACCCGCAGTCGCAGTACTTTGTGGTCGGCCGGATGGCCCAGGACCAGGTCGCCGATTACGCGAAGCGCAAGGGCTGGACCCTGGCCGAAGCCGAGCGCTGGCTCGGCCCCAACCTCGGCTATAACCCGGAGGACTGAGGGATGTTCATGCTCGAGCGAGAGTTGAACCGCATCGCCGACATCGCCGTGGAAGCCGTCAATATCACCGTCCTGCATGTGCGGCGCATCGTGGCAGCGTTATGTACTGCGCTTGGCCGGACGAAGCGGGAAGTCAGCGACTTAGCCTGGGACTACAGCGAACTGGCGGGAAGCGTGCGCCGCCGCAGCGGCACCGCAACCCACCATCGCGGTCAGACGGCGGAAAGCCAGGAGATTGCCGACGTGATCTCCATCGACCTGCGTCGCCGGCAGGCCAACTGAGGCAACCGGCTCAGCCCAGCACTGCCGACAGGTAACCAGAAGCCCCGCCGAACGAGGCCAGCTCGTCCTGCGGCACCTGAAAACCGTTGGCGGAGAAGGCTTCCTCGGTTGTTCGAATGTCGACCCGCCAACCGTGCTCGGTGAGGTAATCGCCGGCGGAGTTGCGATCACCGGTATAGAACAACTCGGCCAGATTGATCTTGGAGCCGATGCGCTGCGCCCTCGCGGTGAGTTTTTCCGCCCAATCTGCCGGAATGCTGCGGAAATCCATGTGCTCGCAGGCGATCCGGCTGCCCGGCGCCGACAGCGCGGCGACGTTGTCGAACAAGCGGTCCTGTGCCTCCGGCGGCAGGTACACCAACAGGCCTTCGGCGCTCCACGCAGTCGGCTTCGACGTGTCGAGCCCGGCCTCGACGAGTGCGGCGGGCCAGTCCTCGCGCAGGTCGATCGCGACCGTGCGTCGTGCTGCGGGCAGCTTTGCACCCAGGTCGGCCAGCGTGCGGGTCTTGAAGTCGATCACGCCGGGCTGGTCGATCTCGTAGACCACCGTGTCCGCCGGCCACGGCAGCCGGTAAGCCCGGGTGTCCAGGCCGGACGCCAGAATCACGGCCTGCCGCACACCGGCGTCGGACGCCTGCAGGAAGAAGTCGTCGAAGAACCGGGTGCGCACGGTGATCTGCTCGAGCACAGCCTTGCGGTTCATGACGGGATCGGCGGTGTCGCCGAGCTTTCCGTCGATCAGCTTGATGAAGGTGTCACTGCCGACCGCGCGCACCAGGGGATCGGCCCACGGGTCGTTGAGCAACCGATGCGGCCCCTGCGAAGCCATCGCGCGCTGTGTCGCGACTGCCGTTGCCGTCGCGCCTACGCTGGATGCCAAATCCCAGGTGTCGTTCTCGGTGCGCGCCATGCCGGCTCCCTTCCGCCCACGTCTCTGCATTAGTTAGGTGACTTAAATACTAATGTCACTGTACGCGGAGACTCCGCGGCGTCGCGGACTAGATGCGCAGAACCGGACTCAGCGCCGAGAGCGGGATATGAGCCTGGACGGTGCCGCCGTCCATGTACCACTGCGGGAGGCCGGGTGAGAAGTTGATCGGGTCGTCGTGGCCGACGGGATAGTCCGGCATGTAGATGATCAACTCGTCGGGGGTCAGCGCCCACGCCTTGTACGCGCCGGAGTAGACCTTGTCGGGAGTCCAGCGGTCGACGACGAACGGGTAGGTCCCCGGGTCGTGCGGCGGCGGCGCCTGATTGAGCGCGGTTTCGATGAAGGGCTGCGCCAGCGGCGGGATGGCGGTCAGCGGATTGCCGTTGGTGATATCCGCCAGTTGCACTCGCCGGCCGCTGGCCATGTCGAACGTGAAGGTGCGGTAGGCGTTGTTGGGCTTGGGTCCGTCGGCGTGGTAGTCCTCGTGGAACACCGCGCTCAGCAGATTGCCGTGCTGGAAGATCTGGTAGTTCTCCTCGCCATAGCTGTCCGCCGCCATGCTCGCGTTGGCGTTGCGCCAGTTGTTGACCAAAGTGTGCAAGTAGTCACGCACCACGCCGCTGGTGGCCGGGTTGTCGATGAGCTCACCCGGCAGCGCGACCTTGATGTCGCGGACGGCGTTGCGTTCCGACGTCACCGAGGTGTGGCAGTACAGGCCGTCCCAGTCGCCACCGAGCTCGCCGCAGAACGACGGGGCGGACGCGCGCGCGTACGTGGCGTTGGGAATCGTTGCGGCGGAGGCTAATACGAGCGCCGCGAGGACTCTTCGGATCACAGCAGCTGAACCTTGCTGGCCCGCCAGCGGCCGTCGACTTTCTCCATGGTCATCTTGATCCGGCTGCGGTCGATCCGCGGATCGGGTGCCTGCGTGTTGGCCACGGTCTGGTCGATAAAGACAAGCACCACAACCTTATTCGTGGATTCGGACTGAATCGCCGAGTCCACCACTGTCCCGTGTGCGCTCGCCTTGTTGTCGATCAACAGCTGGCGAAGTTGCACACTGGACTGGGTGTACATGTCCTTGAACTCCCCGGTCGCCCCGTCGAGCACCTGCCTGAAGTTCTCGTCGACCTTGTTCGCGTCGATGCTCGTCAGCACTTGCGCGTAGGCGATCGCCGCTTGCTGGGCCTGCTGGCCGGCCAGCTTGACCTGATGCTCTTGCCACAACTTCCATCCGAGGAAGCCGGAAACGGCAAGCGAGGCGACCAGTAACAGCGGCACCAGGCTGCGACGCAGATACCGGCCCCAGGGCCGCTCACGGAGCGCGATCTTCTCGCGCTTCGGCTTCTTGGCCTGACGCCCGAACGGAATATCCTCGTCGTCCTCATCCGTGGCTTCGGTGCCGTCGGCTTCGCCGTCTTCGGCTTTGGTTTCCCCGGAGTCGGCGTCAGAGTCGGCGTCCTTGACGTCAACGTCGTTTTCGGCGTCGGGGTCGGTGTCGACGTCTTCGGGTTGGGCTTCTGGGCTTGGCGCTTCGGGCATTTCGGCCTCGGCAACTTTCTCGGATGTGGCGGTCACAATCTTCTCCTAGCTTCGAGCTTAGGTTGGTCGTTAGTGCGGCGGTTCGATCGGTAGCGGGGGGCCGCCATATGGCGTGGGAATCGTGAAGCGGCCCTTCGGCGTCGGATCGGTTCTGCGGCCCAGGTCCGCCCCGGGCGGCGGACCGGCGGTGTCGTCGCCGCCCGGGCGCGGCGCGTTCTTGGCCCCGCGGATAGACACGGCAGGGTCGGTGTCGCGGCAATAGGTGTACATGAACGGCTCGTAGTAGTCCGCGGCCGACGGTGGATGCGCGGGTGTCCCGTAATCGCACACGTAGCGGGGGTAGAGGTCGGCGATCGCCCAGACTCCGTGGTCGTGAAAGGAGCTCGCCACGGCGTCCAGCACCGAGCCGCGGTAGTCGGGGAACAGCGCATTGAGCGCCGGCACCCGCTGATAGAGCAACTGCGACATGGTGGCCATGCTGCCCAGCAACTGCACCATGGTGTCGGAATTGTCGGAGAACAAATTGTCGACCGCCGACAGTGTGCGCGGTGTCTGTGCGGTCAGCCTCCGGTAGCCGGCTTGCATTCGGGCAACCCCGGACAGCGTGCGGTTGAGTTCGGTTGCGGTGGCTGCCAAGCCGGCGTTTTTATCGCGCGCAAGGGTGAGCACCACCCGGCTGGTCTTGATGATGCTGGTCGTTTGGGGCAGCACCGAATCGAGCGTCGACAACAGGAACGTGCCGCCGTCAACGATGGCGGCCAATTTCGCCGGGCCCTCCTTGCTCAGGCTCAGTTCCTTCTTGATCAGCTCGACTTTGCGCGGGTCGACCTGCGCCAGCATGCCGTCGGCGTCACCGAGCAACTGCGCCAGGCTGACCGGGACGCTTGCGTGGGCCAGGGTGATCAGGCTGCCGTCGTGCAGATAGGGCCCGGCATCGGATTCGGCCTCGAAGTTGATGTACTGCTCCCCGGCCGGTGACAACGCCGACACGTGTACGACGCTGTCGGCCGGGATCCGCACCTTAGACGTGATGCTGGCGATTGCGTTGACTCCGCTGTCGGTGATCTGCAACGACTCGACACGGCCAATCCGCACACCGCGCAACGCGACATCTTGGTTGGGCAGCAAGCCACCGGATTCCGGCAACTGCACGGTAACCCGGTACGACGACGCGAACGGTGCTACCCGCAATGCACCAATCAGCAGGTAGGCGGTTCCGACCACCAGGGTGAGCACCAATCCGGCCACCGACAGCCAGATCTGTTGGCGGTGAGCGGCCCGCACCACCCGGACCACGACGTTGGCGACGGCCGCGATCATGGCGGCGGCCCCGGTGGTGGCGGCCCCGGCGCCGGCGCGGGAGGACCGGGAGCGATATCGATTTGTCCCGGGATGTCGGGGTCGGGAATGACCGGAACCTGCGGCGAGTTCGGCCCCCGGCCGACCACGCGTTCCTGCAGACGCCACAGGGTGTACTTCAGGGTGCCGACGAGAAGGTTCACGTTGTAGTGGTGTGGTCCGTGCAACCCGATGTCGCCCGGGTATCCGATGTCAGGAAGCGATCCGAGGATCAGCTTGTCGACGCCCACGTGCACCGAAATCGCGCCTCCCGACGTCGATTTGACCAACGGGGGAATTAGCCGGTTCACCGCGAGGAAGCTGGTATCCGGGCTTACCGCGACGTCATTGGCGGCCCCGGCAATGGTGTTCAGATCGCGGATGATGCTGCGGCCGCTGGTGTCGGTTCCCGCGATCGACGGGAACCTGGCCAGCAACCGGGAGGTGTCACCGACCTGCACGGCCAGGTTGGAAAGCTCGGCGGTGTTGTCGGCCAAGGCCGAGGTGGCGGGCCTGGCCGCGGTCATCAGATCGGTGATGGCGGCGTCTTTGGCGTCGAGTTGGTCGGCCAGACGGGACAATTGGGTCAATGCCGTCGAAATCTGGTCCGACCGCGTGTCGAGCGTGCCGACCAGCTGGTTGGACTTGCTGATCAGTTGTCCGAACGCCTGGCCTTGGTCGCCGGTCGCCTTGCCGAACCCGTTGATGATGTTGGTGAAGTTGCGCACGGCCCCGCCGTTCACCAGGATCGCTGCCGAGCTCAGCACCGACTCGACGGTCGCGGCGGCCGCCGTCGAATCCAGGCCGATGGTGTCGCCGCTGTGCAGCATCGGATCGTCGGCGGGATCATCGGCGGGGGGCTTCAGCGCCACGAATACGTCGCCGAGTGGTGTGGCGGTGCGTAATTCGGCGGTGCTGCCCCGCGGCAGCTGCACGCCGTTTCTGATCCGCAGCGTGGTGACCGCGGTGTAGTTGCGCGCACTCATCGATTCGACTTGACCGACGTCGGCACCGGCGAGTTTCACCTTGGCGTTCATCGGAAGGTTGAGTGCGTTGGAGAACACCGCGGTCAGGGTGTATCCGCCCGAACCCAGCCCAGGAGCCGGAAGGGGAAGGCTGGCAAGGCCATTCGTGGCACATCCCGCGGTGATCAGTGCGGCGGCCACCATCGCGGTCCCAGCTCGCGCGGCCGTCATTTCTGCCCCATCGCAGCCATGCCGTCGAGCACGTAGGTCAACCCGAAATCCGGCCCGAAGTCCTGGATCGTCCCGGTGCTGCAGCCGAGTTGGCGAAGGCCCATCAAGTTGCAGATCTCTTTCGTGTACTGGCTGTCGAAGAGCAATCGGTCCGTGAGGAAGCGGGCGCGCACGGCACCGTTGGCCCGGTCGATCATGTTGTAGGCGTTGTCGGCCAGCATCGGCGCCACATCGAGGAGTTCGGCGAGATCTCGCCGCTTGTCGGTGACCATCTGCAACGTGGAGTTGCCGTTGACCAGAGCCCGCTTGATGGTGTCGCGGTTGGCGTCGAGGAGGTCGCCGGCCCGTTGGACCAGCTGATCGAATCTTTTTCCGGTGGTACCGGTGCCGATGTCTTCGTCGGCCATGATCTGGCTGACTTGGTGGATGGTGGAGGCGAATTCGCGCAGCTTGCCGTCATTGGCCGCCACCGCATCGAACAGCGTGCTGATGTTCTTGACGATCGTGGTGATCTGCTCGCGAGTCTGGGCGCCGCCGTCGCTGGACAGGCGCAGTGCCCGGGACAGCTCGTCGAGCGCCGATTTGATCTGCCCGCCGTTGCCCTCGACAACCTTGGTCCCGTTGTTGAGCACGTCGGCAATCGGTCCGCCGCCGTGGCCGTCTCCCTCGAGCGACTTGGTGACCTTGTCCAGCACGCTGAGCACACGGCTGAATTCGACGGGCGTCTTGGTCCGGGTCAAGCCGATGGTGTCGTGGTTTTCCAGGACCGGACCGCCACGGTAGGGCGGCGTGAGCTCGATCTGCCGATCAGTGAGGATCGAGGTGGACACGGTAACGGCTTGCGCGGCCGCGGGAACCTTGACGTGGCGGTCGACGGTGAACTCGACTTCGACGTAGGGGCCCTTGGCGTTGATCTTGGTGATCTTGCCCACCGGCATTCCCAACACCGCGACCACATTGCCCTCGTAAAGACCCGAGGCGCTGTCGAATTGGGCCGTCACCGAGATGGCGTCCTGGTCGGAACCCAGGTACCACCAACCGACACCGACCGCCGCGGCGAGCACCACCACGACGGCGCTGATGGCCAGCGCTGTGGACCGGATCTTCGACGCCATCACTTGCAGTCCTTGAAGTACTCGATCATGCCGAACTGCTTGGCACGCCCGCTGATTGCGCACATCCACGAGTCGATGAGCGGGACATTGTTCGCGTTGAAGTTCACCGCGTTGCCCTCGCCGGTGAGGTTGGCCGCCTCACGGAAGAAGATCGGACTGATTTGCAGCATGTTGCCCAGCAGGTCATCGTGTTGAGCCATCATGCCGGTGAAGTCCCGAATGTCGTTGATGAGCGAGTCCAGCCCGGACCGGTCATTCACCACGATCTGGCTCATGGTGTCAACGAGACTGGTCAGCGATTGCATCATGGCGTGGAAAACGGCTCGCCGCGCGACGAATTGACCGAGCAGGTCCTGTCCCTGGTTGATGAGGTTGCCGATGCCGGCTTGCTGGCGCCGCAAAGTGTTGGTCACCCGTTCGGTGTTTCCCAGCAGCTGGCCCAGTTGGTCGCGTCGCACCGCGATGATGGACGACAGCGAGTGGACGTTCTTCATCGCCTGCGGCACCACCGCGGGCAGGCCCTCGAGCTGCTTGCCCAATATCGCAAGCGACTGCGCGAACCGGTCGGAATCGACCTGCTCGAACGTCGTGGTGGCGTCCTGCAACGCGGATTGTAGGTCGTAGGGGACCTCGGTGTGCGACAGGTCGAACGTGTTGTGTGGCAGCGCCGCCGAGCCGTTGGGTTCCAATGCCAGATAGCGCGAGCCCAGGATGGTGGTGACCTTGATCTTGGCGCGAGAATCCTTGCCCAGCACGATGTTGTCGCGAATCTTCAGGCCCGCCTCGACGTGATCGCCGACGAGTTTCATGCTGGTCACCTCGCCCACCGGGATACCCGCGACCGCGATCGGGTTCCCGGGCCGCAGCGAAGCCGCCTGCAGAAACTCCGCGGTGTAGTGCCGGTATCCGGCACCGAGCGCGTGCACCGTCAGCATGGCGCCGATCACCACCGCGACCACCGCGACGGCCACAAACCCAAGCCACGTTTTGTTGTAGCTCTCTAGCGGACGCTTCGTGAAGCGCCGCCAAACGGACGAGTCAGCCACCGGCGGTACTCCTGCATCGCGGTGTATGCCAAGTCTTGTTTCCCGGGGTGGCAGCGGCGACGATGATCGGCACGACGTCATTGAGGCCGGGGAAGAACCCCATGAAGTTGACGTCGCACACGTAGGCGTTGCCGTAGGCGCCCTGGTTGCCCACTCGGACAAGCCCTTTCAGCAGCAGCGGGATGTTGTCGCCGAAGAACGCCACCTGCGGCTCGACATCCATCAGGTGTCTGGCCACACCGGGTTTGCGGTCGATGAATTCGCGCAGTGCCGGGTACACGTCGGTGGCTGAGGTGGACAGCCGGCCCATCACACGGGACAGTGAACCGACCGAGGAGACCAGCTCCGGACGCCGCCGGTCGAGTTGGTCGACCACCTCGCGGGTCTGGGTGATGACCCCGTCGAGATTGTCATTCTGCTGAGCAAGGTTGCCGACCACCTTGTTGAGGTTGGTGATCACGTTGCCGAGGGCCTGGTCTCGTCCGGCGAATGTCTCTGTGAGCGTCGATGTTTGGCTGACCAGCGTGCTCAGTGACGACGTGTCACCCTGCAACGAGGCGATGATGCCTTTGGTGAGATTGTCGGCGTCGCGTGGGTTCAGCAGACTGAACAGCGGTTCGTAGCCGTTGAGTAGCGCGGTGACATCAAAGGATGGTTCGGTGCGTTCCAACGGCAGCACACTGCCTGGCGGGAGCAGGCCCTGATTGCCCTCCGGCCCCAACGAGAGCCCGAGGTAGCGTTGCCCGACGATGTTTTGGTACGTCACGGAGGCGACGGTGTTGCCGTAGACGTGCTGATCGGTTTGCACCACGAACGCGACTCTGGCGCGTTTCCCGTCGAGCTCGACGCTTTCCACCCGGCCCACCCGCACCCCGGCCATCCGGACGTCGTCGCCTTCGCGCAGCCCGTAGACATCGGTGAACAGTGCCGAATACTTGGCCGTGTCACCGGCCACGTCACGTCGCAGGCTTACGTACACAAGCCAGGTGAGGGTCAATGCGACGACCATGAACAGGGTGAGGCCGATCAACGGGGCCCGGAATCTCATTTCGTCCCTCCGGGAGGAGATTTCGTTCCCTGTTTCAAAGAGACGGTGGTGCCACGGGCCACCGGACCCAGCAGCAACTCGGTGGCCGGCGTGGTGGGCTGGCCGGTGATGACGCTGAGTATGTTTCGCTCGTATTGGCTGCCGACGGGTCCCACGTTGCCTCCGAAGGACGATTGCGGTATCCACGGAGCCTTCGGTGCCACCGGCGCGACCCACGGTGCGTTCGGCGAAGGAGACGCGGGAGCACCGGGCGATGGGTTGTCGGGGTTGGCACTGCCCGGCACCGGCGCCGACGGCGTTATCCCTGCTGGTAGTGGGGGATTGGGATCAGCCAAATTGGGGTTCGGGTTGATCAGCGGCGGACCGACGGCGACGAGGTTTCCGTCGGGGCCGATGACGGTTCCCGGCGGCGGCGCCAAATCCTTGGGCGGCTGATAGTTCTGCGGCAGCAGCACTTCCGGCAGGTCAGGCCGCACCGGGATCAGCGGAGCGGTGAAACAGCTGGGCCCCTTGAGGTCTCCGTAATGCGGACAGTCCGCGCGGGTGTAGGTGGACGAGGGGGTAAAGGTCAGCATCGCGCGCATATTGCCGACGTCGCTTCCCGGCACCCAGACCTCGTCCATGAACCGGCTGGCCAAGTTGTCCAATTTGGTGACCGCGGGCACGAAGTTATTGGACTTCATCGCAAGGATGCCCAGCACCGGCGTGAAGTCGCTGGTGATCCTGATGAGTTGGTCGAGGTGGTGGTCGAAGGACTCATGCACCGTACCGACGGTGTTCTCGGCGCCGGAGAGCAGCGAGACCAGCTGCCCGCGCGTCTCGGCGAAGGTCTGCATTGGCTCGACAGCCTGGTGCAAGGCGTCGAGGAGATCGGGTGCCGTCTGTGAAAGTCCACGGGCCGCGTCGACGAGCGCGGACACGGTCGAGGGCCCGGTGTCAGTGCCGACAATCGAATTGAGTTGGTCGAGAAGGCGATTCAATTGCGCTCCGGCCGTCAGCAAGGGGACGCGGCGGTGTTCGGTGGCGGCGCCCAGCGCCGCCAGGATCCCTACGGACCGGTCGTCGCGACCGCGGCCGGCGGCGGCCAGTAGGTTGCGCAACTTACTGACGGTGGTCTGAAAGAGCACGGTCGGAAGCCGGGTGTCTTCCGGAATGTGGGCGCCCTGCCCGATCGTGGCGCCCGGGCCGTTACCTACCAGCTGAACTGACGACACGGCGAAAACGTTGCTGGGCACCACACGAGCGGTCACGGCGGCCGGAATCGACTTGGCGAATTCGGGTTTGAGGTCGATGTGGACGTAGTTGGGCTTGCCGTTGGCGGCGGGAATGACATCGTCGACCGTCCCGACGAGTACGCCGTGATACTTGACGTCGGACTTCTGCGGCAGCCCGTCGCCGACGTTGACCAGATCGGCGACCACCCGAACGTAGTTGTTGAGCCGGCCGGTGGACTTGAGCAACATCGCGACGGTGAGCAAGGCCGCGACCACCACGACCGCAACCCCGGTGGCCAGCAGCTGCCGGTCCGATGGGCCCCGCCCGTCCAGCTCAAAGGAATTCGGCATCAACCACCGAACCTTGCACCGGCGTCCACGCCCCACAATGCCATGGTGAGCAGCATGTTCACGATGATCACGACGGTGATACTGGCTCGCATGCCATGCCCGGCGGCCACCCCGACACCCTCGGGCCCGCCGGTCGCGTAGTACCCGTAGTAGCACTGAATCGTGGATGCGATCCACACGAAGATGACGGCCTTGATCAACGAGTAGACGATGTCCTGGCCGGCCAGCATCAGCGTGAAGTAATGCAGGTAGGAGCCGGTCGAGCCGCCGCTGCTGATCCCCACCACGACCTGCGTGGTCAGATAGCCGATCGCCAGGCACGCCACATACAGCGGGATGATCGCCGCCACCGAGGCGATCAGCCGGGTCGTCACCAGATACGGAATCGGGCGGATCGCAATCGATTCCAGCGCGTCGATTTCTTCCGCGATCCGCATCGACCCCAGCTGTGCGGTGAACCGGCAGCCGCCTTGCATGGCGAACGCCAGCGACGCCATCAGCGGTGCCAGCTCGCGGGTGTTGACCAACGACGAGACGAAGCCGGTGGCGGGCCCGAGACCGAGCAGGTCCAGGAAGTTGTAACCCTCGATGCCGACCAATGCGCCCACGGTCATCCCGAGAACAACGGCCACGCCGGCGGTGCCGCCACCCACCACGATCGAGCCATTGCCCCAGGTGATGTTCGACAGCAGCCGCAGGAACTCGCCGCGGTACTGGCGCAACGCGAGTGGCACCGCGACCAGCGCCCGGATGAAAAAGACCAGCATGTGGCCAAGCCGAATGATCGGCACCATGCCCCTGCGATACAGCCGTATAACCGGGACGGTGATCGGCGCAAATGGTCGGTAGGCAGAAACCGTCATGTCACAGCCCCGTCCTGGGCACCAACATGATGTAAAGCTGGCTGATCGCGACGTTGACGATCATCAGCAGCAGGATCGCCTCGACGACGGCGGCGTTGACCGAGTTCGCCACACCCGTCGGGCCACCTACCGTGGACAGGCCCTTCTGTGCCGACACCACGGCGACGATGGCGCCGAAGATGACCGCCTTCACCAACGCCAAAATCATGTCATCGGTCGTCGCGAACGACGCGAACGTCGAGACGAAGCTGCCGGGCGCCCCGTTCTGGAAATACACGTTGAACATGTAGCTCGCGAAAAATCCGACGAAGCACACGACACCGGTGAGCCCGACGCCGATCATGATCGCCGCAGCGAAACGCGGAACCACGAGTCGACGGATCACCGAGACGCCCATCACCTCCATCGCGTCGGTTTCTTCGCGCATGGTTCGCGAACCCAGATCGGCGGTGATCGCCGAGCCGACGGCCGAGGCCATCAGAACGGCGGCGACCAACGACGCTCCCTGACGAATGACCGCGAGTCCGCTTGCCGCGCCGGCCAGCGAGGTCGCACCCACTTGCCCGGCCAGCAGGGCGAACTGAATGGACAGCGTGACGCTGATCGGCAGTGACACCAGAATCGTCGGCAGGACGGCGGTGCCGGCCATGAATGCGCCCTGGCGAACAAACTCCTGCCATTGAAATCGGCCGGTCATCAGGTCGAAAAAGAAGTACTGAACGGTTCGCACGCCAAGGACGAACTGTTCGCCGACCGTCGTCAGCGAGGCAATCGGATGACGTCTGACGTATCCGACAGACCAGTCCTGGATGGCGACGACGCCGTCTTGTCGGGTCGTCATCGAAGCGGAACCGGCAGTCCGTCTAGCAAATCGTGGCTACCGATCATCGCGCACCAGCTACCGCCTTCATTGGCGTTCCCCCCACCAATAAGTGCTTGAGTCCAGGGCCGGAGGAGTCGGATGCCGTGTAGCGCATCTTCAGAAAGATAATGTCATCCGGATCCGTGAGCTGCAGTTCTCGATGTGTGCTGAGTCACACTAGCCTAGTTGATAGGCACTTTCAATAGTGTAGAGTCACTCACCTGAGACGTCACTGGACGGCATCGGTGGGGTTGTAACGTCGGATTGACGAAG
Source organism: Mycobacterium sp. IDUB_19 (assembly GCF_055419445.1). NCBI lineage: Bacteria > Bacillati > Actinomycetota > Actinomycetes > Mycobacteriales > Mycobacteriaceae > Mycobacterium > Mycobacterium sp. IDUB_19. The sequence goes on along the minus strand of NZ_JBVAXR010000019.1, from coordinate 33,632 downwards.
GTAATGGCATGCCCTCAGCAAACACCGGATCGCTACGGGACCGGCGTCGCGCCGAGTTACTCTCCCAGATCCAGCACACCGCGTACCAGCTTTTCGCCGAGCGCGGATTCGATGCCGTGACGACCGAGGACATTGCCGCCGCTGCCGGAATTTCCATCAGTACCTATTTCCGGCATGCGCCGACAAAAGAAGGTCTCCTGGTCGACCCCGTCCGCGAGGCGGTCAACGAAATCGTCAGTTCGTACAGCGCGAGACCGCCGGACGAATCACCGGTCGAAGCGTTGATTCAGCTATTTGTCACGCACGCCCGGGTCGCCGACGAGACCGACAACCTCGATACTTGGCAGCACGCGGTCGCAAGTGCCCCCCACCTGCTGAGCAAATCGATGTTGGTCAGCGAGATCGATCACCACAAGTTCATCGAGCAAGTGGCAGCGCGCATGGGCGTCGACGCGCCGGACGACATCCGGCCCGCCCTGTTGGTCCACACCAGTTTGGCCACAGTCAAATTCGTTCTCGATCGCTGGCTGAGCCCGGACGTCGAGATGAGCGAGCTGTTCCACGTCCAGCTGGAAGAGGCGCTGCGGGTCACGCTCGGCGGCTTCGACCGCCAGGGCTAAACCGAGGTGACTTTGCTCGCTGCCTCGTGAAACAATCGCTGGCCGTGAAGACATTCGAGGATCTGTTCGCCGAACTCGGCGATCGTGCCCGCACCCGACCGGCCGGCAGTGCCACGGTCGCCGCGCTCGACGGCGGGATTCATGGGCTGGGCAAGAAGATCCTGGAGGAGGCCGGAGAGGTGTGGCTGGCCGCCGAACACGAATCCAACGACGCATTGGCCGAGGAGATCAGTCAGTTGCTGTACTGGGCGCAGGTGCTGATGATCGCGCGCGGGCTGTCGCTCGACGACGTCTATCGGAAGTTGTGACCATGTTGCGAGTCGCGGTTCCCAACAAAGGCACGCTGAGCGAGCCGGCCAGCGAGATCCTCTCGGAGGCGGGCTATCGGCGGCGCACCGATACCAAAGACCTCACCGTCATCGACCGCGCCAACCACGTCGAGTTCTTCTTTCTGAGGCCCAAAGACATTGCCATCTATGTCGGTTCGGGGCAGCTCGATTTCGGCATCACCGGGCGAGACCTGGTACTCGACTCGGATGCGCCGGTGCGTGAATGCCTGGCGCTGGGTTTCGGTTCGTCCAGCTTCCGTTATGCGGGGCCCGCCGGGCTCGACTGGACGGCGGCCGATCTAGCCGGCAAGCGGATCGCTACCGCCTACCCGAACCTGGTGCGAAAAGATCTGGCGGACAGGGGAATCGAGGCCACCGTTATCCGGCTCGATGGTGCGGTGGAGATCTCGGTGCAACTCGGGGTGGCCGACGCGATCGCTGACGTGGTGGGATCGGGCCGCACCCTGAGCCTGCACGATCTGGTGGCTTTCGGTGAGCCGCTGTGTGATTCGGAGGCGGTGCTGATCGAGCGTGCCAACCCGGATGGCGGGGACGCGGCGAGGGCGGCGCGCGATCAGCTGGTCGCGCGGATTCAGGGTGTGGTGTTCGGGCAGCAGTACCTGATGCTCGACTACGACTGCCCGCGCTCGGTACTGGATCAGGCCACCTCGATCACGCCGGGGCTGGAGTCGCCGACCATCGCTCCACTTGCGGACCCGGACTGGGTTGCGATCCGGGCGCTGGTGCCGCGCCGGGGCGTCAACGAGATCATGGATGAGCTCGCGGCCATCGGAGCCAAAGCGATTCTGGCTTCCGATATCAGGTTCTGCCGATTCTGATCACGCCAGCCCGGTCCCGGCTGTGTTAGCGTCCGGCTAGGGGAGGGGGCCCGCCGGGCCGTCCCCCTCTTATGGTTGCCGCGCTGTCATTCCCAGGAGGGTCGCCGTGACACATGTCCTTGTTCTCTTGCTGGCTTTGCTGATTGGTGTTGTCGCCGGGTTGCGTTCGTTGACGGCGCCCGCCGTCGTCGCGTGGGCCGCGTATCTGGGTTGGATCGACCTGCACGGCACGTGGGCATCCTGGATGGCCAACATCATCACCGTCGTCGTCTTCACCGTTCTCGCGGTCGGCGAAGTGGTCAACGACAAGCTGCCCAAGACTCCGCCCCGCACGGCGCCACCGGTGTTCGCCGCCCGGCTCATCATGGGCGGGTTTGCGGGCGCGGTGCTCGGCGCATGGCCGCATTGGACGTTCAGCGCGCTCGGGGCGGGCGTCATCGGCGCGGTGCTTGGCACCCTCGGCGGCTATCAGGCGCGCAAGCGACTGGTCGCGGTCAGCGGCGGGCGAGACCTGCCGATCGCGCTGCTCGAGGATGCCGTCGCGATCTTGGGCGGGTTCGCCATCGTGGCGGTGACGAGCCAGGTGCTGACGCACTACCTGATCACAGCGGTTAAGTGACCGCGCATTTCGATGCGATCATCGTCGGTGCCGGCCAGGCGGGGCCTTCGCTTGCGGGGCGGTTGACAGCCGCCGGGCAGCGGGTCGCGATCGTCGAGCGCAAACTGATCGGCGGCACCTGCGTCAACAACGGGTGCATCCCGACCAAGACGCTGGTCGCCAGTGCGCATGTCGCTCATCTGGCCTATCGCAGCGGCGAATTCGGTGTCGCGACCGGATCGATCAGCGTGGACATGGCCAAGGTCAAGGCACGCAAAGACGGCATCATGCTCGCCGACCGCAAGGGCGTGGAGGACTGGCTGGAGGGCATGGACGGCTGCACCGTATTTCGCGGACACGCCCGCTTCACCGATCCGCATACCCTGCGTGTCGACGGCGATGAGCTTCGCGCCGACCGGATCTTCCTCAACGTCGGTGGCCGCGCGGTGGTACCAGACATCCCGGGCCTCGACGATGTCGAATACCTCACCAACGTGTCGATCCTCGAACTCGACACGTTGCCGCACCGTCTGGTCATCGTCGGCGGCAGCTACATCGCATTGGAGTTCGCTCAGATGTACCGGCGGTTCGGCGCCAGCGTCACCGTTGTCGAGCGGGGTCCGCGGCTGGCCTCCCGCGAAGACGAGAACGTCTCGGCCACCATCAAGGAGATCCTGGAGTCTGAAGGCATCGACGTCGAGCTCGGTGCCGATGATGTGCGAATTCGCAAGAACGACAACGGATTCGAACTCACACCTCGCGCCGGCGCCGACCCCATCCCGGGCAGCCATCTGCTATTGGCGGTGGGCCGCCGGCCCAACACCGACGACCTGGGGCTCGAGGCCGCCGGGGTGCAGACCGACAACCGCGGCTACATCGTGGTCGACGATCAGCTCAAGACCAGCGCCGATCACATCTGGGCGATGGGCGATTGCAACGGCAAGGGCGCGTTCACCCATACCTCGTACAACGATTTCGAGATAGTCGCCGCCAACCTGCTCGACGACGATCCGCGCCGGGTGAGCGACCGCATCACCACCTACGCGCTCTACATCGATCCGCCGCTGGGGCGTGCCGGGATGACGGTCGGTGAGGTCCGCGCGTCGGGCCGCAAGGCGCTGCTCGGCAAGCGGGCGATGACCAGGGTCGGCAGGGCCGTGGAAAAGGGTGAGACGCAAGGCTTTATGCAAGTCGTCGTCGACGCCGACACCCACGAGATCCTCGGAGCCGCCATCCTCGGCGTCGGTGGTGACGAGGCGATTCACGCCATTCTGGACGTCATGTCGGCCAAGGCTCCGTACACCACGCTGTCGCGCACGATGCACATCCATCCCACCGTCAGCGAGCTCATTCCGACGATGCTGCAGGAGATGTCGCCGCTCGACTAGCCGATCACGCCGCCGGTTCGGTCGAATGCGAAACAGCTTGCGCCCGCCGTTGATCCGGCCAGCCGGGGTAGGGCGGTGGTGTGCCGCCGAAAACCGGACAGTGCTCGTGGTGCGGACACCAGTCGCACAACCGCGACTGGCTGGGGCGGAAATCGCCTGTCTCGCCGGCGGATTGGATCGCACGCCAGATCGCCATCAATGTCTTCTCGAAGCGCAGCAGCTCGTCGAGTTCGGGCGAGTAGTCCAGCACCTGGCCGTCGGCGAGGTAGATGAGTCGCAGCCGGGTGGGCGGTACACCGCGGGTGCGCAACAGCGCCACCGCGTAGAACTTCATCTGGAACATCGCCTTGAACTCGGCCAAAGCCCGCGCGGCCGGTGGCGCCTTACCGGTCTTGTAGTCGACCACCCGCACCTCGCCGGTGGCGGCGACGTCGATCCGGTCGATGAAGCCACGCAGCAACGTACCGTCGGCGAGCTCCACCTCCACCCGCTGCTCGCAGCACTGCGGGTCGAATCGGGTCGGATCTTCCAGCCGGTAATAGCCGGACAGCAGCGCCCGGGCTTCCTCCAGCACCTGGGTCCGCTGGACGGAGTCCAGCTCGCCGACCCGGTCGGGCTCCGCGGCGACCACCTGCTCCCACGCCGGCTCCACGAGCGATATCGCATTCTCTAGGCCGCGCGACGCCGCGGGCAGGCCGTAGAGCTGCTCCAGCGCGGCATGCACCACCGAGCCGCGGATCTGCGCCGTCGACGGCGGCTCGGGCAGCCGGTCGATCGCGCGGAACCGGTACAGCAACGGGCACTGCTTGAAATCCGCCGCTCGCGACGGTGACAGGGCCGGTCTGGAAGCCGGCCGCGCCTGGTCCTGCGGCTGGTCGGTCATATTCGCAGCCTAGGACGCGGTGCCGACAACCCCGAGCATCGGTAACGGCGAGTCGGCTGGCACGCTGAACGGCGTGTCCAACACCGGTCCTTTCACCGTCGGCGAGCGGGTGCAGCTCACCGACGCCAAGGGCCGTCACTACACGCTGGCGCTCACCGAAGGCGCTGAGTTCCACACTCACCGCGGCGCGATTGCGCACGACACGATCATCGGGCTGGAACAGGGCAGCGTCGTCAAATCCAGCAACGGCAACCCCTACCTGGTGCTGCGCCCGTTGCTGGTCGACTACATCATGTCGATGCCCCGGGGGCCTCAAGTCATCTATCCGAAGGACGCCGCCCAGATCGTGCACGAGGGCGACATCTTTCCGGGCGCCCGCGTGCTGGAGGCCGGAGCCGGATCCGGTGCGTTGACCTGTTCCCTGTTGCGCGCCGTGGGACCCGAGGGTCGGGTGGTCTCCTACGAAGCGCGCGCGGATCACGCCGAACATGCGCGGCGCAACGTGTCCGTCTTTTTCGGCGGGGCGCCCGCCAACTGGGAGCTGGTCGTCAGCGATGTCGTCGACTCCGGGCTGCCCGACGGCTCCTTCGACCGGGCCGTGCTGGACATGCTGTCCCCGTGGGAGGTGCTGGACACCGTGTCGCGGCTCGTGGTCGCCGGCGGGGTGCTGGTGATCTACGTGGCCACGGTCACCCAGCTGTCGAAGGTGGTGGAGGCGCTGCGGGCCCAGCAGTGCTGGACCGAGCCGCGGTCCTGGGAGACGATCCAGCGCGGATGGCATGTTGTCGGCCTGGCCGTCCGGCCGCAGCACTCGATGCGCGGGCACACCGCGTTCCTGGTGGCGTCGCGTCGGCTGGCGCCGGGCACGATCGCTCCGGTGCCGTTGGGCCGCAAGCGGCCGGGTAGGGACGGCTAGGCGTAGTCCTCGCTGCGGATCAGCGAGCGTTGCACCGACAGCACTTCGAACTCGGGATGCGCGGCGACCAGACGTTCGGCCGCGTCGAGGACATCGACGGCGTGGCTGCGGTCACCCGACACGACCGCCACACCGATGCCCGCTCGCCGATGCAGATCCTGCCAACCGGTCTCGGCGGCCGACACGCTGAACTTGCGGCGCAGCTCGGCGACGACGGGACGGATCACCGATCGCTTCTGCTTGAGCGATCGCACGTCGCCCAGCAACACGTCGAATTCGAGCCAGGCGATCCACATCAGCCAGGCGGAGCTTGCGCAGGGGTGGACTCGGGCGGCGGTGCCGGAGCCGGAGCGGGCGGCGGGGCGGGCGCGGGCGGCGGTGCGGGAGGCGGAGCGGGAGGCTGGACGGGTTCCGGCGGCGGGGGCAGCGGAAGAGTCGGGCTTGGCGGCGGTGGCGTCGGGGCCGGCGAGTTGCCCAGTGCCAACAGCATTTCCGCTGTTCGTCGGGAAAGCTGCCAGCCGCCCTGGAGGGGTGCGAACTCCATCGGGAAGGTGAACGCGCCGTTGCTTCCCTTGGCGGTGTTGACGCTGACGGTGGCCACCACGTTGGACGGATTCTTGTCCGACCACGCGATGTTGTTCGCCACGAAAGTCATCGGCAAGTAGCCGTTGTCACGCAGCGCGTTGACGAATTTATCCAGCGTGGCGGCGCTCTCCGGCGTCGCGCCTTCGACGAGGTTCACCTTGTTGACGCCCGGAATGTTCGGGTCGACAAGCCGGTTCAGCACTTCGACCAGAGCCTCGGGCACCGGCACGGGAGCCGTCGGGGGAGCCGTGACGATCAGCGGAGTGGACGTGGGCGCGGCGGCCGCCGAACTACTCGACGGCAGCACCTTGGGTTCGCTGTGCGAGCATGCCGCCAGCCCGAGGGCCGCCACCGTGGTGGCGGCGCTCAGTGCTACGGACAGGTGTCGGTGCATCCGTCGGGTCGGCCGGGCTATTCGGCCACGCCTGATTCTTGGAGGGGGGTGGTTGCTGCGGTCGGGTCAACTGGTGCAATGGAAGTCACAGTTGGAAACCTTGCGTTGATGACCGCGGCCACGGCAATGCCTGTGGCGAGGGGTTTTGCGGTCACGGGTGTCCTCTCGGTGGTCCCAAATCGACGCCGAGGTTACCAGCGGGAGTAACGACGCGACTTTTGATGGCTTTTGAGTTCACGCATGAACAGCCGATCGCCGGTAGCGTTATAGGGATCCACCGCATCAATTCGGGGCGGGAAAGGAGCGCAACATGGGTGACTCAGAGCGTTCTGAAGCATTCGGTATCAATCGCGAAACTGACATGTCCAGCGGCGATGCTGCCGAATTGGAACAGTTGCGCCGCGAGGCAGCAGTGTTGCGTGAGCAACTCGAGCAGGCAGCCGGATCGCAGGGCGGCACCCGCTCCTCGCGCGACGTGCATCAGCTCGAAGCCCGCATCGACTCGCTTGCCTCCCGTAATTCCAAGTTAATGGAAACTCTTAAAGAAGCCCGGCAGCAGTTGTTGGCGCTGCGGGAAGAAGTCGACCGGCTGGGGCAGCCGCCCAGCGGCTACGGCGTTTTGCTCGGGAGTCACGAGGACGAAACGGTCGACGTGTTCACCTCGGGTCGCAAGATGCGACTGACGTGCTCGCCCAATATCGACGTGCCATCCCTGCGCAAGGGCCAGACGGTTCGGCTCAACGAAGCCCTGACCGTCGTTGAAGCGGGGACGTACGAATCGGTCGGCGAGATCTCGACTTTGCGGGAGGTGCTCAACGACGGGCACCGGGCATTGGTCGTGGGGCACGCCGACGAGGAACGGATCGTGTGGCTCGCGGACCCGCTGGTGGCGGAGGACTTGCCGGACGGCGTTCCGGACGCACTCAACGATGACACCAGGCCGCGCAAGTTGCGGCCTGGCGATTCTCTACTGGTCGACACCAAAGCCGGCTACGCGTTCGAGCGCATTCCCAAGGCCGAGGTCGAGGACCTGGTGCTGGAAGAGGTGCCCGACGTCAGCTACCAGGACATCGGTGGCCTGACTCGCCAGATCGAGCAGATCCGCGATGCCGTGGAGCTGCCGTTCCTGCACAAGGAGCTGTACCGCGAGTACTCGCTGCGGCCGCCCAAGGGGGTGTTGCTCTACGGCCCGCCCGGCTGCGGTAAGACGCTGATCGCCAAGGCGGTCGCCAACTCGTTGGCCAAGAAGATGGCCGAGGTGCGTGGCGACGACGCCCGCGAGGCCAAGTCGTACTTCTTGAACATCAAGGGTCCCGAGCTGCTGAACAAGTTCGTCGGCGAGACCGAGCGGCACATCCGGCTGATCTTCCAGCGGGCCCGCGAGAAGGCGTCCGAGGGAACACCGGTGATCGTGTTCTTCGACGAGATGGACTCGATCTTCCGCACCCGCGGCACCGGCGTCTCGTCGGATGTCGAGACCACGGTGGTCCCGCAGCTGCTCAGCGAGATCGACGGCGTGGAGGGACTCGAGAACGTCATCGTGATCGGCGCGTCGAACCGCGAGGACATGATCGACCCCGCGATCCTGCGGCCGGGGCGTCTCGACGTGAAGATCAAGATCGAGCGGCCCGATGCCGAAGCGGCACAGGACATCTTCTCGAAGTACTTGACCGAGAACCTGCCGGTGCATGCCGACGACATCGCCGAGTTCGACGGTGACCGTTCGGCCTGCATCGCGGCGATGATCGAGAAGGTCGTCGAGCGGATGTACGCCGAGATCGACGACAACCGTTTCCTCGAGGTCACCTACGCCAACGGTGACAAGGAAGTCATGTACTTCAAGGACTTCAACTCCGGGGCCATGATCCAGAACGTCGTCGACCGGGCGAAGAAGAACGCGATCAAGTCGGTGCTGGAGACCGGGCAGCACGGGCTACGCATTCAGCATCTGCTCGACTCGATCGTCGACGAGTTCGCCGAGAACGAGGACCTGCCCAACACGACCAATCCCGATGACTGGGCGCGGATCTCGGGCAAGAAGGGCGAGCGGATCGTGTACATCCGCACCCTGGTCACCGGCAAGTCGTCGAGCGCGTCGCGCGCCATCGACACCGAATCGAACCTCGGCCAGTACCTCTAGGGATCCAATCTCTAGTCGGCTCAGTCGAATTCGAACGAGTAGCTGTTCGTCAGGTCGTCCTGCGTCACGCGGGCGGGGCGAGTCGTCGTGTCCACCCGCAATGTCTCGGTGAGCACGCGCGGCTGATAGCGCCACCCCTCGGGCAGCGTGAGCCGCCCGGCCAGCCCGGCCAGGTCGGCCCGCGACAGGTTGGGGTCGGCGACTTGGCTCCAGGTCTGCATGACCCAGCGCTTGCCGTCGGGATCGATGAGTTCGTATATCTCTTCGCCGGCGTTGAAGACGAAGACCGTATTGCGGGCCACTTCGTTGACGGTGTACGGGGCGGGGTTCATCGACGAGAGCTGCACGGTGGCTTGCTTGATCATCTCGATCCCGCCGAACGTCAAGCGCTCCTGCGGGCCCTCGGCGTGCTTTTCGATGTCGTTCATCAGCCAGTAGCGCGGACCGTTGAGCAGCGCCGCGGCCGCACCGTGTTCCTTCGCGATGGCCTGCGGGTCGAGCGCGGACCACAGCTCGGCCGGACAGTCGTTGAGTCCGAAGCTGTTGTAGACGGTGGCTTGTGGACCGGATTCGCCGACCTCGACGAGAAGCACTTCGCCGTAACGCTTTCCAGACAAGTCAGGCACTTGTTACTCGCTTTCTGTCGTTGTGGCGACGTCGGTGATGGCGCCTCGGTAGCGGTTGCGGGCTGCCAGCGCGACATGCAGGTCGTCGATGAGCGGGTCGAGGAACATGCCCCGGTACTCGGCGTCGTCGACGGCACGGGCGCTGATGTACATGAACGTCAACGCGCCGAGGAACAGGCACATGTGGATCAGCGAATCCGGTACGGGCAGTGTCCATCCCATGACCGTCGCGGTGCTGACGTAGGTGTGGGTCCATTCGTTGAGCAGCTGTGGCGTCAGAATGATCAGCCCGAGAATGAGGTACATCGTTCCGCCGACGAGTGCCACCACCAGGATCTCCACGAGTTGCGAGGCGGCGAGCAGGAAAACCACATTGAGGCGTTCCGCCTTCTTCAAAACTGGGCCCGGCGACGGGTCAAGCATCGCTGCGAAGGGAGTGTCGGCGAGGCGGTCGCTGCCTTCGGGCAGCGACGCCGTCGACTTCAGCAGCGGCCGCACCCGTTCCACGGTCTTGGATACGACGAATGCCCCCGCGATGCCGAGCAGAAAGAATATTGCCAGCGAGATCCGCTTCCCGTTGATGGTGGCCGCCATCAGCCAGACGTAGGTGTTGAAGAACACCAACGCGGTCAGCAGCACAATCGGCAGGGCCCGGATCGCCAGCGTGCCGACCGTGGCAAGGTGCTCGAACGTCATGCGCACCGCCCAGGCGAGCACCGATCCGACGCCCGAGCCGGTCAGCAGCAGCACCAGGACCAGAATCACGGCGTCCCGGGTCAGTTGGAGAGGGCCGCTTTCGACGACCCCGCAGACGACCGCGAAGGCCAGCGCCACGGTCGCGATCGTCGCGCGGACGCTCGCGCGCGAGACCCGCGACACCAGCCAGCCGAGCAGAGCCGCCAGCGGGAGAGCGGCCCCGAGCAACGCCAGGATGACCCATTGCCGGGTTGTCGGTGTCCCCTCAATGAAGACCTCGTGGCCGTCGCTGACGAAATACACGCCCAGCAGACAGGCCTCGAGCCCCGCCCACGCGGCCAGCATCGGAGCGCACCGCGGCCAGAGTCGTCGCCATCGGCCCCGCCGGGTCAGCACGGACGGCAGGCCGCGCTCGAGGAACCACCGTTCCGCCTCGGCGGTCGCCGCCTTCTGGCTGCCCGGCGTGCGGCGCAGAGTTAGGTTCACACCGGGTCACCTTAGTGGCGCAGCAACCGCTGTGTTGGACGTTTTCGCGCAGGTCAGGATTCGTTCGGCGGCGCGCCAGCGCGGCCGTCGCGCCGCACGCGGGTTGAGTCCTGAAGCATCTTTGGCCAGAAGGTATTTCAACGATCTGCGGCGTCCCCGTACCGGCCGCGCGGTTCCCCCCACGCGTGGCGCATCGTCGTCCGGCCTACGCTGAACGGATGCAACGGATTATCGGGACGGAGGTCGAGTACGGCATTTCGTCGCCGTCCGACCCGACTGCCAACCCGATCCTTACCTCGACTCAGGCGGTGTTGGCCTATGCGGCCGCCGCCGGTATTCAACGCGCCAAGCGCACCCGCTGGGATTACGAGGTGGAGTCGCCGCTGCGCGACGCCCGCGGTTTCGACCTGAGTCGCTCGGCCGGGCCGCCGCCGGTGGTCGACGCCGACGAGGTCGGCGCGGCCAACATGATTCTGACCAACGGTGCGCGGCTCTACGTCGACCACGCGCACCCCGAATACTCCGCGCCGGAGTGCACCGACCCGCTGGACGCGGTGATCTGGGACAAGGCCGGTGAGCGGGTGATGGAGGCCGCCGCACGGCACGTCGCCAGCGTGCCCGGGGCGGCCAAGCTGCAGCTCTACAAGAACAACGTCGACGGCAAGGGTGCCTCGTACGGGTCGCACGAGAACTACCTGATGTCGCGACAGACGCCGTTTTCGGCCATTATCGCTGGTCTGACCCCGTTTTTGGTGTCCCGGCAGGTCGTCACCGGTTCTGGCCGGGTCGGTATCGGCCCCTCGGGTGACGACCCCGGCTTCCAGCTGTCCCAGCGCTCCGACTACATCGAGGTCGAGGTCGGGCTGGAGACCACGCTGAAGCGCGGCATCATCAACACCCGTGACGAACCGCACGCCGACGCCGACCGGTATCGCCGGCTGCACGTCATCATCGGCGACGCCAACCTCGCCGAGACGTCGACTTACTTGAAGCTGGGCACCACGGCGCTGGTTCTGGACCTGATCGAAGATGGCCCGCAGCACGGTATCGACCTGAGCGATCTGGCGCTGGCCCGGCCGGTGCACGCGGTCCACGCGATCAGCCGTGACCCGGCGCTGCGCGTCGCGGTGGCCATGGCCGACGGCCGCGAGCTGACCGCCCTTGCGCTGCAACGCATTTACCTCGACCGGGTCGCCAAGCTGATCGACGGCCGCGACCCCGATCCGCGGGCGGCCGACGTCGTTGAAACCTGGGCGCACGTGCTCGACCTGCTGGAGCGGGACCCGATGGAATGCGCGGAGCTGCTGGACTGGCCGGCGAAGCTGCGACTGCTCGAGGGTTTCCGGCAGCGGGAGAACCTGAGCTGGTCGGCGCCGCGGCTGCACCTGGTCGACCTGCAATATTCCGACGTCCGGCTGGACAAGGGTCTATACAACCGGCTGGTCGCGCGCGGCTCGATGAAGCGTCTGGTCAGCGAGCACCAGGTGATCGAGGCGGTGGACAATCCGCCGACGGACACTCGCGCGTATTTCCGCGGCGAATGCCTGCGCAGATTCGGGGCCGACATCGCCGCGGCCAGTTGGGACTCGGTGATTTTCGATCTCGGTGGCGATTCGCTGGTGCGCATCCCGACGCTGGAGCCGCTGCGGGGCAGCAAGGCGCACGTCGGGGCGCTGCTGGACTCCGTGGACAGTGCCGCCGAACTGGTGCAACAACTGACGAGCTGAGGCTTGTTAACCGAAGAACGTCGGCTTTGACCGGTAGGGTAGAGATACCAACGGGCATGTTTAAGCGGCCAGTGAACAGCCCACGAAGCAGGAGGCGGCGATGGCGCAGGAGCAGACCAAGCGTGGCGGAGGCGGCGACGACGACGATGACGTCGTTGGCACCACCGCCGCGGGTCAAGAGCGTCGCGAGAAACTGACCGAGGAAACCGACGATCTGCTCGACGAGATTGACGACGTCCTTGAGGAAAACGCGGAGGACTTCGTTCGTGCGTACGTCCAAAAGGGCGGACAGTGACCTGGCCTTTTCCCGATCGTCTGCCCACTAACTCGTCGCTACCCGGATTCTCCGCCATAAATACGTCCTCATTCGCCGACCTGTTGCGCCGCCAGGCGCCGGAATTGCTACCCGCAGTGCTGGGCGGCGGCGGTGGCCAATCCGGTGGTGACGCCGGGCATCTGCCGCACGGCACCACGATCGTCGCCCTGAAATACCCCGGTGGTGTGGTCATCGCCGGTGACCGGCGCTCCACGCAGGGCAACATGATCGCCGGCCGCGACGTCAAGAAGGTCTACATCACCGACGACTACACCGCGACCGGCATCGCCGGCACGGCCGCGATCGCCGTCGAATTCGCCCGCCTCTACGCCGTGGAGCTCGAGCACTACGAGAAGCTGGAAGGCGTACCGCTCACCTTCGCCGGCAAGGTAAACCGGCTCGCGATCATGGTGCGCGGCAACCTCGCCGCCGCGATGCAGGGGCTGGTGGCGCTGCCGCTGCTGGCGGGCTACGACATCCACGCCGCCGATCCGGAAAGCGCCGGGCGCATTGTGTCTTTCGATGCGGCGGGCGGCTGGAACATCGAGGAAGAGGGCTACCAGTCGGTGGGGTCGGGGTCGATCTTCGCCAAGTCCTCGATCAAGAAGCTGTACGCCCGAGTCACCGACCTCGATTCCGCGCTGCGGGTGGCCGTGGAGGCGCTGTACGACGCCGCCGACGACGACTCCGCTACCGGGGGACCGGATCTGGTTCGCGGCATCTTCCCCACGGCGGTCGCCATCGGGGCCGAAGGAGCTGCCGACGTGCCCGAGAGCCGCATCGCCGAGCTGGCCCGCGAGGTCATCGAAAGCCGCTCGCGCGCCGACACTTTCGGCCCGGATGGCGGTGAGAAGTGAGCTTCCCGTATTTCATCTCGCCTGAGCAGGCGATGCGTGAGCGCAGCGAGCTCGCGCGCAAGGGCATCGCGCGGGGCCGTAGCGTGGTGGCGCTGGCCTACGCCGGCGGCGTGCTGTTCGTCGCCGAGAACCCGTCGCGCTCCCTGCAGAAGATCAGCGAACTCTACGACCGGGTCGGCTTCGCGGCCGCCGGCAAGTTCAACGAATTCGACAATCTGCGTCGCGGTGGCATCCAGTTCGCCGACACCCGCGGCTACGCCTACGACCGCCGCGACGTCACCGGCCGCCAGCTGGCCAACGTCTACGCGCAGACCCTGGGCACCATCTTCACCGAGCAGGCCAAGCCCTACGAGGTCGAGTTATGCGTCGCGGAGGTCGCCCACTACGGCCAGACCAAACCGCCTGAGTTGTACCGGATCACCTACGACGGGTCCATCGCCGACGAGCCGCACTTCGTGGTGATGGGCGGCACCACCGAGCCGATCGCGACCGCGCTCAAGGAGTCGTACGCCGAAAACGCCGACCTGCGCGACGCTTTGGGGATCGCGGTCGACGCGCTGCGGGCCGGCAGTGCCGACTCCCCGAACGGCGACCAGCCGACACTGGACGTGACCAGCCTCGAGGTCGCCATCCTGGACGTCAACCGGCCGCGGCGCGCGTTCCGGCGGATCGGTCGGCACACCCTGGAAAACCTCCTGCAGGAGGTGGATTCGAAGGGCTCGGAATCCAACGGCGACGCCGCGGATCCTGACGACGCGTCTTCGGATTAAACCCGCGGGCGCGGCTTCTTCACCGTCGCGGTTAGACAACCAGTACCCTCGATTGTGTGCAGCGACGAATCATGGGCATCGAGACTGAGTTCGGTGTCACCTGCACGTTCCACGGCCATCGTCGCCTGTCGCCGGACGAGGTAGCCCGCTACCTTTTCCGTCGGGTGGTGTCCTGGGGACGCAGCTCCAACGTCTTCTTGCGCAACGGCGCCCGCCTGTACCTCGACGTCGGCAGCCACCCCGAGTACGCCACCGCCGAGTGCGACAGCCTGGTGCAGCTGGTCACCCACGACCGGGCCGGGGAATGGGTGCTGGAAGACCTGCTGGTAGACGCCGAGCAGCGGCTTGCCGACGAAGGCATCGGCGGCGACATCTACCTGTTCAAGAACAACACCGACTCGGCGGGCAACTCCTACGGCTGCCACGAGAATTATCTGATCGTGCGGGCCGGCGAGTTCTCCCGGATCTCCGATGTGCTGCTGCCGTTCCTGGTCACCCGCCAGCTGATCTGCGGGGCGGGCAAGGTGCTGCAGACACCCAAGGCCGCGACGTTCTGCCTTTCCCAACGCGCCGAGCACATCTGGGAAGGCGTCTCCTCGGCGACCACCCGTAGTCGCCCCATCATCAACACCCGCGACGAGCCGCACGCCGACGCCGAGAAGTACCGGCGACTGCACGTCATCGTCGGCGACTCGAACATGTGCGAGACCTCCACGATGCTCAAGGTGGGCACCGCCGCGCTGGTGCTCGAGATGATCGAATCCGGTGTGCCGTTCCGCGACTTCTCGCTGGACAACCCGATCCGCGCGATCCGCGAGGTCAGCCACGACGTCACCGGCCGCCGCCCGGTGCGCTTGGCCGGCGGGCGTCAGGCCAGCGCGCTGGACATCCAGCGCGAGTACTACAGCCGCGCCGTCGAGCACCTGCAGACCCGGGAGCCCAACGCTCAGATCGAGCAGGTCGTCGACCTGTGGGGCCGGCAGCTGGACGCCGTCGAAAGCCAGGACTTCGCCAAGGTCGACACCGAGATCGACTGGGTGATCAAGCGCAAACTGTTCCAGCGCTATCAGGACCGCTACAACATGGAGCTGTCCGACCCGAAGATCGCCCAGCTCGACCTGGCGTATCACGACATCAAGCGCGGCCGCGGGGTCTTCGACCTGCTGCAGCGCAAGGGTCTGGCCGCTCGCGTCACCACCGACGAGGACATCGCCGAAGCCGTTGACAACCCGCCTCAGACCACCCGCGCTCGGCTGCGTGGCGAGTTCATCAGCGCCGCCCAGGCGGCCGGCCGCGACTTCACCGTCGACTGGGTTCACCTCAAGCTCAACGACCAGGCGCAACGCACCGTGCTGTGCAAAGACCCCTTCCGGGCGGTCGACGAGCGGGTCAAGCGGCTCATCGCCAGCATGTAGCTCGCGGTCACACCAGTCACACTGGCCCCGGCGTGGCGTCCCATGGTTCAACCGCAAAGTCGATAGCGCATGCGATATCAACTTTGAGAAGGGACTGTGCCCGACCAAACGGGGGCTCATGTGGCTGGTGTGGCCAAAGTGACGTTGGCGAGTCGGTGCACGCGCGGGGTGCGGGCCATCTAACCTGGAGCAAATGGCGACCTCGAAAGTCGAACGGCTGGTCAATCTCGTCATCGCCCTGCTGTCCACTCGCGGCTACATCACCGCGGAAAAAATCCGCTCCAGCGTGGCGGGATATTCGGAAAGCCCCAGCCTTGAGGCCTTTTCCCGGATGTTCGAACGCGACAAGAACGAGCTGCGTGACCTCGGCATCCCCCTCGAGGTCGGTCGGGTGTCGGCGCTGGACCCCACCGAGGGCTACCGCATCAACCGGGACGCGTACTCGCTGCCGGCGGTCGAGCTGACCGCGGATGAGGCGGCGGCGGTCGCCGTCGCCACCCAGCTGTGGGAGTCGCCCGAGCTGATCACTGCCACCCAGGGTGCGCTGCTCAAGCTGCGCGCCGCCGGCGTCGACGTGGATCCCGAAGCCCCGGTGGCGATCGCCTCCCCGGAGGGCGTGCCGGGCCTGCGCGGGTCCGAGCAAGTGCTCGGAATCCTGTTGTCCGCCATCGACTCCCGGCAGGCCGTGCAGTTCCCGCATCGGCCGTCACGCGCCGAGCCCTACACCATGCGCACGGTCGAGCCATGGGGCGTGGTCACCGAAAAGGGCCGTTGGTATCTCGTCGGCCACGACCGTGATCGCGACGCCACCCGCACCTTCCGGCTCTCCCGCATCGGCGCCGAGGTTGCGCCAATCGGGCCGGCCGGCGCCGTCACCACCCCCGAGGGGATCGACCTGCGCAGGATCGTCGCCCAGACGGTCGCCGAGACGCCGACCGGCGCGCGGGCCCTGGTGTGGGTCGCCGACGGGCGGGCCACCGCGTTGCGGCGCGCCGGACGGTCCACCGGCGCCCGGCAACTGGGCGGCCGCGACGGCGAAGTGATCGAAATCGACATCAGCTCAACCGACCGGCTGGCCCGCGAAATCGCCGGATACGGAGCCGACGCCGTCGTACTAGAGCCGCAACCGCTGCGCGAGGATGTGCTGGCCCGGCTGCGCGCCCACGCGGAGGAGTTGGCATGACCCGCGTCGACGACGATGCAGAGCGCAGCGATGAGGAGGAGCGGCGCCCATGACCCCCGTGTCCACCCGCCTGGTCCGGCTGCTCAACATGGTGCCGTATTTCCAGGCCAATCCGCGGATCACCCGCGCCGAGGCCGCCGCCAAGCTCGGGGTGTCGGCCAAACAGCTGGAAGAGGACCTCAACCAGCTGTGGATGTGCGGGCTTCCCGGCTACTTCCCGGGTGATCTGATCGACTTCGAGTTCTCCGGCGACACCATCGAGGTCACGTTCTCGGCGGGCATCGACCGGCCGCTCAAGCTCACCTCGCCGGAGGCCACCGGCCTGCTGGTCGCGCTGCGGGCGCTGGCCGACATTCCGGGCGTGGTCGATCCGGAGGCGGCGCGCAGCGCGATCGCCAAGATCGCCGCCGCGGCCGGTGCCGTCGGACATGACGCCACGAGCTCGGTGACGGCTATCGACGAGCCGGCGCCGATCGAGAACCGGGCCGCGGCCACCGTGCGCACGGCCGTGCAGTACAAGCACGCGCTGGCCATCGACTACTACTCCGCCTCACACGACACGCTGACCAGCCGAATCGTCGACCCCATCCGGGTGCTGCTGATCGGCGGTCACAGCTACCTGGAGGCCTGGTCCCGGGAAGCCGAAGGAGTGCGGCTGTTCCGATTCGACCGGATCGTCGAGGCCACCGAGCTGGGCGAGCCGGCCGCCCCACCGGAGCCGGCCCTGCAGGCGCGGCCGGACACGTCGCTGTTCGACGGCGATCCGTCCCTGCCGTCGGCCAGGCTGCGGGTGGCGCTCTCGGCGTCGTGGATGTTCGAGTACTACCCGATGCGCGACGTACGCGAGCTGCCGGACGGATCGTGCGAGGCGGTCATGACTTATGCCTCCGAGGACTGGATGACACGCCTGGTGCTGGGATTCGGGCCGGACGTGCAGGTGGTTGAACCGCCGTCGCTCGCGCAGCGGGTACGGGATGCCGCGGCGGCGGCCTTGGAGTCCTACCAGGCAGTGACGTCCTGACCGCACGGCGCGGGCACACCGGCAGTTGGCTCAGCTGCGGTAGCATCGGGTGGACGTCTGGAGGTAATCAAAGTGGGCAGTCTTAGTCCCTGGCACTGGGCGATCCTCGCGGTCGTCGTAATCCTGCTGTTCGGTGCCAAGAAGCTCCCGGACGCAGCGCGCTCGCTGGGCAAGTCGATGCGCATCTTCAAGTCCGAGCTGCGTGAAATGCAGACGGAAAGCAAGTCCGACGCGCCTTCCATCGAAACCCCTGCCGCGGCCCCCCAGCCGGTGCAGTCGCAGCGGGTCGACCCGTCGGCGACCCCCGAGCAGGGCCACACTGAAGCGCGCCCCGCTTAGCCGGGCATCGGCCGCGGTGCCCGAGCGCCATTGACCGACCGTCGTGAAAACACTCAAGACTTCAGCGCGCACTGCTGCGTTCCTGAAGCACCTCAACCCGCGCAATAGGCGCAGTCGGACCAATCCCGACGCGACGATGTCGCTGGTCGATCACCTCACCGAGCTGCGCACCCGGCTGCTGATCTCGCTGGCCGCGATCCTGGTCACCACGATTCTGGGATTCGTGTGGTACGGGCATCCGCTGTTCGGGCTGGAGAGCCTGGGCGAGTGGCTACGCCATCCCTACTGCTCGCTGCCGCAGTCGGCGCGCGCGAGCATCAGCGCCGACGGGCAGTGCCGATTGCTGGCCACCGCGCCGTTCGACCAGTTCATGCTGCGGCTCAAGGTCGGCATGACGGCCGGGATCGTGCTGGCCTGCCCCGTGTGGTTCTACGAGCTGTGGGCGTTCATCACGCCCGGCCTTTATCAGAAGGAACGCCGCTTCGCGATCGGGTTCGTGATCCCCGCCGCGGTGCTGTTCATCGGCGGCTCGGTGCTGGCCTACTTCGTGCTGTCCAAGGCGCTGAACTTCCTGCTGACCGTCGGCAGCGACGTGCAGGTGACCGCGCTGTCCGGGGACCGCTACTTCGGCTTCCTGATCAATCTGCTGGTGGTATTCGGCGTCAGCTTCGAGTTCCCGCTGCTGATCGTCATGCTCAACATGGCGGGCATTCTCACCTATCAAAAGCTCAAAGCGTGGCGGCGCGGCATGATCTTCGGAATGTTCGTGTTCGCGGCGATATTCACGCCCGGCTCGGACCCGTTTTCGATGACCGCGCTGGGGGTAGCGCTGTCCGTGCTGCAAGAGCTGGCCATCCAAATCGCCCGCATCCACGACAAGCGAAAAGCCAAGCGCGAAGCCCAAACTCAGATCTCGGATGACGAAGCATCGGTCATCGAGCCGGCCCAGCCGATATCCGAGCCGGCACCGGAACCGTCGTTCATCGCCGGGCAACACGACGACGTGACGTAGATGCCGACGGCACCAGACGACGGTGTGGCCGAGTTGACCGAGCTGCCTCGGTTCACCGCGCAACTGCCGTTTGCGCTCGACGACTTCCAGACGCGGGCCTGCGCCGCACTCGAACGGGGTCATGGCGTTCTGGTCTGCGCGCCAACGGGCGCCGGAAAGACGGTGGTCGGCGAATTCGCCGTACACCTGGCGCTGGCGGGTGGCGGTAAGTGCTTCTACACCACCCCGCTCAAGGCACTGAGCAACCAGAAGCACACCGATCTGACGGCGCGCTATGGCCGCGACCGGATCGGGCTGTTGACCGGCGACGTGTCGCTGAACGCCGATGCGCCCGTGGTGGTCATGACCACCGAAGTGCTGCGCAACATGCTCTACGCGGATTCGGCTGCGCTGCAAGGGCTTTCCCATGTAGTGATGGACGAGGTGCATTTCCTGGCCGACCGGATGCGGGGCCCGGTGTGGGAGGAGGTGATCCTGCATCTGCCCGACGAGGTGCGACTGGTCAGCCTGTCGGCAACGGTGAGCAACGCCGAGGAGTTCGGCGGCTGGATCCAGACCGTGCGCGGCGACACGACGGTGGTGGTCGACGAGCACCGGCCGGTGCCGCTGTGGCAACACGTTCTCGTCGGCAAGCGTTTGTTGGACCTGTTCGACTACGAGAACGAGAAACCGGCCGCCGATCGTTCGCCGCGCGTGAATCCCGAACTGCTGCGCCACATCGCGCATCGCCGCGACGCGGACCGGATGAGCGACTGGCAGCCCCGGCACCGCGGTTCCGGACGGCCGGGCCGTCCGCGCTTCTACCGGCCGCCCGCGCGCCCGGACGTGATCGCGACGCTGGACTCCGAAGGGCTGTTGCCGGCGATCACGTTCGTGTTCTCCCGGGCCGGTTGCGACGCCGCGGTTCAGCAGTGCCTGCGCTCGCCGCTGCGGCTCACCAGCGAGGAGGAACGCGCTCAGATCGCCGAGGTGATCGAGCACCGGTGCTCAGACCTCGCGGAAGCCGACCTCGCGGTGCTCGGCTACTACGAGTGGCGGGAAGGACTGCTGCGCGGTTTGGCGGCCCACCACGCCGGCATGCTGCCGGCCTTCCGGCACACGGTCGAGGAGCTGTTCACCGCGGGCCTGGTCAGGGCGGTGTTCGCCACCGAAACCCTGGCGCTCGGCATCAACATGCCCGCCCGCACCGTGGTGCTGGAGCGGCTGGTGAAGTTCAACGGCGAGGCACACGTGCCGCTGACGCCGGGGGAGTACACCCAGTTGACGGGGCGGGCCGGCCGGCGCGGCATCGATGTCGAGGGTCACGCGGTGGTGCTCTGGCATCCCGGCGAGGAGACCTCGGAGCCGTCGGCGGTGGCCGGGCTCGCGTCGACCCGGACCTTCCCGCTGCGCAGCTCGTTCACCCCGTCGTACAACATGACCATCAATCTGGTGCAGCACATGGGCCCGGAGCAGGCGCATCAGCTGCTGGAGCAGTCGTTCGCGCAGTATCAGGCCGACCGCTCCGTCGTCGGATTGGTCCGCGGCATCGACCGGGGTAAGCGGATGGCCGACGAGATCGCTGCCGAGCTCGGCGGGGCCCAGGCGCCGATCCTGGAATACGCCCGGATGCGTGCGCGGATTTCGGAGATGGAGCGCGCGCAGTCAAGGGCGTCGAGGCTGCACCGACGGCAGGCCGCCAACCAGGCGCTGGCCGGGCTGCGCCGCGGCGACATCATCACCATCACCCACGGCCGGCACAGCGGGCTGGCCGTGGTGCTGGAATCGGCGCGCGACGGCGACGACCCGCGGCCGCTGGTGCTCACCGAACACCGTTGGGCGGGCCGGATTTCGTCGGCCGACTACTCGGGTGCTTCCGAGCCGGTCGGATCGATGTCGCTGCCCAAGCGGGTCGAACACCGTCAGCCGAGGGTGCGCCGCGATCTGGCCTCGGCGCTGCGGTCGGCCGCCGCCGGGCTGGACGTTCCGTCTCGCCGTCGCGCCGCGGATGCCGATGGCGGCTTCCACGACCCGGAGCTTGCGTCGTTGCGGGCGGAGTTGCGTCGCCACCCGGCGCACAACAGCCCGGGCGTCGAGGCGGGAGTCCGTGAGGCCGAGCGTTACCTGCGCATCGAACGCGACAACGCGCAGCTGGAAAAGAAGGTCGCCGCGGCGACCAACTCGCTGGCCCGCACGTTCGACCGGATCGTCGGGCTGCTCACGGAGCGCGAATTCATCAAGGGCTCCGCGACTGATCCGCGGGTCACCGACGACGGCCGGTTGTTGGCCCGGATCTACAGCGAGAGCGATCTGCTGGTCGCCGAATGCCTGCGCACCGGCGCGTGGGCCGAACTGAAGCCCGCCGAGTTGGCCGCGGTGGTGTCGTCGGTGCTCTACGAGACGCGCGGTGGCGACGGCCCCGGCGCTCCGTTTGCCGCTGAGGCGCCCACTCCGAAGTTGCGGCAGGCCCTGCAGCAGACAGCGAAGCTGTCGTTCGCGCTGCGCGCCGACGAGCAGACCCACCGCATCGCGCCGAGCCGCGAACCCGACGACGGCTTCGTCACCGTCATCCATCAATGGGCCCGGACCGGCGACCTGGCCGGCTCATTGGCCGCTGCCGACGCGACCGGCAGCGGTTCGCCCTTGTTGGCCGGGGATTTCGTACGGTGGTGTCGTCAGGTGCTCGATCTGTTGGACCAGGTTCGCAATGCCGCGCCGGATGCTGAACTGCGGGCCACGGCAAAGCGCGCCATCAACGATGTTCGGCGCGGCGTCGTCGCTGTTGACGCCGGGTAGGCTGGGCCCGAGCTACCGTTACAGGGCCAGGACACAAGGCGATTGAGGAGAAATGATGAGCGGACCGCACGGATCGGACCCGGGCCAGCAGTGGCAACCGCCCGGCGAGGGTGGCGATCGCTCGCAGGAACCGACTCAGGTGGGTCAGGTGGGCTCACCCTGGCAACAGCAGCAACCGCCGACCCAGGAGGGGACGTGGCAGGCCCCCGCGTACCCGCCGCCCGCCGACTACCCGCAATACCAGCAGCCTGCCGAGCACGCTTACCAGCAGCCCTACCCCCAGCAGCCACAGCCCGGATACGGTCAGCCGGGTCAGTATGGGCAGCCCGGTCAGTCGGGCCAGTACGGTCAGCCCGGCCAGTACGGTCAGTACGCGCAGCCGGGCCAGTACGGTCAGCCCGGCCAGTACGGTCAGCCGGGCCAATACGGTCAGCCGGGTCAATACCCGCAGCAGTACCCGGGCTACGAGCAACCGAAAAAGAAGCGTTCGATGGCGCTGATCGGCGGCGTGGGCGGAGCGATCGCCTTTCTGCTCATCGCGGTCGTGCTGGTGCTCGGCTTCTGGGAGCCCGGCTTCTTCGTCACCACCAAGCTGGACGTCAACAAGGCGCAGACCGGCGTGCAGCAGGTCCTGACTGACGAAACCAACGGCTACGGCGCGAAGAACGTCAAAGACGTCAAGTGCAACAACGGCACCGACCCCACCGTGACGAAGGGCGGCACGTTCGACTGCGCCGTCAGCATCGACGGCGCGCAGAAGCGCGTGACGGTGACCTTCCAGGACGACAAGGGCACCTACGAGGTCGGCCGGCCGCAGTAGCGCGTCACTGCGGCAGCGAGTCGAGCGCTTTCTGCAGACGGGCAATCGAGGACCCCACGCCGAATTCCGTGGCCAGCGCCGCGGTGCGCTGCGGGTCGGCGGCGGCCAGCGGTAGCTGGTCGGTGGGCGTCGACAGCGTGATCGGTGCATCGGTGGCCACCCGCACCACCTGACCGGCGGCCTCGATGTAGTCGGTCGCGGTCAGTAGTTTCGCCCGCAATCCCTTGGCCATCTTGGATTTCGGGTCGTGTGCGGCGGCCAGGATCTGCTCCAGCGAGCCGTGCTGCGCCAACAGCGTGGCGGCCGTCTTCTCGCCGACGCCCGGCACGCCGGGCAGGCCGTCGGACGGGTCACCGCGCAACAGCGCTAGTTCGGCGTAGGCCGGCCCGGCGCGGTCCACCGGCACGGAATAGTGTTCGGCCACCTCGGCGGGCCCGAACAAGGTGGCTTTGGCCAGGCCGCGGCCCAGATAGAGCACCCGAACCGGGACGGGATCGTCGGTGACCACCTGCATCAGGTCGCGGTCCCCGCTGACCACGACGACCGGGTCGTTGCTTTCCTGCGCCGCCAGCGTGCCCAGCACGTCGTCGGCCTCGAAGCCCTCCGCTCCCGCCGTCGTGATACCGAACGCGTCGAGGAGCTGCATGATCATCTCGACCTGCGGTGTCAGGTCGTCGGGCACTTCCTCGACGTCGGGCGTGCCCTGCGGCTCCGGCTCGGCCACCCGATGCGCCTTATACGACGGGATCAGGTCCACCCGGAACTGCGGGCGCCAATCCAGGTCGAGGCAGACCGCCAGCCGACCGGGCCGCTGTTGGGAGATGACGACGGCCATCGAGTCGATGAAACCGCGGACGGCGTTGACCGGCCGGCCGTCGGGAGCGGTGATCGACGACGGCACCCCGAAATACGAGCGGAACCACATGCTGGCGCCGTCGAGCAGCAACAGAGGTGCAGGCATGCGGGCTATCTTTTCACGGCGCCGAACGTCGAGTTGTTGTCGCCCATCCGGCGAAGTCACCACATCATCTCGACGTTCGACGGATGCGGTTAGCCTGGCTGCCATGGATTCTCACCGATTCGACGCCGCGGTCTACGCCCGTCGCCTGGCAGCGGCCGCCGCCGCGACCGGCGACGCCGGACTCGACGGCCTGGTGATCACCCCGGGATACGACCTGCGCTATCTCAGTGGGTCGCGGGCTCAGACGTTCGAGCGGCTGACCGCGCTGGTGGTGCCGGCCGCCGGTGACCCGACAGTGGTGGTGCCGCGGCTCGAGCTGGCCTCACTCAAGGGATCGGCGATTGCGGAGCTGGGTTTGACGGTGCGCGATTGGGTCGACGGCGACGACCCGTATCAGTTGGTGAGTGCGGCACTGGGCGGTGCTCCCGCCGCGACGGCCGTCACCGATTCCATGCCGGCGCTGCACCTATTGCCGTTGGCCGAGTTGCTCGGCCTATCACCGGTATTGGCCACCGACATCCTGCGCACGCTGCGGATGGTCAAGGAGGAGTGCGAGATCGACGCGCTGCGCAAGGCCGGTTCGGCCATCGACCGGGTGCATGCCCGGGTGCCGGAGTTCCTGCTCCCGGGCCGCACCGAGGCCGATGTCGCGGCGGATATCTCGGAAGCCATTGTTGCCGAAGGGCATTCGGAGGTGTCCTTCATCATCGTCGGCTCCGGCCCGCATGGCGCCGACCCGCACCACAGTTATTCGGATCGCGAATTGCAGGCCGGTGACATTGTCGTCGTCGACATCGGGGGAGCCTACGAACCCGGATACCACTCTGACTCAACGCGAACCTACAGCATCGGTGAGCCCAGTCCCGATGTCGCACAGCAGTATTCGCTACTACAGCGAGCCCAGCGGGCGGCGTTCAATGTGGTTCGTCCCGGGGTGACCGCCGAGCAGGTCGACGCCGCCGCCCGCGACGTGCTGGCCGAAGCGGGGCTCGCGGAGTTTTTCGTGCACCGCACCGGCCACGGCATCGGGCTCTCGGTGCACGAGGAGCCCTACATCATCAGCGGCAACGACCTGGCCTTGACTGCGGGTATGGCCTTTTCGATCGAACCGGGCATTTACTTTCCCGGCCATTGGGGCGCCCGCATCGAAGACATCGTCATCGTGACCGAAGACGGCGCCCTGGCCGTCAACAACCGGCCGCACGAGCTCGTCGTGGTGCCGGTGTCCGGGCAGCACTAGGGCTGCTGGATTTCCTTGCTGATATCGACCGGCACGATCGAGCCGTCGGTGCGGTGATCGGTGGTGTCACGGCATTCACCGTCGACATCGACCCGAGCGTGGCTGTTGAGTTCGACCCCGGCGGGTGGTCGCGGCGGCACGGTCAGGATGATGTTGACGTTGTCCTTCTTCAAGGTCGGCGCATGGGATTTGAAATCGGAATCGGTGCTCCACCCGTCGGCCACGAGTCCGTTGATCACCGCCTGGGCGTCGGCGGGTTCGCTGTGCGGGATGCCGGGCAGCCAGAACGACACCTTCGCAACGCCCCGAAATGGCGGCTCGCCCTGGTCGTTACACGATTCATAGCTGAACTTCGCCTCGGTCACCTGGCCGTGCAGGGCATTGACGATGTCGCGGGCGGCGTTGACGGCCTGGGCGCGGGCCTGTTGCGGGGATATCGGATTACGCACGGTCTCAGCGCATCCGGCGAGCACGAGGCCGATGGTTGACGCCGCGACGGCGATCCTGGTTGCGAGAGTCCACACTCGTCACTTCCTTTCTGCGGTTAGCCTGTCGGCGCGCTGTGCGTGTGCCCGGTGGTCGCCGAGCGGAAGGCCTCGGGGTCAAACCAATTCCCCATTCCGTATTCGCCGCGGTGCGGTGCCGTCATGCCGTCGTGCTCCAGCGCGTCACCGTGGCCGGAAACCACGTCGGCGATGCTGAACAACGACTCCGACCCATTATCGAAGTAGTGGGAATGGTCGTAAATCGGGTTGGCGGTATAGCCGGGAACTTCGGCTTTGAACCGGGTCGAGCCGTAGCCGTCGACGGACGGATCGTCGCCGAGTCCGCCCAGCGTCGGACCGAAGCCACCCGGTCCCGTCACATGACCGGGTGACCAGGTCACCGCATCGCCGGAGGCCGCGCCGACGTAGAGATGGCCACCCGGTGAGAGATGGAAATCGGCCGCGGTGTGGGCCAGATCGGTGCCGGGTGAGCCGACGAGTACCACATCGTTGGAATGCATGCCGTAGGCCGCCGCCGCATCCGAAACGACGGTGGATCCGTAAGAGTGGCCGACCACCGTCGTGTGCGTCGGTGCACCCTCGTGAGTGATCGCGAACGCGTTGACATCCGAGGCCAGCAGCTGGCCCCCGGTCCGTGCCATGTTCGGCTCGTACAGGCCGGGGTCGGTCACATCGTTCGGGGCGTCGTAGCCGATCCACATCACCACCGAGGTCGGCTTGCCCCGCGCAGCGCGGGCGGTTTCGTCATAGAGACGCACACCGTCGGGGTTGGCCAGAGTTCCTTCGAACACCCCGCTTCCCAACCCTTTCACCAGGACCGCGGTGTTGGCCGCCGCGTCGGGGTTGCCCATTGCGATGGCCGCGGCGCCCTCTCCGCCGAATGCGTCGGGCTGATACCGAACCAGGAATATGTCCGGATGCCTGTTCCAGGGGTCCACGGCTTCTCCGGATTTGGCCAAGCCCTCCTTGGTGCGACAGGCGTTGTTGTAGCGGGTGACCGCGGTGGGCGACAGCCCGTATTTGCCTGGATCGTTGAGCACGTCGTTGACAGCGATACCGTTCTGCTGGGCGAGGTCCTCGACGCGATGCAGGTCGTCGTTCAGCACGGCCATGTTGACCTGGCTGCGAGCGACGACGGGAACCCCGTTGAGATTTCCCAGATCTGGCGGATGCTGGGCGATCAGCCGGTCCTGCTGCTCTTTGGTCAGCGACTTCCACCACCGGTTGACGTCCTCGGTGCTGGCGCCCGGGGGTGGGAGCGGAATCGAATCCTCAGGTTTGGGAGGCGATTCCGGCGCATCCGCTCCTTGGATGGCCGCCCCGTCGTATCCATCGGTGCGCAGGGTCGTCAGTGACTTCTGCAGGTAGTCGGAGTAACCGCTGCGGATTGACTGAACCTGTGCGAGCGTTGATTTGGTGTCATCGATGGCTTGCTGTTCCAAGAGGCTGATGAGCGCATCCACCGCCGATCTATCCGCGGCGCTGAGGTGAGGGTCTTTCTCCAGTGCGAGTGCTTGGCCGAGTTGGTTGTCGATCTGCTGTAGTTCGTTCTCCAACGTCGCGATCAACGTCGAGCCGGTTCGTTGCGCTTCGGCCAGCGCGGCGGCGATGGTTTCCAGGTCGACGCCAATCTTGGGTAATTGCAGGGACTGTGCTCCCAGCTTCTGGGCGGTGCGTTGCACCTCGGCGGAGTCGTTGATCGGGTTGTCGCCGTTGTCGCGATTCCAGGACGCCTCAAAGCGGCTGCGCGCTTGTTCAAATGCGTTGGCGGACTCCGTCGTGCACCGACCTGCCCTGTGAAACGCCTGCGCCAAATCGGAAATCTGTGCGGGACGGCCACGTTGGAGGCTGTTGTTGATCGCCCAAGGGTCACCGCCGGCTTCGGCGATCAGCTGGGGAATGCTTATATAGCGGAGTTGCATCGCACGGCCCGCAGTTCCGCGGCGTTGTGCTCCTCCATCTCGGTGAACCGTGAGGCGGCCTCGTGGGCCTTGCCGCCGATTGTGGTCAGCGTTTCCCCGTGTGCCTGCAGGCCCTTCACATGCTCACCGTGGGCCGCGCTCACCGCTTCGTGAAACTCCTCCGCGGCGGAGAAGTCACCGAACATTCCCGACATCAGCGGTCCCCGCGACAGGCGATCGGCGGCGTCCTGAGCGTGCCCGCCAGCGCGGTGAGACTGGCTTCCCCCCGAATGCAGTAATCCAGTGTCGACGAACACCGCCACCCCTTCCGAGCTGGACTAAAGATTACTACCGCAGTCTTGGCGGTCAATTCACCTTGTGGCTGGTCGTGCTGCAGGCCTGGAACCAGGCGAGGTGATAGTTGGCTGCCGTCTTGTCGTCTGTTACCAGTGCCTCGATGGCGGCCAGCAGCTGCCAGTTGCCGACGTCGTGCGCGTCGACGTTCTCGGGGTAGCTGTCCAGAACGCGGGTGCTGATCTCGCGCAGATGCGTTTGCAGGAGATCGACCTCTTTGTCCAGCACTCCCGTGCCGCTGGTGGCGGCTTTGGCCAGCGTGTGGGCGAGTCGGGGTAGGCCATCGCGCCACTGGGTCGCCTGGTTGAGCTCCCAACCGAGCTCGTCGACGTCGGGCAGGCGGCGGGGGCGCGACGATGTGGGGACAGGTTCGTGTTCCTGGGGAACGTGATGGATTGGCGTGTAGCCGGCGGCAACGGTGACTTCGCCGAGCAGGGTTTCCAGGTCGCCGCGGCGTCGTTCGGGCGAGAGCAGCGTGACCGCTGCCGGGAGCTCGATGCCCGGCGGGATCCAGCCGCTGGCGAGATCGGTTGTGAGCACAGTGGTTTCGTCAGGGCGGTCTCCGGCCGCCCAGGCTAGGCGGGGTTGTTGGCGGGCGACCGCGGCCACCAGTCGCTCCAGCCGCGCCCGCGCGGTCGCGCTGGCCGACGCGGCGCCGGCGACCGCTCCGGTGGCGGTGGCTGCGACGGCCTCGGTTCCCAGACTCGACGGCGATGCTGGTGGCGCTGGCGGGGGGGTGGGACGCACGACGGTGGGGCCCGCGGGGCTGCTTTGTCCCGCTGAGGGATGCACCGGTGCAGAGCTTGCGATCGCCGACGGCGGGGGGCTCGATGGAAGGACGGGGGCGGAGGCCGTGGGGATCGTCGGCCGGATGTCCGAGGCGTAAGCGGGCAGCGGGCCCGAGGGTGCGGGCGCGGCAACGGCTGGACTGGCTGATCCCGCGACGACCTGCGGTGGCGCGGTTGCGTCGGGGGCTGCCGCGTGTGCGACGGCCGGTGCCTCATATGCCGGTGCGTTGACGGGGACGCTGCCCGCACCCGCGGTCGGAGTAGTCGGTAGGGCCTGCGGGTCCGGCGGTGGCATCTGCGGTGGCGGCACCGCACCCGCTGTTGCTGTGCCTGCCTGCATTCCCTTGTCGAAACTGTGCATCAAGTCGGCTGGTGTAACCGGCTGCACCGGACCTGTTGGCGCGACTGGTGCGCCGGTTAAGGGTGTTGCTCCGATCGTGGGCAGACCCGGACTCGGTGCGCTTACCGAGGCCGCGCCCGGGATGGAGGTGGCGCCGTGCACGGGTGCGGGTGCAGACGGCATGGGGCCCGCAGCCGGTGGTGGCGCGGCTCGAGGTGGAGTCTGTGGAAACGCCGCTGCCGCATTAATATTCATCGGTGAGCCCGGCACAGCCGAGGCTTGATGTGGGCCAACTGCTGGCTCCGCGTACTGTCCTCCGCCAGTAATATTCATCGCTGAACCAGGTGCACTGGCCGCAGGCACTTGAGGAGGTGGAGTGGTGGAGCCTGCCGGGTGGGTCAAGCCCATATTTGAGCCCGGGGGGTTCAGCATGCCCTGGACCTGTTTCTCCAAATTTGTCTGCTCGCCGGGACCACGGAACATCTGATCGAGATCGACGCCGTGGGCTTGAGCGAACTGACGCGCTGACTGCCCGGGTCCCTCGCCGTCGAGAATCCGCTGCATTGCATCGAGTACGTTGCCGCTATATTTCGCCGCTGCGAGATTGGACAGCGCTTGATACTGATGTATCGCAGCGACGATCTGCGGCACTTTGGCTTCCACGGGCTCCTTGGAGTTTTGAATTTCGTCTATCTGCTTGTTTCCCTCTTCGGCCAGATTAGTCAGATCGTGCTGGAGACTTGCCATGCTGTCATAGGTTGTTCCGTATGCGCTTTCCTTGGTGCCGTTTTTTTCGGCAACCTGGCGCGCCTGGTTCTCACCTTGACTGAAGGCGTTGCGAAGATCGTCGACTGTATAACCCTGCTGTTCGGCGAGTGGGCCGGTGCGAGCATTACGAAGCATTTCGGCAAAATGAATGAAGCCCGCTTTGATCTGTCCGCGGTTGATCCTCCCATGCGACAACGCCATCAAGTCTTGATCATCAGGCCACTGATGGCCCACGAGTAGAAATGACCATTTGCCTGGAGGAAAGGGGCTCATTTGCAGAGGCTTACGATCGTAGAAGTAGTATCATCGCCGGCGCGCAGCGACGATTCCATTTCCGCATTTGTGCGTCCATTTAGATAATCAACCGTATATTCTTGAAACAGACCTGCAAGCTTCCGAATTGCTGATGCCAGGTCCGGCGCGGTAGCAGGCTCCTCAGAAAGAGTGGTAGTCAGGTATTCGCTTCCGGCAAGTAGGGATTGTCGCGCGCCTGTCGCCACCGTCAGTTGCGATGTTGGGTCGCTCCCGAGGTCGCGACCCATACTGACGCCGATCGCACCGTGCACTTTCTCGTAAGCCGCGCACACCTTGGTCTTGGCATCTGCGACTTGTTGGGCGGTGTAAGTCGGAGGTGGTGGTGGTTTAGCGGGCAATGGCCGGAACCAGCCGATGATCGCGACACCGAGCGTCACTAGCAGGGCGATGACGAGGAACGCGAACACCGGCCACTGCCGCCTGCGTGGGGACGGCATTGGTGCTGGCCAAGGCGGTGGGACAGGCGATGCAGCAGGGGGTGGTCCGAAGTCCGACACGTTCTCAATCGTATCGTCCTGTTGCGATACCGGTAGTCACCTACGATGTCACAAAGGCAGTGCACCGGCGCATCAACTTCAAGCTTCCCAGGACATACCCGAGCCAAATTTTGCCCTGGTGACGCGTTTCGCTAGTCGTTGATCGTGTAGCTCCGCCGCCCAGCGCTCGGTCATTGCACAATTTGTCGCAAAATGATCAGACGGTGGTTTGATCCTCAGTTGCTCTGGAAATCAGAGTCATGAGTGCCGGAATTCAGGAGATTTGTCGCGCACATGGATCGATCATTTACACACCCCATCAATTCTTGATGTTGATTGGTCAACATTTTGAAATAAGGGATTTATTTCCGAATCGCTAGCATCGGCGAGATAGCCAACAGTAATCTGCAGGTACAAGTCGGCCAGTTGCCGAATTGCCGCAGCGAGGTCAGGATTTGTCGCCGGTTGCTCCGCAAGCTTGGTTAGCAAGTACCGGCTGCCGACATCTAGTGCCTGCCGCGAAGCTGTAGCGACGGCGAGCGTGGCAGTTGGGTCGCTAACGCCAGTCCGAGCACCGGCTACATCGAGTGCGCGGCGCACCTGCCGATAGGCGCCGCATATATCGGTCTTCGCGACAGCGACCTGCTGGTCGGTATAGACCGGCTTAGGTGGCGGAGCGGTGGAGTTGTTGCCGGGAACAGGGCGGAACCAGGACCCGACGGCAACGCCCAGTGCGAGCAGCGCGAACGCCAACGAAGTTATTGCAAGCCTTCCGGCAGAACGCTTAGGCGCGGTCGGCCCAATTGGCGCCGATTGCGGCACGGGGGGCTGCGCAAACGGCGGCTGAGGAGGCAGAGTCGACACGGTTTCGATCGTATCTTCGGCGCCCCCTAGCGGTTCGCGTCCTTATCGTCGTCATCGCGCTGTCGATCGGGCAAGATGATGCGCCGACTCGCGACCGGTTTACCCTCAACACGTTTGACGACTTCGGGCGTCGGCGGCGGGGTGGTGATACGGCCCTGGACTGGAGCGCCATTCTTCACTGACGGCGCGACAATGCGTTTGGTGTCGGGCTTCTCGTCTTTGCCTCCGCCACCCGCTCCGTGCATCGCACCTGGCGGCATCATTGGCATCGCGCCCATCGGCCCCCTCGACGCGCTCGTCGGTGCCGACGCACTCGGTGGCGGGCCAGAGGTGGTGCGCGACGACGCAGGCTCGGTACCGGCTGACGGGGCGGGAAGCGGATTGAGGCTCCCCGTTGGTGTGGTGGCGCCGAGCCCGCCCACACCGCCACCGCCTGCACCCGCACCACTCGTGGACCCCGTCAGTTCACCGGGAACGGCCGCGCCAGCTGCCGCCGCTCCTTCGGCGCCGTGCTGCATTGCGCCCATGCCGGCTTGCATCATCTGTTGTCCGATCTGGGCAGCCTGCTGCGGAAGCTGGCTCAACGGTTGGAGCAGACCTTGCATGGCACCCGAGATCCCGCCAGCTACGCCAGAGATCATCTGCGGAATCTGCTGCGCCATCTCAGCGGGACTGCCGACCTTCGCGGCTGACTCTGCTTCGTTCGCAGGAAACTTGCCCATAGCGTCAGCGGTTTTCGCGCCACGTTCGGCATGTCCGGTTTGAGCGTCGCCCATGTCGCTCGGATCGCCGCTGTTGGCGGCAAGGCCGAGCGCTCTAAGCAGCTGACTCAAAGGGACAGCCCCCGTAGCCAGCTGGTCGGGAGTGATCCCTGGCGGCGGCGGAAACCCGTCCAACTTGGCCAGGTGCTCGAGAATGATTCGGATTTCGTCGTCGCCACTCATGGCATCCTCCCGAGCACCGTTGAGTGGAACGATGCGAAGCTGTGGTTCCTCGCAGCACAACTGGCTCGCCTCAGTAGCGAACCAATGCCGATCAACATCTTCACCCCTGACCATTCGTGCCCCCCGGCCTTGGTAGCGAGGCTAATCACGGTATCGGTGCCGGTCAATTCACTGCTGGGTTCTAGAGCGCGTGCTCATCGAAAACCTGCAGATGACGGAGCCGTCGATTCAATTGTTAACGACAATATTACAGTCAAGATTGCGAATAACCCCACGAAAGCAATAACTCCCGTAAACGCTGCTAACGCACCCACAGAGAATGCTCTTGCCCGGCGGAACTTCATCGTGATTCCGCACAGTATCAAGGGCAGTGCGGGTGCAAAGAACCACAAGAATCCGAATGTAAAAAGTGTCGACATTACACCGGCAAACAGGCCGGCTAAGAGCTGAAGCGGGTGGTTCTGGGCGTACTCGAACGAATTGGTGCGCTCCGAAGGTCCCACGTCAGACCGTCCCCTGTGACGGCAGCACCACGGCCACAGTAGCGAATAATATGACTGACCACCCGGTCAGCGGCGCCAAGATAATACCTATCGCCGTACTGCGCCAGATTGACGTAGTAGCGTGCAAGTAGAGAATGATCCCGATTATGAGAATGAAAATAGAGACCGCCGAAAAGAATATGTAAAGCGTTTGCGTATAGATGTGCCCATCGGCAACTACTGACAACATTGCGACCATAATCGCCCAGAGGAGGCCCCCAGAGATCGCTCCAAAAAATACCGCGCGGATCCAGTCGATCGGCTCCTTCAGTTGACTCACTGCGCTCTCCCTATTTGGCTGGTGGCGGCGGCAGCATGACAACAGGATCATGCACGCCGATTTGTGGCGGATGCTCGACGGGCCCAAGGGGATACGTACCCGGTGGGCTCGCGACGAGCGGCGGGCCGATTGGGGCTACGGGGGGGATGTGGCCTGTATGCGGAAGGGCGGGGATCCTAGGACCTGGATACTGGTCGTTGAAGGACAGCTCAAGTGCCGGGTCACCAATCGGCTTGTGCCACCAAAGACCTGCCGCGGGGCCTCGGGCATCGTCCACGAAAAGAGGCCATGACTGGGCGAGCCGCAAGGTACTTCCGTCTGGCGCATCGCTATAAATCTCGATCGCTGGAAAATTGGTCACGTTGCCCCCGACGCGGGGCCCTCCGGATGTCGGTTCAATCGCTACGGTGCCATTCACGTCGAATGACATTGCCTTAGCGAGATCTTGTCCTCCTGGCGAGAATGGGTCGGCGGCGCTGTACTTGATCAATACTGCGCCGTTGCTCTGTTGGACAGCCGAGATGCTCGGTGTTCCAACCCGAATCTGGCCGGTCTTCTCGTCGACTGATGGGTTTTGGCGGGCAACGATGATGCCGTTCTCGTAGTCGACATAAATCG
>NZ_JBVAXR010000018.1:0-98800 GCF_055419445.1 Mycobacterium sp. IDUB_19 | reverse complement strand
GTGACCACGTCCTTGCAGTCGCGGCCCTGCTCGATCATCGAGATCACGCCGGCCAGCTGGCCTTGCGCACGGCGCAACCGATTCAGTACGGCAGCAATGCTGTCTTCGTCACCAACCATCACGTTCTCCTTGCTTGTTACAACTCAATGTAAGCCATTATCCCCCGGGGGGTATTCCCGCAGCGTCATGACGCGGCTGCGCGCGGTCGCGCCGCTCGGCGAGTGTGCGGCCGCGGCGACGATATCGCCGGACAACATCGCCGTCAGTTCACACGCGGCGAGAGATCAGGAGACCTTCTTCACCGGCGGTGAGTAGCTGGGCTTGCCCAGCCCGAGCGTGTACTGACCGATCATGTTGCGGAACACCTCGAGGGTGCCGCCGTAGATTCCGACCAACGGGGCGAACCGGTAGACGTATTCGGCGCTGCCGTCATCGGCGGCCCCGTCGGTTCCGAATGGCAGGGTCGACGCCGCTCCGTGGATGTCCATCAGATCCGGGGAGATGTCGCGCATCGTTTGGGCGATCGCCACCCGCCCGTAGATGTTCGGCGACGACAACGCCGCCTCCAACCTGGCGACGCTGCGGCCCAGCCGGTACGCGACCGAATCGTCGTCGACAAGCTTGCGCCCATTGGGATCCGGCCGTGTCACGGCCGTTACGGCGTTGTCGACCGCGGTGGCCATCGAACCGGCCTGGTGCATCATGATGGAGGTGTCCTGCAACCCGTCGGGTGCGGCCGCGACCGCGCCGTGCTCGGTGTTGAGCGGCTCGCGCAGCACCGTCCAGCCCGCGTTCACATCGCCCAGCCGGTACTTGTCGTCGACGCGGACGTCGCTGTAGTAGACGATGTTGGTCCGGTCGCCGTCCACCGTGCGGATGCCCTGGATCTCGATGCCCGGCGAGTCCAGCGGCACCAGGAACATGGTCAGGCTCTTGTGCTTTGGCGCATCCGCGGCGGTGTTGGTGATCAGGAAAACGTACTGGCAGTTGTGCGCACCGGTGGTGAACATCTTCGAGCCGTTGACCACCCAGCCGTCGCCGTCGCGCACCGCGCGGGTTTTGCAGGTGGCTATGTCGGAACCGCCCTCGGGCTCGGTGTAGCCGAGGCAGAGCCGGACCTCGCCGCTGAAGATTTTCGGCATCACCTCGTCCTGTAGCTCGGCCGAACCGAACCTCGCCACCGACCGCGCCACCATGGCGGTCGTCCCCCACGTCACCCACGGCACGTGAGCCCGCCGCTTCTCCAGCTCCCAGATGCGGCGGCGCAGGCGGGTGAATCCGCCGTCGGATTCCGGCTTCCATTCCAGGGCCAGATAGCCCGCGGCACCGATTGCCAGGTGCACGCCTTCGTCGAAGTTGTCACCGGTCTCGCGGTCGCGCCGCCGGACCTCCTCGGTTACATGGGTTTTCAGGAAATCGCGCACCTCGTCGCGGAACGCGGTGTCCTCATCGGATAGCTCCACCCGGGAGAAGTCCATGGTTTGCTCCTGTCCTAGACGGCCGCAGCCGCGCTCTCGCGAGCTGCCGCGATCTCGGCCACCCGCTTTGCGGCGGCGCCCGGATCACCGGCCGCCAGCGGCCATCCTCGGGCACGCACCAGGTACGCCGTCGCCGCGGCTTCCGACGAAACACCAAGTCCACCTTGGATATGGACGGCCATCGTGGCCGCCTTGGCGGCCTCCTCGGCCATGAACACGAACGCCGACGGCGCCAACTCGGCTCGCTCGCCGGGCTCGTTGTCCAGGAACCAGGCCGCCCGCCGGGCGAGGTTACGTCCGCCCTGGACGGTGATGGCCATGTTGGCCAGCGGATGCGAAATCGCTTGCAGCGTCGAGATCGGGACACCCAATGTGTAACGGCTCTTGGCGAATTCGGCCGCGATGGTCATCGTCTCCTCGACCAGCCCTACCAGGGCCGCCGCGGTCAGCAACCGCCACTCGTCCAGCGCCAGTTCGTAGTTCGCCAGCGCTTCGGGTCCCTGCGCGACGACCGTGCGGGTGTCGGCGGCGACCGGATCCACCCAGGCCATCGGCAACCGGCCGAGGTTGTCGACCTTGGCGGGCCGGGTCCCGAACGTCAGCCGCACCACCTCGTCGCCGTCGCGGACGATGATGTGGTCGGCGATCGATCCGGTCGGGATCAGCCGAGGGCCCGGTGCGCTGTCAATACGCGCGTCGATGCCGGCGAGCTGTTCACCGTCGGCGATGCCGGCGGTGTCGGCACCCAGCGCTCCCAGCCGGCCCAGCAGCCTTGCGGCGCACACATGGTCGACCCACGGGACGGGCGCGAGCGAGCGGCCGACCTCTTCGGCCACCAGGGTGAGGTCGACGAGCGTCGCCCCGTCGCCTCCACACGACTCGGGCAGCGCCATCGTGGTCGCACCCATCGCGCACAAGCGCTCCCACAAGTTCTTGTCGAAGCCGGAAGGCTCTGCGGCGCGGACTATTTCGATAGCACAATGGGTCTTGAAGAATTGCTTGTACGCATTCTGCAGATCCACGTGGTGGTCGGACAGGCTGTAGTCCAGTCTGCGCAGCTCGAAGCGGTCCATCTCTGTGCTCCTGTCGTATCTCAGGCTCGGTCGCCGAAGAAAAACTCTTGTGCGTTGTTGTAAAGGTAGTTGTCCAGCACCTCGGCGGGCAGGTCCAGCGCGCGGGCTTCAGGCAGCACTCGACGCATCCGCAATACCGGCCAGTCCGACGCGTAGATGACCTTGTTCGGACCGCGGGTTCGCATATAGTGCAGCAGGCTTTCCGGCAGTCGCTTGGGCGACCAGGCCGAAGTCATCAGCCGAAGGTTGGCGTACTTCAGCATCAGCCGGATCGCGACGTCCCACCACGGGTCGGCGCCGTGGATCATGCACAGCTTCAGCTCCGGAAACCGCACGCACACCCGGTCGAGATGGATGGGGTTCTGTACCTCTCCGGGAATCGGCGGCCCGGGGATACCGGTGTTGACGCACAGCGGCAGGTTGAGCTCCGCGCACTTGGCATAGAGCGGGTAGTAGACGGCGTCGCTCGGGGGGTACTGCCCGTCACCCCAAAAGCTCGGTCCTACTACGGCATACGCGACCGGGAGGTCGCGCACGATGGCGGTCAGTTCGCGCAGCGGCCCCACCGGACGCAGCAGGTTGACTCCGCCCATGGCCAGCGCGAAGCGCTCCGGCTTGGCTTCGACGAACTTGCGTGCCGTGGTCGACGGGCTGGCAAGGTTGTCCATAAGGACCGCTTTTTGCACGCCGTGCTCGTCCATCTCGTCGAGCAGTTCGGACAGGTCGACGGGCGCGAACATCGACTGCGGGCCCTTGAAGTAGTCGTCGCGGACCTTGAGCATCCAGGTGGGCTGGGAGTCAACCTCACCGAAGTGCACGTTGATCAGGCAGTCAATCGCTTTGTCGTTCATGCGGGCCCTTCATCGACGCCGACCAGTGCGGTATCCGAAAGCTGTTCTGCGGCAGCCTGTGTAGCCCACCGGTAGTTTGGCTTGCCATTGCCGAGTCGCTGAACCTGCTCGACGAACAGGATTGCCTTGGGCGCTTTGAAGTGCGCCAGCTGCGACTTGCATAGTGCGGCGAGTGCGGCTTCTTCGACACCCGCGCCCGGCTGCAGCGCGACCAGCGCGACGACTTCCTGGCCCCACCGCTCGCTGGGCCGGCCCACCACCAACGCGTCGGAGACGCCGGGATGGGTGCGCAACACCTCTTCGACCTCTTCGACGAATACCTTTTCACCGCCGGTGTTCACCACCAACGAATCCCGTCCGTACAGGCGCAGGGTGCCGTCGGATTCGATACTCGCTCGGTCGCCGGGGATCACCACCCGCTTGCCATCGATCTCGGGAAAGGTGCGCTCGGTGGCCTCAGCGTCGTTGAAGTAGCCCAGTGGAATCCGGCCGCTGCGGGCCACCCAGCCGATCTCGGGATCACCGGGCTGCAGGAACCTGCTGCGATCCTCCGACACCACCGCGCCGCCCTCGCGGAGCTGGAAGGTCTCACTCTGCGTCCCACGTTGACTGTGCCCGAACCCCATGTTCCCGGATTCCGACGAGCCATACCCGTCGATGATGGTGACCTGCGGCAGCTTTTCCATCAGCGCGCGCTTGAACTTCGGATTTGTTGCGGCCCCGCCAGTCCCGATCCCGTTCAGCGACGATAGATCGTAGGAACCGAGTTGCAACTCGGCGACCAACGGGCCGGCGTAAGCGTCGCCCACCATGGTCATCATGCCGACCCCTTCGCGCTCGGCGGTCTGCCACACCGAGCGCACGTCCAATTTGCCTCGGCCGTCATAGAGCACCGCCGTGAACCCGCTCATGATCGCCGCGAAGGCGGTCCACATGCCGGCGGCATGCATCAGCGGAGAGACCGCGAACCACGGCCGGCCGCCCCCGCGTACCTTCGCGTGGATCTCGTCGACGCTTGCGTGGTCGGCCCCGACCATCGACGCCACGTACATGTCGCTTTGGCGCCACAGGACGCCCTTGGGACGGCCGGTCGTCCCGCCGGTGCACATCATGATCAGATCGTCGGGCGATCCCGGCGCCGGATCGCCCGAACCACCCTGTGCCAGCGCATCATCCAGCGATATCGCGCCCGGCAGTTCGGCGGCGTCGGTGCCATCGTCGATCGAGATCAGCAGCTCGGCACCGTCCGGCGGCAGTACCTCGGCGCACCGCGCACCGAGCGACCGGTGATAGATGATGCCGCGGGGCCGGATGTAAGAGAGCAGATCGGCGATCTCCCGCGGCGAATAGCTGTAGTTCACGTTGACCGGAACCACGCGAGCTTTCAGACACGCGATCACCGCGTCCGGGTACAGGTCGTTGTACATCAGCAGCGCGACGCGGTCCTGACCACACTCCCAGCGGTTCAGCGCGTCTCGCTCTTGGTGCGCCCCGAAGCCGTTGGCGCTCAAGAAGTTCGCCAATCTGCTGGTTCGGCTCGCCGACTC
This sequence comes from Mycobacterium sp. IDUB_19, assembly GCF_055419445.1. NCBI lineage: Bacteria > Bacillati > Actinomycetota > Actinomycetes > Mycobacteriales > Mycobacteriaceae > Mycobacterium > Mycobacterium sp. IDUB_19. Next base: position 93,851 of record NZ_JBVAXR010000018.1, on the reverse strand, counting down.
GGCGAAGGTGCTGCGCCGAGTTCCGCATACTGTCATCAAGCGGTCGGGGATGACGTCCGCGATGGCGTCCAGAACCGACCCGACGGTCCATTCACTCACGGGCCGGGCCGCCTAGGCCGCCACTGTGGCTTTGACGCCCAGCAGATCTAACGCGTTGTCACGCATGATCTTTCGGATGTCCGATTCGCTGAAGTCGGTGAGCTCCTCGGCGAACGACAGGGGCGACTCGAGGCCTTCGCCGTGCGGCCAGTCCGAACCGAACAGGATCTTGTCGACGCCGATGACCTCAGCCAGCTCCGGCAGGTCGTCCTCGTAGTACGGGGCGATCCATACGTTGTTGCGCAACTGCTCCACCGGATCCTCAGGGAAATCGCGCGGCTGGGTGTTGGCCGCTTTCTTCAGCCGCTTGACCAGTCGGTGCACGAAATACGAACCGTTTTCGATGCTGACCGCCTTGAGTTTCGGGTGGCGGGTGAACACACCGTGCACGATCATCGAGGCCATCGTGTCGTGAATCGCGCGGTCGTCGAGGAGAACGTTCTCCAACGGATCCTTGGCGCCGAAGCCCTCGAACGTCGCCTTGCCGCCCCACGCCGCCGCGATGTGCAGATAGCCGCTGTCGCTGAGGTGGAATCCCACCGGCACCCCCGCCTCGGCCAGCCGGGCCCACACCGGGTCGTGGCTGGGGTGACCCAGCGACCGCGGCTTGACCAAGCCGGGCACCGGCGCCGGACGCACCAGCACCAGTTTCGCGCCGCGCGCCAACACGAAGTCAACCTCTTCGAGCGCCTTGGCCGGGTCGGCCAGCGAGATGATCGGCGCGGCGATGATCCGGTGATCCGGCCGGTCGAAGCCCCAGTCCTCGTCGAGCCATAGGTTGAACGCGTGCACCGACGCCATCGTCGCGTCGATGTCGTGCTTGAGCGCCTCCTCGACCCCGCACCCGAATGTCGGCAGCATGAAGACGGTTTCGATGTCCTGGGTGTCCATCACCGTGATGCGGGCGTCGCGGTTCTGGTATTCGGGGTGTTCGGCCATCCGCTCGACCTTCATCAGCGACGCCGGGTCGACACCTTCGGGTATCTCACCTCGGAACAACAGGTCGAGGCAGCCGGGCACGATGATCGGGTCGAAGGTCGGGTTGGGGATGAAGTGGTTGACCCGGTCCCCGATCACGGCCCAGGTGCGCTTGCCCTGGGTAACCATCTGCACGCCGCGGCGCTTGAACTCCTTGTCCAGGTGGCGGGTAAACGAGTCCAGCGGTTCGTAGTAGTGGTTGTCGACGTCAATCGCCTTGTAGCTCAAGCTATTCATCTTCTTCCTTCCCTGGTGCTAAGCGTCTGTTGGGCGCAGCGATGGAAACTGGGGAGGTCGCTTCTCGAGGAAGCTGGTGATCCCTTCGATGACGTCCGGCCGCGACATCGCCTCGTGCACGAGGACTTCGGAACGGTTGTTCGCGTCCACGACATCGCGGATGTCGTCGCCATAGACCTGACGCTTGATCACCGCCATCGATGCGGGCGAACAGTTGGCGGCCATGTCCTCCGCGTATTCCAGGGCACGCTTCATCAAGTCGTCGGCGGCAACGACTTCTTTGACCAGACCCAGCTCGGCGGCCTCCTCGGCGAGGAACGTGCGTGCGCTCAGCAACAGATCGAGGGCGACGCCCATGCTGGTCAGACGCGGCAGTATCCAGGAGATGCCGAATTCGGCGATCAGCCCGCGGCGCGCGAACACCGCGCCGAACTTCGCGCCCGCGGCGGCGAACCGGACATCGCACATCAGCGCCTGGGTCAGGCCGATGCCTACACACGCACCGTTGACGGCCGCGATGACGGGCTTACGCAGCGTCGTCACGAAGTGGGGCGGCCGTTCGCCGACCAAGTCGGCCAGGTTCGTCTGGCCGGCCTTCTCCATCGATTCGCCGACCTTGGCCGCCGCGCCCGGCGCGCCCAGGTAGGCACCGGCGCAGAACCCTCTGCCCCGGCCGGTCAGCACGATCACCCGGACGGCGGGATCGGATTCGGCGCGGTCGATACCGGCATAGAACGCGGCCGCAATGTCGGGGCCCCAGGCGTTGAGCCGGTCCGGACGATTGAACGTCAGGATGGCGACGCCGGTTTCCGTGGCCTCGTACAGCACCGCGTCGTCGGCATCGGAGGCACCGTCGCTGCCGGACATCTTCCGCGGCACCTCCTCACGCTTTGACTACGAGATTCACTGGGCTTTGTACCCATACTGTATACCTATCGGTACCGCATTCCACAACTGTCCCCGCGGCCTCGCTAACCCACGCCAAACAGCGAATTTCCACACGCTGAACCGCGGTCGGGGTGCCGTCAGCGGAGCTGGTGGAGAACCGCAGCCACGACGGTGCTGGGTGCCCGAAAATCTTTGGCACTGAATGCGCATCGCATTGTTTGGGATGGCGACTCGCCGGGTTACCGACACAGGTACTTGGATAATCGGCAACTGACGGGACCAGTAGTGAAGTCGACAGCAAAAGCGGTTGCGCATCGCGCCAGACAAGCGCGCTCAGCGGTGGTGAAAATCGAGGCGACGTGGGCGGGCTTTCAGTTTCTGCTCGCGTTGGGATCCATAGGCGTCCTCGTCGGCCTCGTTCTGTGGGCACGACGGCGTCGAACCCGTGACGAACCAGTGCGGGCGGATACGGCCACAGCGCCGGATGCGGACGCGCAAGCGCCCGGGCCGGTGGCCGCTACTGCGGCGAAAGCGGCCGCGAATGGGCTGGTCAACTGATGCTGTGGCGAGCGCCACTTTCCGTTCGTGTTTTCCCCATCGGCCGATCGGGAAGCGGTACTAAAGGCACCCACTAGGCAGGAGGAGGGAAACGCCAATGGTTGACATCATCAAGGGCGTCGTGGATGACGTTGTGGGCAAGGCCAAGGAAGTAGTCGGTACGGTCGCCGGTCGCAACGACTGGATCAGCGAAGGCCAGGCGCAGCAGGACAAGGCAGAGGCGCTGCGTAACGCCGCGAAGAAAGAGGTTCAAGCCGACAAGGCTCGCGCCGAAGCGAAAATTCACGAGGCACGCGAGCGCGCCGAGCAAAACTAATCGAATTGCGTAAGCAAGGCCCGGTCACTCCCTCGGTGGCCGGGCCTTTGCATACGCCTGCGGCACAGGGCTTTTGACTACGATTCGATGAGCCCGAGCCGGCGATAGGCCGTCTCGATTTGGGCCTTGGCCTCGGCCGGCAACTCCGCCTGCGGGGGCCGCGAATGCGGGTAGGCCCCTATCGGCAAGCCCAGTACCGAGGCAGCGTACTTGAACGCTCCTCCCCAGTGGGTGAAGTAATCCGATCGTCCCGGGTAGCACGTCCACCACGGTCCGAGGTCGAGATCGAATTGGTCCAGACCGGATTCACGGCCGTAATCCATTGCCTCGAGCAACTTATCGGACAACACCAGATCCCAGTACTCGGAAAACAGTCGCCGCTGCGGGGTTTCGAACAGGTAGCCCGCGGTACCCAACTGTGCCGGGCAGACGATCCCGTCGCGCAACCATCCGGCCCGGTACACCGTCTTGTCGCATTCCCACACCGCCAGGCCGGGCGCCAGTTCATGCAACATCCGGCTGCTCGCCGGCCGGAAAGCGCCCTCTTTGGTGGCGCACACCGCGGGCACCTCGTGATAAATCCGGGCACTTTCGGCCGGGGTCAACACATAGCCCGAAGATGGGGAATTGAACATGCCCAGTGCGATATCCGTGCGCGCGGCGACGTATTTGAAAAAGCGCAACACACCTTCGCCGCCGTGGGCCTCCATCATCGGTGTCTGGATGTAGGCGATATCAGCACCGGCCTGCTGGGCGTGCAGCGTCAGATCCAAACAGTCCTTCGGCGCCATGGCCGCCGTGCAGGCCTGCACCACGACGTCGGGATTGATACGGCGCGCTTCCTCGATCGCCACTTCCAGCAAGCGTTTCCGCTCATCGAGGGTCAGTGACCAGAACTCGGCAATTCCGCTGGTACACCACAACATCGGGTGTCCGAGATCACCGACGCAGTAGCGCACCAACGTCCGGTAGGCATCCCAGTCGATGTCGTCGCCGTCGGTGCCGCAGAACGGCGTGTACAGGGAGTCGCCGATACCCCGCAACGCCCCGCGCGCCCACGCGCGCGCCTCAGCAGCTGTCGCCACAGTCCACTCCTTCCGTTGGCCAAGCGATTTGAGGTCAGGTGAAGTCCGAGCCGCCGTCGACGTTGATGTTCGCGCCGGTCATGTAGGAGTTGCGCCGCGACGCGAGGAATGCGACGACGGGCCCGATCTCTTCCGGCAGGCCGGCCCGCGGCATGTGCGCCGGATGCCCAAAGTGCTTGGCAATGGCCTCCATCAGGCGATAGGGGTCGTTGCCATCGACGCCGACCGAATCGGCCCAGCCGACCAGCGACTCGGACGCAATGCTGCCCGGTGACACCACGTTGACCAGGATCTCGTCTTTGGCGAGTAACAGGGATAGGTTTTTCGAGACGCTCGTCAGCATCGATTTGGCCGCGGTGTAGGCGGGCAGCATGACACTTTGCCGCTGGGTGGAATGCGCCGATAAGTTGACGATCCGCGCCCACTGGGCCTTGCGCAGCAATGGAAGTGCCGAACGCACGCAGCGCACCATCCCCATCACTCCGTCTTCGACGGACTCACGCCACTGTTCGTCGGTCAGATCTTCGAAGCTGCCCGGCGCTCCCGGTCCGACCGTATTGATCAGCACATTGAGTTCGCCGTTCCATCGGGCGGCAATCTCGGAGAACACCTTGTCGACGGCGGCGGCATCGCCGATGTCGGCGGCGAATCCGAGGACATCCGGACTCCCGCGGTCCGTCAAATCTGCCACCGCGCTATCGAGAGAGCCGCGAGTTCGGCCAACCAGCGCCACCCGGGCGCGGTCCTCGGCGAGGCAACGGGCCGCGGCCAAACCCATGCCGCGGCTACCACCGACAACTACTGCTGTCGCATTGGCCAGCCCTAAATCCATCGCGATGCCCGCGGCTCATCCGGTGGGGCAGCCATTGGCTTACGTCCGGTCATCTTCGTCCGTCCAGCCTGATATACCAAAAACCCTACGATAGGTATTACAGTAGCAGGTGGAAAAGCGTACGAGAGCCCGGTTGACGGTCATATCCGAATGGCGACACGCCTACATATACGCAGGTGGGAGCGCATCTACCGGTAGATTTGGGTCAGCCGGTGGCGCGGTTGCAGACCGTACGCACAGGATACATTTTGATGGAGGTGCCCGTAGTGGCAAAGCAGGCAACCGCTGATAAGCGTCAACGACGCGAACGCGGGTCCATCAACCCCGATGACATCATCAGCGGCGCATTCGAACTCGCGGAGCAAGTCTCGATTGACAACCTGAGCATGCCGCTGCTCGGCAAACACCTCGGCGTCGGTGTCACCAGCATTTACTGGTATTTCCGCAAGAAGGACGATCTGCTCAACGCGATGACCGACCGCGCGTTGAGCAAGTATGTGTTCGCCACGCCTTATGTCGAAGCCAGCGATTGGCGGGAAACCCTGCGAAACCACGCGCGCTTGATGCGTAAGACGTTCATGGGCAACCCAATTCTGTGCGACCTGATTTTGATTCGCGCCGCGCTGAGTCCGAAGGCCGCACGAATGGGCGCCCTGGAGATGGAGAAGGCGATCTCCAATCTGGTCGAGGCCGGCCTCTCGCCCGAGGACGCCTTCGACACGTATTCAGCGGTTTCGGTCCACGTCCGTGGCTCGGTGGTGCTGCAGCGGCTCTACGAAAAGAACCAGTCCTCCGACATCGGTTCGCGCGCGATCGAGGATGCCGTCTCCATCGATCCTGAAAAGACTCCGCTGCTCTCCCAGGTGAGCCGGATAGGTCACCGGATCGGGGCGCCGGACGAAACCAATTTCGAGTACGGCCTCAGCTGCATCCTCGACCACGCCAGCCGGCTGATCGACGAGGGATCAAAACCCGCCAAGTCGTCATCCCGGGCACGCAAGGCCACGAAGTCCGCCAGTCCCCGCGCGCGGGCCAAGGCGACCGCGGACCAGTAGGCGCGAATCTCGTTATTACGCTTCGGGTTCCGGCACGTGGAAGTACTCGTCGCGGAGCCGGAACGCCTCTTTGGTGCCGTGCTGCGCCCGGGTCTTGACGAAATTGAACTCATCCGGCCCGAATTGCAGGTTGGTGCCATAGGCGTGAAAGAGATAGCTCGCGACCTCCTCACCGTTGTATGCCTGGCTCTGCTCGACGAGGCGGAATGCTTCCTTGGCGATGACGACACCGTCGGCGGGCATCTTCGCCGCCTTCTCGGCCCAGTACCGGGCGCGGGCGGTCACGGCGCCGGGATCGCATGTGTCGGTGAAGATTCCAAGATGTTCGAGCTCACCGGCTTCGATGACGTCGCCGGTCAGCAGCAGGCGCCGCGCCATGACCGGTCCCAGCCGATGGAAGAACATGTGCAGGCTGCCGAGCGCGGGGCCCAGGAAGCGCGTCGCCGGCATGCCGATCTTCGTGTCGCGCGCGATCACCGAGATGTCGGTCATCAGGGCCATCTCGAAGCCACCGCCCAGGGCGTAACCGGAGATCTCCCCCACCGTCACCTTCGGGAAGCCCATGAAGTTGTGGTAGAAGCTGAATGACTTGCGGTCCACCGTAAGTCGTCTGCGTTGACTGGGCCGACGCTTGCCTGCGGCATCATCGGGCGCCTTCGGCTTGTCGCCGTACCAGCCGTACGCGTTGTTCATGTCGGCCCCGGTGGAAAAGACTCCCTCGGCTCCGCGCAGCAACACCACGGTCAGATCGTCGTCGTCGGCCACCTGATCCAGGCAGCGGCCGACGGCCTCACGCATGGCCGCGTCATAGGAGTTGCGTTGCTTGGGATTGTTCAGTGTGATCGTCGCGATTCGATGGGCGGCATCGACTTCGAAAAGCACGCGATCGTCGTTCGGGGCAGTCATCTAGCGGATTCCTTTCGCCGCCTGCCGAATCTGTATCCGGTCAGCTTGTCCGGCTGCGACGCCAGGGTGTCGACCTCGCCGGTACACAGCACTTCGTCGCCGAGCAGCAGCCGCGCGGTCGACTCGATACCCCGCTCGACGTGGCGCCGGACAATGTCGAAGCGCAACTCGGTCAGCAGCGGCGTCGGCCGACGGAAGGTCACGTGCAGCGATCGCGTCTTGCCGGACAACCCCATGACGCAACTGTGATGCTGGATGACGCAGTCGAAGAAGACGGACAGAAAGCCACCGTGTACCAATCCAGGCGGCCCCTCGTAGGCCAGCGGGAAGACGACCCGACCATCGGCCGTGTCGGCGTCGAGATGATCGAAGGAGTACTCGGGGAAGGACGGGTTGTAGGCACCGATGTCGGTGGCGTGGTTGAGATAGACCCGCCGGGGATCGTTGTCGACGTCACCGATCCGGGGCGCGTTGTCCTGCGGCGCCGCGGACGCCAGCTCGCTCTCCCATTCGCCGAACTTCGCCAGCATGGCGTCAACCGTCGGGTGCGGATGTTCGAGCGACAGCAGTAGCGAGCTCAGGCGCCTCATCGCGCCGGCGGCGGCGACGGTCTGAGCCAGGGGCGCCTCGCCGAATTTCGCGTCGTCGGCGCGGACCGGTGTCCCCTTGGGCATTGGCGCCGCTCCTCCTCATCGCCGTCGCCGGCTCTGCATCGTCGCCGGCGCGAGGCATGCGACCCTCTTCCGCCGGGTTTCACCCGGTTGTTCCGTCGGCAGCGTTTCCTTGATAACTTATACAGCGTATCAATCGTATTGCCTACTGTATGGGTTCCCGTATCGCTGAGAAAGGCCGGATTCGACGGTGAGTCATGACGCCGATGCGGCCGACGCCGAGGGGTCGGTGACAGCACGCCGCGATGGCGCGATCCTGCGGCTCACACTTGATCGCCCACAGCGGCGTAATTCGTTGACCCACTTGATGATCGAGACGCTGGTCGGCGCGCTGACCGAGGCCGCCGCCGACGACTCGTTGCGCGCGATTCACCTGGACAGCGCCGGCGAGGACTTCTGCTCGGGCGCCGATTGGGTCGCCACCAACAGCGGCACCGGGCAGCGCCCGCGCACCGGTGACCTGGTACGCAGAATTCCGCACGCCGCCCACCGCCTGATCGAGCTCGTGCACACCATCCAGCTCCCGGTGGTCTGCACCGTGCGGGGTTGGGCAGTAGGGATGGGTTGCAATCTCGCCCTGGCCGCCGATTTCGCGGTGGCCGCCAGCGATGCCGTGTTCTGGGAGCCGTTCATCGAACGTGGATTCAGCCCGGATTCGGGCGCCACCTGGCTGCTCCCCCGACTGGTCGGGGTGGCGAGAGCCAGGCGCATGCTGTTGCTCAGCGAGAAGGTCAGCGGGGCGGACGCGGCCGACTGGGGCCTGATTCACCAAGCCACCGGCCCGGCCGAACTCGACAACGCCGTCGAGCAGCTGCTGGCGCGACTGGGCGGCGGACCGACGGTCGCGATCGGGCTGGCCAAGCAGGCCCTGAGCTACGGCCAGCACGCTTCGCTGAGCCAGTCCATGACACAGGAACTGTTCAACCTGGAACTGTCCTGTCGGACAACCGATTTCAAAGAAGGCCTGGAAGCCTTCCGGCAACGACGTGCGCCGAAGTTCGATGGACGCTGACCAGATGGGCTTTCGGTCGCACCGGGCGCTAGACGAAGGGAACACGGATGCCTGCTGACTCGTTCGACACCATCAACTATGAGGTCGACGGGCACACGGCCACCATCACGCTGAACCGGCCCGATGCCCTCAACGCGCTGAGCCCGCACATGATCACCGAGCTCCGAGCCGCCTACGACGAGGCCGAAAACGACGACAACGTCTGGCTGAGCATCGTCACCGGCACCGGCCGCGCGTTCTGCACCGGCGCCGATGTCAAAGAGATTCCCGAAGACGGCAAGGTGATCTACGAGCGGCCGTACCTGTCGACCTACGACCAGTGGGAGGCGCCGCAGGAGGGCACCCCGCCGTTTCGCACCATGGCCAAGCCGGTGCTGACCGCGGTGAACGGAATCTGCTGTGGCGCCGGCATGGATTGGGTCACGACGACCGACATTGTCATCGCTTCCGATCAGGCGACCTTTTTCGATCCGCACGTCAGCATCGGGCTGGTGGCCGGACGCGAGCTGGTGCGGATATCCAGGGTGTTGCCCCGCTCGATCGCCCTGCGGATGGCGTTGATGGGCAAGCACGAGCGGATGAGTGCACAGCGCGCCTACGAACTCGGGTTGATCAGCGAGGTCGTCGAACACGACCGCCTGCTGGACCGGGCCCGTGAGATCGCCGACATCGTCAACTCGAATGCGCCACTGGCGGTTCGGGGAACCCGGCAGGCCATTCTCAAAGGCCTGAATGTCCCGCTGCACGAGGCCGAGATAATGGCCGAGACCTTCCGCGAGCGGGTGCTGCGCACCGAGGACGCTGCCGAAGGCCCCAAAGCCTTTGTGGAAAAGCGCAAACCAAATTGGCAGTGCCGTTGAGTACCCCGCGTTTCGAAACCATTCTCCTCGACGTCGACGCAGCCGATCACGTCGCCACCATCACGCTGAATCGTCCTGATCAGCTGAACGCGTTCAACCGCACGATGTGTGAGGAGATCGCCGAAGCCTGGCGCACCGTCAAACTCGACGAGTCGGTGCATGCGGTGGTGCTGCGGGCAGCCGGCAACCGGGCCTTCAGCGCCGGGCTGGACATCAAGACGCCATACGGGCAACCCGAAAACGTGTGGAATCACGAGGATCCCGGCGAGCTGCTCAGCCCCAAGTGGCAGAAGATGTGGAAGCCGGTGGTGTGTGCCGTTCAGGGCATGTGTACAGCGGGCGCGTTCTACTTCCTCAATGAGTCCGATGTGGTCATCTGCGCAGAAGACGCAACATTTTTCGATTCACACGTCTCGGCCGGACTGGTCTGCGCCCTGGAGCCGATCGGGCTGATGCGCCGCATCGGCCTGGGCGAAACGCTGCGCATCGCACTGATGGGCAACGACGAACGGGTCAGCGCCGGCACCGCGTTGCGGATCGGATTGGTATCCGAGGTGGTCGCAACGGATCAGCTGTTCAGGCGCGCACACGAGATCGCCGCGGCGATTGCGGCCAAGCCGCCGTCGGCGACTCAGGGCACCGTCAAAGCGATCTGGGAGTCGCTGGACAAGCCCTACCGCGCCGCCTTGGAGCAGGGCCTGATCTACACACGGCTGGGCAACCCGCTGGGCACCGCCGAACTGGCGGCGCAGCAGGACGCCGACGGCAAGGATGCCAGGAGCGAACCAAAGATCCGCTGATGGCCGATCATCCACTGAGTCAACGCATCGCCGACGTACTGGATCTGCAGCCCGGCGCACCGGCGATCGAGTACGACGGTCGATGGCTGTCCTGGGCGCAGATCGCCGCGGCGGCAACGCAGATGGCGTCATTGACCGCCGAACACGCCGACGACCCGCAGATCGGAATGCTGCTGCGCAACCGGCCGGGGCAAGTGGCGGCGTTTCTCGGTGTGCTGCTGGCCGGCGGGACGGTGGTCACCATCAACCCTTCGCGCGGCGACGAACGTACCCGAGCCGATATCGCCGCACTGCAACTACCGCTGGTAGTCGGCGAACCCGACGACCTGGCCACGCTGGTCGCCCCCGGTACACCGACCCTGGCGATTGCGGGCCGGCTGGACGAGCCCGGCGAGTCGGAGCGGCGCGACTACCGGCCCATTGCCGCCCCCGAAGTCGCCGTGCGAATGCTGACCAGCGGAACGACCGGTCCACCCAAGCGAATTGACCTCAGCTACGACATGCTGGCACGCAGCGTGATGGGCCGACATCCAGAACACGCACCGGCTCCTCAAGAGCTGCGACGCGGTGTCGCGATCATGAATTCTCCGCTGGTTCACATCGGCGGCGTCTTCCGGGTGCTGCAGTGTGTCGCCGAGGCGAGATCTTTTGTGCTGCTGGAACGCTTCGAGCTCAAACCGTGGGCTCAGGCGGTGCGCACGCACCGGCCCCGCGCGGTATCACTGGTGCCGGCCGCATTGCGGACGGTGTTGCACTCCGACCTGTCGCGTGCCGATCTGGACGGCATCCGCGCCGTCACCTGTGGCACGGCCCCGCTGTCGGCAGACGATGCCGATGCCTTCACCGAGAAATTCGGCATACCGGTTTTAACCTCCTATGCTGCAACTGAATTTGGTGGCGGGGTGGCCGGTTGGACCCTGGCCGACTACGAGAGCTACTGGACCGCCAAACGCGGCAGCGTCGGACGGGCCAACCCGGGCGCGCAGTTGCGGGTGGTCGACGACGCCGGCACGCAGCTCGAAGCGGACCAGGTTGGGCTGCTCGAGGTCAAGCCGGGGCAGCTGGGGCGCTCGGCGCAGTGGATGCGGACCACCGATTTGGCACGCATCGACGCGGATGGTTTTCTCTGGATCGTCGGGCGGGCCGATCAGGCGATCATCCGCGGCGGGTTCAAAGTGATGCCCGACGACGTCCGTGTCGCGCTGGAGGGCCACCCCGCAGTGGCGGGCGCGGCTGTGATCGGGCGAGCCGACGCGCGACTCGGCGAGACACCGGTCGCGGTCGTAGAGTTGCGCGAGTCCGCTGGCACCGATACCGACACGTTGGTGCAGTACCTGCGAACGCGGTTGGCCCGCTACGAGATTCCCACCGAGATCGCGATCGTCGACACGATCCCGCGCACCCCGTCGGGTAAAGCCGACCTGAGCGAGATCCGGCGCATTTTCGAAGAGTCCGCGGCGCAGCGCGACCATGCCCGGTGAATCCACCGTCGCCGAGCTGCTGCGACTTCAAGCCCGCACGCATGCGAACAAACCTCTGCTCGTCTGCGATGCCGAGCGCATCAGCTACGCAGAAGCCGACTTCCGGTCAGCAGAGCTCGCACGCGGCCTGATCGCCCTCGGCGCCGGCAAGGGCACCCATGTCGGTCTGCTCTACCCCAACGGCGCCGAGTTCGTCATCGCAATGCTGGCGGCCGCGCGCATCGGCGCCGTGCTGATCCCGTTCTCCACCTTCGTCACCGCCCGTGAGATGCATGAGCAGCTGGTCGACAGCGATGTCGAAATCCTGCTGACCGCAGCGTCTTTTCGCACTCACGACTACGTGCAGCGACTGGCCGAGATCCTTTCGAACGCCGATCTCGGTTCCCGGTTGCTTTGCGCCGCAGCACCGCAACTGCGCCATGTTGCGGTCACCCACGAGACGGTGTACCAACGAGCCGGCACCGTCGACCCCGTGCTTTTGGCAGCGATGGAAGATGACGTCTACGGCTGCGATCCGCTGGCGATCATCTACACGTCGGGATCCACCAGCACTCCCAAAGGAGTCGTGCACACACATGCCGCGCTACTCGGACATCAACAGAACCTCAACCAGATCCGCGGTTTGACCAGGGCGGACAAGCTGTTCTGCAATTCGCCGTTCTTCTGGATCGGCGGATTCGCGTTCGGCCTGCTCGCCACCTTGGTGGCCGGGTCGACGTTGGTGTGCTCCAACGCCACCTCGGATACTGACGGAGCCGGGGCGACACTCGACCTGCTGGAAGCCGAAAAGCCAACCATGACAAACGGGTTCGCCGCCGGGATCGCTCACCTGGCCGACCACCCGAGCTACGCTGAGCGTGATCTGTCGTCGATGCGTCGCGGCAACCTCTACCCGATCATGGCCCCCGACACCAGGCCGGCCGACCCGGAACTGCGGCACAACATGCTCGGTATGACCGAGGCCGGCAGCGTCGTGCTGATCGGCGACGACGAATCCGACCAACCCGAAGCACGGCGGGGATCGTTCGGCAAGCCCGCACCCGGATTCCAGACGATGCTCATCAACCCCGACACCAAGGAAAACGTTGCCGTCGGCGAGGTCGGCGAACTGTGCATCCGCGGGCCTTATCTGATGCAGGGCTATTACAAACGCGGCCGCGAAGAGTGCTTCGATGCCGACGGCTGGTTCCACAGTGGTGATTTGGTGCGCACCGATGCCGACGGATTCGTCTACTTCGTCGGACGGCTGGGCGCGATGATCAAAACGGCCGGCGCCAACGTCTCGGCCGCCGAAGTGGAGAAGGCCATCACCAAGGTCACCGGCGGAGCGCCGGCTTACGTGATCGGCATTCCCGACACCAGGCGGGGGCAACTCGTCGCCGCGGTCGTTGTCCGGCCGGACGGCGCTGCGGCGTTCGATGACGCCGCATTGAGCGAACGACTCAAAGCCGAACTGTCCGCATACAAAATCCCCAAGCGGTTCATCTCCCTGCCCCGCGCCGACGTACCGCTGTTGTCCAGCGGCAAGGTCGACACGCGGCAACTGCGGAAGCTCTTCGATGCCTGACCCGGGCGCGCACACCATCGACGAGCTGGTGCGGTTTCGCGCCGACCGCGACGGGGATACGCCGATGGTGATCGATCCCACGTCCCGGGTCAACTACCGCGAACTCGACTCGACCACAAGCGATTTGGCTGCGGCATTTATCGAGGCCGGCGTGGGGAAGGGCACCCGGGTGGGGCTGATCATGCCCAACAGCACCCGCTGGGTACAGGTCGCCGTCGCAATGACCCGGATCGGCGCCGTGCTGGTACCGCTGAGCACCCTGCTGCAACCCCGCGAGCTCGTCGCACAGCTGCGAGTGGCGGCCGTGCAGTTCCTGGTGAGCGTCGAGGAATTCCGCGGCCATCGCTACCTCGATGACCTGAGGGCGGTGCCGCAATCCGAACTTCCTGCCCTGCGCCGGGTTTGGTCGATGGGGCAGCTGGACAACGCCACGGCGAGTGATGAGGCCCGGCAGATCATCGACGCCATGGCCGCAACGGTCACCGCCGCCGACCCGCTGGTCATCATGTTCACCTCCGGCAGCAGCGGAACACCCAAGGGAGTCGTGCACTCCCATGGCAACGCATTAGGCGCCGTGCGGTCGGGGCTTGGGGCCCGTTGCATCACCTCCGAAACCCGGCTGTACCTACCGATGCCGTTCTTCTGGGTAGGCGGTTTCGGCAGCGGGATACTGTCCGCCCTGCTGGCGGGTGCCACCCTGGTGACCGAAGAGATCCCCCGCCCGGTTACTACTCTGCGACTGCTGGAGCGTGAACGGGTCACCCTGTTTCGCGGCTGGCCCGATCAGGCCGAGACCCTGGCGCGGCATGCGAGCTCCGTCGGCGCCGATCTGTCCGCCCTGCGACCGGGCAGCCTGGAAGCCCTGCTGCCGCCCCCGCAACGGGCTGCACCCGGGGCGCGGGCCACGCTGTTCGGCATGACCGAGGCATTCGGGCCGTACTGCGGCTATCCCGCCGACACGGACATGCCCGCGACGGCATGGGGCAGCTGCGGAAAGCCGTTTGGCGGCATGGAAGTCCGCATCGTCGACACCGACAGCGGTGAGCCGGTCGCGGCGGGAACCGCCGGCATGATTCAGATCCGCGGACCCCACACCTTGCGCGGCATTTGCGGTCGCAGCCGCGAAGAGCTGTTCACCGTCGACGGCTTCTATCCGACCGGCGACCTCGGCCATCTCGACGAAGACGGATTCCTGTTCTACCACGGGCGATCCGACGACATGTTCAAAGTCAGCGGTGCGACGGTCTACCCCAGCGAGGTCGAGCGCGCGCTACGCACGATCGACCGTATCGACAACGCGTTCGTGACGAATGTGCCCGGCGCCGCGGGTGAACGGGTGGGCGCAGCGGTGGTATGCGGCGACGGTGCGCTGACGGCCCAGCAGTTGGGCGGCATGGCGCGGACTGTGCTGAGCGCCTTCAAGGTTCCGACGGTGTGGCTGCTGCTGGACTCCGACGACGGCGTCCCGCGCGGCGGCACCGGCAAGGTCGACGTCCATCGTCTGCGCGAGATGTTGATCGAAGCGAACCAGCCTTAGGGGCACCGACAGCCGCGCCGAACGTGCCGTGAGGGCGAAAAAATCAGGGATATCTCGCCCTCAGAGCAGGTTCGGCGCAAAGCAAAGCAAGGCCGACAAACTCAAGGAATCCCTAGGGGACCCGCGTCCAGGGTTGACAGTTCTGCGACTCGAAGGCCTTGACCGACGTGTTGATGTTCGCGAACATCGGACCGACCGAGATGTTCGTCTGGAGTACATGCTCCTTGTTCGCATCGGGCGTGCTGTAGGTAAACCACGCGCACATCGAATCCTGGGTCGGCACATTGTTGATCCAGACCCCAAAGGTCGACGCCGAACCGGCCGTTCGGTACAGGCCCGGTGCAATGTCCGGTCCGACGACAAAGACACCATTACCGGGGATCGGGTCGAGGAGGTCGGCACTCGCGGGTGACGCAAACGCGATCGCTGTCACGGTCGCAACGATTACCGCTGCGGGACGTAGTCGGCGCATGTTCTTCTCCAAACTGTCGCCACCCCAATGCAGCGTATGCCCAGCCACGCCCCAGCAACAACAGAAATCTTGGCGACGACCCCTCAGCCGGATGTGCCGCTGCGACCTTGCTGAGCCGGCGGGCCGCCTTCGTCTGCCACCACACCACGCGCGACGAGATGATCAATCAGCGGAACCGCCCCGGCGGCAAGATGTTCCGACATCGCCGCGCGGGCAAGCTTGTCGTCGTGTATTTCGAGCGCGGTCAAGATCTCCCGATGGTCCTTTATCGACTGGCTCGGCCAGCCCTCGATCGTGGGAAACACCGACTCGGGAGCGTAACGGGTGATCTGCAACATCAGCTGAGCGAGTTTCGGGGAGTCCGCGGCGACATTGATGGCCCGGTGAAACTCGTGGTTCAGCCGGACCGTCCGCTCGTGGTCATCACCGGCATAGGCCTGCTCCAGCTGGGCCTGCAGCTCCTTGAGCTCATGCAGCTGATCGTGGGTGATGTTGACTGCGGCCCGCGCGGCGAGCTCCCCGCCGACATGCGCCTGCACGTTCGCGACGTCGGTGACGTCTCGCCCGGTGACCGGCAACACCACGAAGCCGCGCCGGGGCTGCTGGGCGATCAGCCCTTCCGCGCGCAGCGCGAACAGCGCCTCACGGACCGGTGTGACGCTGATCCCCAACTCCGCGGCCAGTTGGTCCAGACGCACGTAAGACCCCGCGGCATAGGCACCATCGAATATCCGCCCACGGATGATCCGCGCGACGTCCTCGGAAAGTTGAGGCCGCGCAGCGAAATCCGGAACGCTCATCTGCTTACACCTGATACTCGGCGAGCAGTCGCTTGCTGATGATGTTCTTCTGGATTTCGCTGGTTCCCTCACCGATCAGCAGGAACGGCGCGTCGCGCATCAGCCGCTCGATCTCATATTCCTTGGAATAGCCGTACCCGCCGTGGATCCGGAAGCTCTGCTGGGTGACCTCGGTGCAGTACTCGCTGCACAGGTATTTGGCCATGCCGGCGGCGACGTCGTTGCGTTCCCCCGAATCCTTCAGGCGCGCCGCGTTGACCATCATCAGGTGTGCCGCTTCGACTTTGGTCGCCATCTCGGCCAGCTGGAACGCGATGGCCTGGTGCTCGGCGATCGGCTTGCCGAACGTCTCGCGTTGCTGCGCGTAACGCACCGCGAGCTCGAAGGCACGAAGCCCGACACCACACGCGCGCGCCGACACGTTGACCCGGCCAACCTCGATGCCGTCCATCATCTGGAAGAAGCCCTGCCCGGTGGCGCCGCCGAGAACATCGTCGGCGCTGGCCCGATAGCCGTCGAAGATGAGCTCGGTGGTTTCGATGCCCTTGTAACCCAGCTTGTCGATCTTGCCCGGAATTCGCAGGCCCGGAACGACTTCGCCGAAACCGACCGGCTTCTCGACCAGGAACGCGGTCAGGTTGCGGTGCGGTTTGTCCGAGCCTTCGTCCGTGCGCACCAGTACCGCCACCAGCGTGGAGGTGGCGCCGTTGGTCAGCCACATCTTCTGACCGTCGATGGTGTAGTTGCCGTCGGAATCGCGCCGGGCCCGAGTGCGGATCGCGGCCACATCAGAACCCAACTCGGGCTCCGACATCGAAAAGGCGCCGCGGGTCTCGCCGGCTGCCATCCGGGGCAGGAAGCGCTGCTTCTGCTCGTCGGTGCCGTGCTGGCGCAGCATGTACGCCACGATGAAGTGGGTATTGAGCACGCCGGACACGCTCATCCAGCCCCGCGCCAGCTCCTCGACACACAGCGCGTAGGTCAGCAACGACTCCCCCAGTCCGCCGTACTCCTGCGGAATCATCAGCCCGAACAGGCCCATCTCCCGCATTTGATCGACGATCTGCTGCGGGTAGGTGTCGCCACGTTCGAGTTCCGCCGCGTGCGGAATGACTTCCTTTTCGACGAATTGCCGCACCGTGGCGATGATCTCGGTCTGGAATTCGGTCAGCCCGAGGGTTTGGGCGAGCTTGGTCATGTGCTGTGTTTCCCTTCCAGCTGCTCAGCAGGCGATGGTTTTGGCGTTGGTGAGGCGCTCGATGTCGGCGGTGGTCAAGCCCAGGCTCCCCTGCAGGACATCGGCGGTGTCCTGTCCCAACGCGGGCGCGGGCGCGCTGGCCGGATGAGCGCCGTCGAACACGGCCGGCAGGCCGGGGGCTAGATACTCGCCGAGACCCGGCTGCTGCAGTCGTGAAAACAATGGATTGGCAGTCACTTTCGGTCCTGCTGCGACCTCGGCGAAGGTGCGATAGCGCTCGAACAGCACCGTGGTTTCTGACAACGCGGCGGTGATTTCGTCGGCCGTGTGATCGCCGAACCAGGTGGCGAACAAGCCGGACAACACGTCACGGTATCGGTAGCGGTCACCTTCGGAACCGAAATCCACGCCCAACGCGTCGGCGAGCGCCGACACTGCGGCGTCGGTGCCGGTCACCTCGAGCAGGTCACGAAAGTGCCGACCGGTCAACGTGACAAGCATGAACCGGGCTCCGTCACGACTAACGAAGTCCTGCCCGTACTGGCCGTAGATGGCATTGCCCAGCCGCTCGCGTTGCGTCCCGTTGACTTGCGGTTCGGTCAGCAAGCCGAGATTCGCGGCGGTGGCCAGGGCGACGTCCTCCAACGCCAGGCTGATCCGCGCCCCCACCCCGGACTGCTCCCGACGACGGACAGCGGTAACGACCGACAGCGCGGCGTACAGCCCGCAGCACACGTCCCAGGCCGGCAACACGTGATTGATCGGACCGGCCTGTTCGGCCGGGCCCGTGACGAGCGGATACCCGATACCCGCGTTGACCGTGTAATCCACCCCGGTGGACCCGTCGCCGCGTCCGAGCAACTGAACGTGGATGACGTCGGATCGCTTGGCCGCCAGCACATCATGGTTCAGCCAGGACAGCCCGGCGGCGTTGGTCACGACGATCCCGTCGCCGTCGTTGATCAGCCGCTGGACCAGCTCTTGACCTTCCGGAGAACGCAGATCGATGGTGGCCGAACGCTTTCCCTTGTTCAGACCGGTCCAATAGATCGAGGTGCCGTCTGCCGACAGCGGCCAGCGTTGGACGTCAGAGGCGCCACCGATCGGGTCGACGCGGATCACCTCTGCGCCAAGCTGGCTCAGCGTCATACCGCACAGGGGCGCGGCGACGAAACTCGACACCTCGACCACGGTGAGGCCGGTCAGCGGCAACACGGGGGTGCTCATGTCTAGGTGACCCGTTCGAAAATCGCGGCCAGTCCTTGGCCGCCGCCGATGCACATGGTCTCCAACCCGTAGCGCGCCTGGCGACGGTTGAGCTCACGCGCCAGGGTGGCGAGCATTCGCCCGCCGGTCGCACCCACCGGATGGCCCAGCGAGATTCCCGACCCGTGCACGTTGGTTCGGTCGAAATCGGCGGCACCGAAATTCCATTCGCGTGTCACCGCAAGCGCTTGGGCGGCAAAGGCTTCGTTGAGTTCGATCAGGTCGATGTCGGACAGCTGCAAGTCGGCTTTGGCCAGCGCGGCTGCCGTGGCGGGCACCGGACCGATACCCATGATGTTGGGCGCCACCCCCGCCAGTCCCCACGAGACCATGCGAACCAGTGGCGTCAGGCCGTATTCGGCCGCCTTCTCGGGCGTGGTCACCAGACACATGGAGGCGGCGTCATTCTGTCCGCTGGCGTTGCCGGCCGTAACCGTGGCCTCCGGATCATCTTTCAGTAGAACCGGTTTGAGCTTGCCCAGCGACTCGACCGTCGTGTCGGCGCGCGGATGCTCGTCGGTGTCGATGAGTTCCTCGTCCTGTCGGTTCCGGATGATCACTGGAATTATTTCCGAGGCCAGCATGCCGTCCTTCTGCGCGGCAATTGCACGCTGATGCGACCGCACGGCGAGCTCGTCCTGCTCCTGTCGCGAAATGCCGTACTGGCGGCGCAAGTTCTCGGCGGTCTCGAGCATGCCGCCCGGGACCGGGTAGCCGCGGCCGCCGGCAGTGGTGCGTCCCCGGGCCAGCCCGTCGTGCACCTGTACACCGTTGCGGGCGCCTCCCCAGCGCATGTCGGTGGAGTAGAAGGCGACGTTGCTCATGCTTTCGCAACCACCGGCCACGACGAGGTCATTGTCGCCGGCGCCCACTTGCAGACACGCCTGAATGACTGCCTGCAGGCCCGACCCGCAGCGTCGGTCGACTTGCATGCCGGGAACCGTCACCGGCAAGCCGGCGTCCAACGCCACCACGCGTCCGATCGCCGGCGCGTCGCTGTTGGGATAGCAGTGGCCGAGAATCACGTCTTGCACGGTGTCGGGCGCCAGCCCGGTTCGCTCGAGTAACCCTTTCAGCGCGGTGACACCAAGGTCGACGGCGCTGAGCGACTTGAACATTCCGCCGTAGCGACCGATCGGCGTCCGGACGGGTTCACAGATCACGGCTTCCCGCATTGCGTCACCCATCTCAGAGATGCCGGCCGCCGGTGATTTCCATGACGGTGCCGGTCATGTACGACGACAGGTCGGAAGCCAGGAACAGCGCCACGCTGGCGACCTCGCTGGGCTCGCCGGCCCGGCCCATCGGCACCTCGGCGACCTTTGAGTCCCAAATGCGTTGCGGCATAGCCTCAGTCATGGCAGATCGGATCAATCCGGGAGCGATCGCGTTCACCCGGACACCCAGGTAGGCCAACTCTTTGGCAGCCGCCTTGGTCATGCCGACGATGCCGGCCTTGGCCGCCGAGTAGTTGGTCTGCCCGACCATGCCGACCTTCCCCGACACCGAGGACATGTTGATGATCGCGCCCCGCTTGTTTTCCCGCATGATTGCTGCGGCCAGCCGGATGCCGTTCCAGGTTCCTTTCAGATGTATGGCGATGACCTGGTCGAACTGCTCCTCGGTCATTTTGCGCATCGTCGCGTCACGGGTAATCCCGGCGTTGTTGACCATGATGTCCAGGCCGCCGAAACGCTCGACCGCGGTCTGGATCAGGGTTTCGACGTCGGACGACTGCGTGACATCGCACCGCACCGCAACGGCGACGTCGTCACCGCCCAGCTGCTTGGCCACGACTTGGGTTTCCTCGAGATTGACGTCACCGAGTACGACTCGCGCCCCTTCGGCGACAAAGCGCTCCGCAATGGCCAGACCCAGTCCCTGCGCTCCACCTGTGATTACTGCGGTCTGACCTGCCAACAACGACACCTGGATCACACATCCTTCACTGTTTTCGCTACCACCGGGCACCCGCCAAGCAAATATCATATTTGATATAGGATCCTGCTCTGGACCGGGGTGCCCCGGATCCGGAGAGGAGTGTGGAGCCGATGGCCACCACCGAATTCGCGCAAGTCTCGGACGACGATTTCCGCGAGATCCTTGCTCAAACAAGGCAATTCGTCCGAACCGCCGTCGTCCCCCGCGAGCAGGAGATCCTCGACGAGGACCGCGTCCCCGACGACCTGCGTGACGAAGCCAAAAAGATGGGACTGTTCGGCTACGCGATTCCCCAGGAGTGGGGCGGCCTTGGGCTCGACCTCATGCAAGACGTCGAGCTGGCGATGGAGTTGGGCTACACGTCCCTGGCACTGCGTTCGATGTTCGGCACCAACAACGGCATCGCGGGACAGGTTCTGGTCGGGTTCGGCACCGACGAACAGAAATCCCGCTGGCTGGAGTCGATCGCGTCCGGCGACGTCGTCGCCTCGTTCGCACTGACCGAACCCGGCGCCGGATCCAACCCCGCCGGTTTGCGGACCAAAGCCGGTCGAGTCAATGACGATTGGGTGATCTCCGGCCAGAAACGCTTCATCACCAACGCACCCGTCGCCGACCTGTTTGTGGTATTCGCGCGCACCCGGCCCGCTGACGACCAGGGCCCGGGGATCGCGGTGTTCCTGGTTCCGGCAGACACCGCCGGCGTCGAGGTCGGCGCCAAGGACGCCAAGATGGGCCAGGAAGGCGCATGGACGGCCGATGTCAGCTTCACCGACGTCCGCGTGGGATCCGATGCGCTCGTCGGAGGCAGCGAAGACGTCGGCTACCGGGCCGCGATGACGTCGCTGGCGCGCGGGCGCGTCCACATCGCCGCGCTGGCGGTGGGCATAGCGGCACGCGCGCTTGACGAATCGGTCGGGTACGCCGCCACCGCGACCCAGGGCGGTGCGGCGATCGGAAGCTTCCAGTTGGTGCAGGCGATGCTCGCCGACCAGCAGACCGGCGTGATGGCCGGACGTGCGCTGGTGCGCGATGCCGCGCGGCTGTGGGTCTCAAACGAGGATCGCAGGATTGCGCCGTCGGCCGCGAAGGTCTTCTGCACCGAAATGGCCGGCACCGTCGCGGATCTCGCGGTCCAGATTCACGGCGGCAGCGGTTACATGCGTGGCGTTGCCGTCGAACGCATCTACCGGGACGTGCGCCTGCTGCGGTTATACGAGGGGACCAGCGAAATCCAGCGCCTGATCATCGGTTCGAACCTGGTCAAGGCAGCACAACGAGGTACCACAAAGAAGGAGCGCTAATGCCAGGCAAGCTCGAGGGGAGAGTGGCTTTCATCACCGGAGCGGCCCGCGGCCAGGGCCGCGCGCACGCCGTCCGAATGGCTCAGGAGGGCGCCGACATCATCGCCGTCGATATCGCCGGCAAGCTGCCGTCCTGCGTTCCCTACGACCCGGCGACGGAGGAGGATCTCGCCGAAACCGTTCGCCTGGTTGAGGAAAGAAATCGCCGCATCGTCGCCTCAGTTGTCGACACCCGCGACCTGGAAGCGCTGCGCAAGGCCGTCGACGACGGAGTCGCCGCACTGGGACGCCTCGACATCATCGTGGCCAACGCCGGCATCGCGGCCCCCCAGCCCTGGAACGAGATCACGGCCGAGAACTTCGGCGACGTGCTGGACATCAATGTGACGGGCACCTGGAACACCGTGATGGCCGGCGCGGACAAGATCATCGAAGGCGGTCGCGGCGGCTCGATCATTCTGATCAGCTCGGCGGCCGGGGTAAAACAGCAGCCGTTCATGGTGCACTACACCGCCAGCAAGCATGCCGTCACCGGGCTGGCGCGGGCCTTCGCGGCCGAATTGGGCAAGCACTCGATCCGGGTCAACAGCGTCCACCCCGGTCCGGTGAACACGCAGATGGGATCCGGCGACATGGTCGAGGCGGTGGCCAGAGCCATGGAAACCAACCCCCAGCTGTCGCACGTCCTCACGCCGTTTCTGCCCGACTGGGTTGCCGAGCCGGAAGAGATCGCCGACGCCGTGTGCTGGCTGGCCAGCGACGAGTCGCGAAAGGTCACCGCGGCCCAGATCCGGGTCGACCAGGGTTCCTCCCAATACTGACGCGGGGCGAATGCGGGCTATTCGCCGCCGCCCACGCGATCCGTCAACAAACCGGAAATGCCTTCCGAGCCGCGAATTGCGCCAACATATTTCACGGTGACAACGTCCGACGCCTCGGCCGTCTTTCGATTGAATCGGCCCATCATTACGACAGCGTGATGTGATGCAAATCACATCGTTATTGAACGTGGCGGGCGACACACCCACCCGGTGGAGCAAAAGACTAAGTACCACTCTTATTCTCTCAACATGGGACGGCCCCATTTGTCGATTGATGCTGTTGAGCCACTAGCGGCTGACATAAACGATTACGTTCTCGCCGACGGCACTATTGTCTTGCCCGACGGGTTGACTCTCACCTCGTTCTTCGATCAAAACCGGGCAGCATTCGGTGACCGTCCGTCATACCGGTTCATCGACTACGCGAAAGAGCAGGACGGACGCGTCGTCGAACTGAGCTGGAATGACTTGTGGACCCAGGTCCGTGCGATCGGCGCCCGACTGCAGCAAGTCGCGAAACCCGGAGACCGGGTCGCGATCTTGGCGCCGCAGGGCCTGGAATATGTGGCCTCCTTCTTCGCCGCGGTCCATGCGGGCAACATCGCGGTCCCGCTGTTCGCACCGACCTTGGCCGGCCACAACGAACGGTTGACGGCGGTGTTGGCCGACGCACGGCCGGCCGTGGTGTTGACGACGACCGCGGCGGCCGAGTCCGTGCGGGCATCGCTGCGCGCGCATCCCGTGGCGGGGCGGCCGCGATTGATCGCGGTCGACGCGATCCCGGCGTCGCTGGCCTCGATGTTCACCGAGCCGACCATCGACACGGACGACACCGCGTATCTGCAATACACGTCCGGGTCGACGCGCAGTCCGGCCGGGGTGGAGGTCACGCATCGCGCCGTGGTCACCAATGTGCTGCAGATGATCCTGGGCGCCAACCTGCACCGAAACACCCACAGCGTCAGCTGGTTGCCGCTCTACCACGACATGGGATTGATCATGATCATGTTCCCGGCGTTGTGCGGTGGCGAATACCTCACGCTGCTGGATCCCATGGCGTTCGTCCGTCGGCCCTTCCGGTGGATCAAAGAGCTGAGCGCGGAAGCCGCCAATGGCCCGACATTTGCGGCCGCACCCAATTTCGCGTACGAGTTGACCGCCGAGCGGGGGCTTCCCCCCGACGGCGTCACCATTGACCTCCACAACGTGGTCGGGCTGCTCAACGGCTCGGAGCCGGTGACCATTTCCGCCATCGAGAAATTCACGGAAGCGTTTGCTCCGCACGGTCTACCCGCGACGGCGGTCAAACCGGCCTACGGGATGGCGGAGGCGACGCTGGGAGTGGCCATGACCGCCCTGGACGAGGCTGCCCACGCGGTCTTCCTCGACCGTGTTCAACTCGCCGCCGGGCACGCGGTGATCGTCGAGCCGGACGCCGAAGGCGCGGTCGCCTATGTTTCCTGCGGCCGCCCGTTCCGTGATCTCTGGGCGGTGATCGCCAGCCCGGACGGTGCCGAGATGGCGGACGGCACCGTCGGGGAAATCTGGCTGCACGGCAACAACATCGCCCGCGGGTACTTCGGACGCGACGAAGAATCACAACGCACGTTCGCTAACAAGCTGCAGTCCCGGGTCGAAAGCGACAGCCATGCCGAGGGCGCCCCGGACAACTGCTACTGGTTGGCCACCGGCGATCTCGGCGTCTACATCGACGACGAGCTGTACCTGACGGGGCGGATAAAAGACCTCGTCATCATCGACGGTCGCAACCACTACCCGCACGACATCGAAACCACCGTCAGCCACTCGTCGGACGCGATCCGAACCGGCTATGTGGCCGCATTCTCGGTTCCGGCCGACTCCGTGGACGGCGGCGCCGCCGAGCAGCTTGTGGTGGTCGCCGAACGCGCCGCGGGAGTCGGGCGCGCAGATCCCGATGCAATCGCCGCGGCCGTCCGGGCGGCGGTCTCGCGCGAGCATCAGGTCCGGGTCGCCGACATCCGGCTGGTCGCCGCCGGGACGATTCCCCGCACCACCAGCGGCAAATTGGCGCGCAACGCGTGCCGGGCCGAGTACCTGGCCGGGCGGTTCACCCGATAACCGGGCTCAACTCAGCAGTTCCAAGGTTCCCAGTTCCCGCACGGCCCGACAGCCGCGACTGAGCATGGCGAGCACCATGTCGTCGCCGCGTTCGGTGGCCGTCGCGAAGGCGAATCCCAGGGCGGAGATCAGCAGGGCCTGCGGCATCCCGAGTCGGTAATCGCGCCAACATGTTTCACGGTCATAGCCCGTCACGCCGTAACCCAGCAAGGCTCGATGGTATTCGCCGACGAGGTCTTTCTCGATCGCCGACCGCAGCTCCGAATTCAGGCTCGTTGCCGTGAAATACGCGAGGTCTCGCGCCGGCAGACCCACGCCGAGCGTCTGCCAGTCGACCACGCTCACCCAGCTGTGCGCCGGGTCGAACAGCAGGTTGTCGAGTCGGTAGTCACCGTGCAGCAGCGCGAACCGATCCCGCTCGGTGAACAGCCACGGCGTCACCAAACCCATTGTCGTGGTGAAGGTTTCGCGGTCCTCGGCGCTCATCCGGTCGCCCAGCTTTTCCAGGGTGATGTCGGCGCTCATCTTCGCCACGTCGCCAAGGCCCTTGGCCCCTGCCTCGTCCGGCCGGGGAAACGCCAGGCCGGGCAGGTCCAGCCAGAACGGGTCGCACCAGCTGGGCCCGTGCAGTCCGGCCAGCGCCACCACCGACAGCCGCGCCTGCTGCTCGCCACAGCCCGCGATCTGATCACCTTGCACCGCGGGCGCTTGGTCGGCGAGCAGCAGCGCGTATTCCATGGCGTCGTCGGTGATCTGGCAGTAGAAGCAAGTCGGGGTCGGCACCCGCACCCGGTCGGCCACCGCGGTGTAGAACGCGCACTCGCTGCGGTAGCCGATGACGACGCGGTCGCGCACGGTGTCATCCTGGGCCGGCAGCTTGATCACGAATGTCTGTGGCAGATCACCGGGATCCGTGGCATACCCGGCCGTCACGCGATAGGTCGCCCCGGTCTGGCCCGTGCCGATCGCCACCACGTCGACGTCGGACACCTCGACCGGTGTGCGGCGTTCGCTAAGCGCTGCGGATAACCATTCGGGTGTCACATCGCCGGGGTACCGCGGAATCGACACCACAGCACTCATAAGCAACCACGCCTCCAGGACTCAACCAGCCGACTGACCGATCAACTGTAAGGCATACGGCAAGAGTCACCCGCCGTGGCCTATTCGGCAACGATGTGCCAGTCGGCAGCGTCGTGCTGCTGGTGCCAGAACTCGCTGAAACGGCCACCCGCGGTCAGCAATTCGTCGATCGAACCGTCCTCGACCACTCGCCCGTTGTCGACGAACAGAACGCGGTCGGCGTGCCGGATGCTTGCCAACCGATGGGCCACGATCACCCGGGTCCGCAATTGCGGATCGGCGGTCAGCGCGTCGACCACCGCAACCTCGTTCTCGGTGTCCAGGGCGCTGGTCGCCTCGTCGACCAGCAAAACGGGAGCGGCCTTGAGCAGCGCCCGAGCGATGCTGACCCGTTGCCGCTCGCCGCCGGACAACGCCGAGCCTGCTTCGCCGACGATCGTGTCGGCGCCGTCGGGCAACCTGCCGATCAGCTCGTCGACTCGCGCCAGCGCGACGGCCCGGCCGAACTGGTCGTCGCCGGCGGCGGGGTTTCCCGCGAAGACGTTGTCGCGGATGGTCCCGTGGAACAGGTACGGGTGCTGGAAGACGACACTGCTGACCGCGCGTCGAGCCTGCGCGTCCAGCGTTGCGGCGTCGGCGCCGTCGATGACGACGCGACCGCGGGTCGGTTGGTGCAGCCCGGCGATCAGCGCCAGGATCGTGCTCTTGCCGGAGCCGGACGGCCCGACGATCGCCGTCGTGGTTCCCGGCTGCAAGGCGAAGCTGACCCCGTCCAGCACGGGAGTGCTCGCGCCGTCGTAGCCGAAGGCGACGTCATCGAATTCGATGCGGGGGGCAACGGCGGCGTCGGACAAGCCGGCGGCCCCGGCCACCAACGCCGGTGCGGTCAGCACACCGCGGATCCGGTCGAGCGTGGCGCGGGTGCTCTCCAGCGCCGGCGCCAGCTCGCTGACAGTGGCGAACGGCTCCAGATAGCGGGCGATCACCACGATCAGGGCGACCGCCTCGGCCACGGTCAGGGTGCCGTCGATGGTGAGCGCCGTGGTGGCGCCGGCCAGCGCGATCAGGGCCAGCTGGCTGGCGACGCTGAACAACAGCTGGCCCGGGATCTGCATGCCCAGCAGCCGCATCGTGGCACTGTGCTGTTCGGCCAGAGCGGTGCCCACCAGGCTGCGGGCCGGCTCGACCCGCCGCGCGGCCCGCAGCGCCTGCTGGGTTCGCGCGAACTCGATGATCCGTTCTGTCAGCACGGTATTGGCGTCGCCGGCCGCCGCGTCGGCGCGCCGCGTCAAACGAAGCGAGGCCCACAGCGCACCGAGTAGCAAGGGCACCCCGGCCAGCGCCGCCACCCCGAGTTGCCAGGAGATGGGCAACAGCGCCAGGGCGATGGCCGCGGGTAGCAGAACCGCCGTGGTCAGTGGCGTCAGCAGGTTGACCACCAGGCCGACGAGTTCCGGGCCGGTTGCCGCAATCGCCTGGCGGGCCATCGCGGTGTTGTCGGTGGTGAACCAGTCCAGCCGCACCCCGGGAAGCCGGTCCGCCACATCGTGCTGCGAGTGGTCGAGCACGGCGAACCCCAAGTCGAAGCCGATCCGCGCGGTCATGGCGTCGACGATCCAACCGGTCACCGTCGCGACGGACAACCAGCCCAGCCATGCCAACGCGCGCTGCGGTGTGTCGCTGAACAGCGCGCCCACCAGCGGGACGAGCAATACCGCGCCCACCGCACGCACGACGACCGCAACGAACGCGAGCACGGCATAGCAGATCACCTTTGCGCGGTGATCCGCGGGAACAAGGCTTATCCAGGTGCGGATCATCGCCCGCTCTCCCGCCCCGCCGCGGTCACGGCCACTGGCTTGCCCTGGCCGGTATCCCAGAGCCGGCGATACCGTCCGTCGGCGGAGAGCAACTCGTCGTGGGTACCGCGTTCGGCAATCCGTCCGTGATCGAGCACGACGATCTGGTCCGCCCGGGTGATGGTGTGCAGTCGATGGGCGATCACCAACACGGTCCGGTCGTGGGTCAGTCGGTTAAGTGCCTGCTGTACAAGGTATTCCGACTCAGGGTCGGCGAACGCCGTGGCCTCGTCGAGGATCAGGACTCCCGTGTCGGCAAGGATGGCGCGGGCGATGGTGAGGCGTTGCCGCTCACCACCCGACAGCGCGGCGCTGGCGCCCAGGACGGTGTCGTAACCATGCGGCAGCCGCAGCACCCGGTCGTGGATTTGTGCCTCGCGGGCCGCGGCCTGGATCTGTTCGAGCGTGGCATCGGGGACGGCCAGCGCGATGTTCTCCGCGACCGTGCCGTGCACGAGCTGGGTTTCCTGCAGCACGAACCCGACCCGCGTGTAGAGCTGGTCGGCGGTCAGCGACCGGATATCTTGTCCCCCAACACGTATCGCGCCGTGTTCGACGTCGTGGAACCGGGCCAGCAGCGCCGCGAGCGTCGACTTCCCGGATCCGGACGGCCCGACCAGCGCGGTCACCGTGCCCGACCGCAGTTCCAGCGATACCTCCTGGATCACCGGCACCCCGGGGCGATAGCTGAACCCGACCCCGTCGAACACCACCGTGGCCGCGTCGCCGGACCTTGCGCACGGCCGTTCTTGCACCGCGAGTTCTTGTTCGTCGAGCGCGATTTGGAGACGCCGGGCCGCGATCATTCCGGTGCGGATGCCGCCGAGTCCGTAGGCGATGCCGAGCAGTCGGACACCGAAGGTGGTGCCCAACAACAAGAACGGCAGCAGATTGACCGGATCCATCCGATGCGTGACGACCAGCAAGGTGCCGATGACCGAGATCAGCCACAGGAAGGTGGACGGTCGGGTGGCCAGATCCATCGCGGTTTTCTTGCCGGCCAACGGGCGCTGCCAGGCGACCAGGAATCCCACGTACTCGTCCAACCGGCGACGGAAGCTCGACGCCGTCGCGCCGCCGAAGACGCGGATCACCGGCTGGCCCTCGAGGTAGGCGCCGGCCTCGTCGTTCATCCTTTCCGCCCAGCGTTGCGCCTGCACGATCTTCGGTCCGGATTGAATCGTCAACGACGACGTCATCACCAGATAGACCAGCACCGGCCCGAACAAGACCAGCGCCACCCGCCAGTCGACGGAAAACAGATAGACGAGCACCGCCACCGGCGCGACGATCGCGTTGACCGCGTCCGGGATCGCGTGGGTGACCAGGTAGTGCAGCGACAGCGTGTCGTCGGTCACCAGTTGCTTGATCGAGCCCGATCCGCGGGCGGTGAACCAGCCCAACGGAAGCCGGGACATCTTGCTCAGCAGTCGCGAGCGCAGATCGCTCGCGAACCGCGCGTCGATCACATGTAGCCAAAGGGTGAGGGCGGCACCGAGCACAGTTCCCAACCCCAGTAGCCCGACCGCCGCGATCCCGACATTCCACAAACGCGACTCGTCGGCGCCGGACACCAGTGACCGGGCCAGCTCCACCAGCAACACGAACGGCGCGAGTTGCACGAGCGTGATCACGGCTTGCAGCACGCCCGAGACGATCAGCGCCGATCGCAGCGGCGCGAGCAGCCGGCCGGCGGCCTGAGCGCGCCAACTGCCGTAGTTCGCCGGCGCGGACACATCCTCGGCGGCGACCGGCGCTGTCGCCGCTTGGGCCGCAACGCTTTCCGGCGCAATGCCGTCATCGGGCAGCGAGGTGGTCTCGGGCTCGCCGCCGCGGGTGGTGCCCATCTCGCGGCCGGCGCTCCAATACGCTTGTGCGTGGACCTCGGACTTGGGAAAACCGAACGTGTCACGCAGCCGCTTACGGACGTTCTTCAGAGTGTTGGCCTCGGGCGTCGCCCACGCATACCAATTCGACCAGTCACGGGTCTCGATGGCGTCGGCCAACGATTTCTCGTCGCTGCGGGCGACCCAGTGCACCCGCAGCCGGGGATGCCGCGCGATCGGGATCGCGGTGTCGTTGTCGTCGTGCTGCTCGAGGTACATCTCGATCGGCACGTCGTCGGGGACCGTGCCGATGATTCCGTTCATCCCGGGGATCGACGCCGAGTCGCCGATCAGCAGATAGCCGGCCGGCTGTTCTTCGGGGACGTCGAACCGCGACGAACCCATCAGCGACATCGCCGCGATCGTGGTGCCGGGTTCGACGGTGCGCGCCCACTTCGAAGCCGGACCGGCGGGCTCGTGCAGCACGACGTCGACGGCGAAACGACCGGCGGGTACGTCGGCCTCGGAGATCGTGTAGGCGCGCTGGAACTCGGTATTCGATCCGTCCGGGTCGGGAAACCAGAACCGCAGCCACGCCGCGGGCTCGGCCTCCGCGTCTTCGAACAGGGTCGCCGACTCCATCCGGATCCGCACGAAATGCGGTGCGATCTGCACGGTTTCGAGCACGGTCGCGGTGTGGTCGCGCGCGCCGAACCCGCGCAGTATCGCGCCCTGGAACCCGCGTGCCATCAGCGGTCCTCTCCCGCGGCGAGCAGTCCCGCCACGACCTCCACCCGCAACTAAGGGTTGCCTTACCATAGCTGACGGTGTGCGGGCGGTCGAGGCGCGGTGGCCCGGTGCAAGAGGTGCGCGGCTGAAACGCCGGACTGCGCAAGAGGTGCGGGCGGAGGGACTCGAACCCTCAAACTCTCTCGAGCACCGGCACCTAAAGCCGGCATGTTTGCCAATTTCATCACGCCCGCGGCGTGCCGATCGTACCGCCCACCTCACCGACGAATCTGTCGGCGGTCGTATCTAATCTTGGTTCATCACGGCCCCGAGAGGGGAGGCACGGGTGCGATCCGCGAAGGAGTTCGAGGCCGTACAGCGCCTTATCGCAATCGGTATGAACGACTGTGCGATCGCGCGTCAGACGGGCATTCCGCGAAGGACGGTGTGGGATTGGCGCTACTGCAGGTCACCAATTCGAGCAAGTGGTCCGAGCGCGGCATCAGCTTGCGGCATTGATCATGACTTCTCCGCGCTCCCATCGGCGCCGTACTGTTATTTGCTGGGCCTCTATCTCGGCGATGGCTGCATCTCACGCAGCGGACGCGTCTGGCGTCTAAGGATCGTCCTCGACTCCAAATATCCGCGGATTATCGCGCGCTGCCGCGAGGCGATCGACGCCCTGATGCCGGATCAGCGCGCGGCGGCGCTACGTCGTTCTGATCATTGCACCGAGGTCTCGCTGTACTCGAAACACTGGCCGTGTCTCCTGCCTCAGCACGGTCCCGGTAAGAAGCACCAAAGGCCGATCCGGCTCGAAGCATGGCAGCAATTACTCGTCAAACAGGCCACGGAGGAATTCGTTCGCGGCCTCATCGACAGCGACGGATGCCGAGTGGTCGCCAACGACCGCGGCGTCCGAAGCATCCGGTACCACTTCTCGAATCGATCCGAAGACATCCGAGGACTCTTCAGCGGGGCCCTCGATGCCCTCGGAATTCCGTGGACCCGGCCGAACCAGCACACGATCGCCATATACCGCAAGGTGGCGGTGACGCGTCTCGACGAATTCGTGGGGCCGAAGTCATGAGCCTTGTGTAAATTTGGCATGCCTAACCTAACCATCGGGCAGGGCTCGGGTAAGGTCAGCAAACGATGAACGGAGCCGCTAGCACCCAGACCGACGACGCGTCGACCCGAGTATTGAAGCGCGAGCGCAAGGACTTATCCGAAGAGGTACGGCGCGTCGGCCCGCTTCCTGTCCCTTTGCTGGACCCGCCGTACTCTCTCTGCGCCGCCGAAAGCGACGACGCAGAGATGGTGTCGGAGTGGATGAATCGCCCTCATCTCGCCGAGACCTGGGAGTACGCCTGGCCGGCGTCCCGCTGGCGCCGACACCTCGACGCGCAACTCGAGGGGACCTATTCGCTGCCGTTGATCGGAACCGTGCATGGCGAGGAGTGCGCCTACCTGGAGATCTATTGGGCAGCAAAGGACATGATCTCCCGTCACTATGACGCCCAACCCCACGACATCGGGCTACACGCGGCCATCGCGGATCTGGCGCTGGTCAACCGGGGCTTCGGACCGCGGGTACTGCCGCAGATCGTGACCAGCGTGTTCGTTCAGGAACCACGCTGCAGCCGGATCATGTTCGACCCCGACCACCGCAACACCAATGTCCGCCGACTGTGCGAGTACGTCGGATGCCGTTCGCTTGGCGAGCACGACGCGCCAAACCGGCGGATGGCGCTCTACGCGTTGGAGCGTCCCACCCAGTCCTCGTAGCCCTGGCGGTCGGCTTTCATTCCGGCCGCCACCAATTCCCAGAGGACCAGGTGAGAGTTATGCCACTCGATAGTTGCTGGTGCTGCCGTCGGTCGATCCAGCCGCGCTCGAGTTACGCCGCGCTGGAAGCGGCCCGCAATTCACGCAGCGCGGTGCGCAGGCCCCGCCGTTTACCGGTCGCGGGGTCGACGAAGCTCTCCCGCAGTCCCTCTCGGACGCGAAACTTCAACTCCGAGTGCGTTTCCGGCGCGTCATCCGGCGTGCCTTTGAGCAGCTTGTCAGGCAGGGCGAGCTTGAGGATCGTCCAGAACGACTGCCAGTATTGCCGGCCGAGGGACCCCGTGGTGTAGGGCAGGTCGTACTTCTCACACAGCTCGCGCACCCGCACGCTGATCTGGGCATAGCGATTGCTGGGCAGGTCCGGAAACAGATGGTGCTCGATCTGGTAGCACAGATTGCCACTCATGAACGCCAGCACCGGTCCGGCGTTGAAGTTCGCCGATCCCAGCATCTGGCGCAGATACCACTCCCCCTGCGTCTCGTTGTCGAACTCGTCCTTGGTGAACTTCTCGGCACCGTCGGGAAAGTGGCCGCAGAAGATCACTGCGTAGGACCAGTAGTTGCGGATCAGGTTGGCGACCGCGTTGGCCCGCAGGGTGTGCTTCCAGTTGCGCCCGGCTAACGCCGGAAAAACGACGTAGTCCTTGCCGACCTGCTTGCCGACCTTTTTGCCGATGATCCGCAGGTCTTTGCGCACTTCCGCCCAAGTCTTGTCGTGTCTGCGGACCGCCGAAAGCTCTAGCCCGTGCGCCGCGACGCCCCATTCGAACAGTGTGCCCAGCAGCAGGTTGTAGATCGGGTTGCCGATCATCCACCGCGACCAGGGCTCGTCACGGGTGACCCGCATGATGCCGTAACCGACGTCATCATCCATGCCGACGATGTTGGTGTACTTGTGGTGGATGAAATTGTGCGACTTCTTCCAGTGCACGCTCGGCGAGGTGGTATCCCATTCCCATTCGGTGGAGTGGATTTCCGGGTCGTTCATCCAGTCCCATTGACCGTGGGTGATGTTGTGACCGAGCTCCATGTTCTCGATGATCTTGCCGGCGCCGAGCATCGCCGTCCCCGCGGTCCACGCGTACTTGTTGCGGCTGGCCATCAACACAATTCGAGCGCCGACCACCAAGGCGCGTTGCAACTGAACCGAGCGGCGAATGTAGCGGGCGTCGCGCTCGCCGCGGGACTCCTCGATGTCGGCGCGGATCGCGTCGAGTTCGCGCCCTAGCGCTTCCACGTCCTCGGTGCTGAGGTGTGCGTACTGCTTTACGTCGGTAATTGCCATCAGTTCCTCCTTAGATCTTGAGCGTGCAGTTGCCGGAGGCCGTCGAGATGCAGGTTTGAATCCGGTCGCCTTCACCGTGTTCGGTCCCGGACCTGAAGTCGCGCACGTGCCCCGACTCCAGCGGAAGCACGCAGGTCTGGCAGATGCCCATCCGGCAGCCGAACGGCATCTGAATGCCCACCTTTTCTCCGGCGTCCAAAAGTGAAGTAGCACCATCGATTTCGATGGTCTTGTCGGAGATCGCGAAGGTGACGGTGCCCCCTTCGCCGCCCTTATCGGTAGCGGCGATAGTAAAGCGCTCCAAATGCAGCAAGTCGCCGATGCCCGCGCCCTTCCAGACCTCTTCGACCGTGTCCAGCAGCGCGGACGGCCCGCATACCCACGCCTGGCGATCCCGCCAGTCGGCGACGACGTCGTCGATCTGGTCGAAGTCGACGTGGCCTTCAGTTTCGGTGAGCTGCAAGTGAAGTCGATATCCGTCCTGAGATTCCTTGAGGTCTCTCAACTCGTCGTGGAAGATCACGTCGTCCGCACTGGGCGCCGAGTGAATGTGCACGATGTCGGCCTTCTGGTTACGGGCGTTGAGAGTCCGCAACATGGCCATCACCGGCGTGATGCCGCTGCCCGCGGTGACGAACAGGATCTTGGCCGGCGGCGGGTCGGGTAGCGCGAACTCCCCCTTCGGCGAGGCCAGGCGCACGATGGTCCCCGGCTCCACGCCGTTCACCAGGTGCGTCGACAGAAAACCCTCGGGGGTGGCCTTGACGGTGATCGTGATGTTCTTGTTGTCGCGCCGCGGAATCGATGTCAATGAATACGAGCGCCAATGCCACCGGCCGTCAATCCGCAATCCGATACCGACGTACTGTCCGGGTCGGTATTTGCCGGAGAAACCCCAGCCCGGTTTTATCGTCACCGTTGCCGAATCCGCGGTCTCGGGATGGACATCCACGATGAGGCCACGCAGTTCGCGCGCGGACCACAACGGGTTGAGCATCTTGAGGTAGTCATCGGGCAGCAACGGCGTGGTTGCCCGGGCCGCGAGCCCGCGGGGCACGTTGACCCAGGACTTGGCGGTCTCCACGCCTTTTGCGGGCGCCGTGCTCCAACGAGTGAGGCTGCGCAGGGTAGAACCCATTATTTGTCCCAGTGGTCGATTGAGGTTCCGTGCATCGGTTGAGAACACGGTTACCGTCGGCTTCCCCGCATCCGCGTTCAATAAACAGTTGTTCGCTGAATGGTCGGCGGGCGATGCTGCGCGGGTGAAGCTCACCGCGGCCGCCGCACGGTACCGTCGAGGGGTGTCCAGCCAGGCCCATCGGAGGCGCCATCACCGGCCCGCCCTGATCATCCTGGTGATCGTCGCGGCCTGCGGCTGCCTGGCCCTGGGCTGGTGGCAATGGACACGGTTTCAGTCGCCGTCCGGTTCCTTCCAGAACCTCGGCTACGCGCTGCAATGGCCGTTGTTCGCGTGGTTCTGCGTCTATGCGTACCGCAATTTCGTTCGCTACGAGGAGGTCCCACCGGAGCCGCGTAAACGGGGCGCGGTGACCGAGATACCGGCCGGGCTGCTCCCCGAGCGGCCACCGCCCGCGCAGCAACCGCCCGACGATCCCGCACTGCGGGAGTACAACGCTTACCTGGCCCAGCTCGCCGACAAAGATGCCGAAAAGCAGAACAGGACCACCGCATGACCACACCCGAGACACCTGGGGTCGCCGCCGCTGACCGCATCCGCCCTGCCCTGCTCGGCTATCGGATCATGGCGTGGACGACGGGTCTGTGGCTGATCGCGCTGTGCTACGAGATCGTCTCGCACCTCGCGTTCCACCATGAGATCCGGTGGATCGAAGTGGTGCACGGCTGGGTGTACTTCGCGTACGTGCTCACGGCTTTCAACCTGGCGATCAAGGTCCGCTGGCCGATCGGCAAGACCATCGGCGTGCTGCTGGCCGGCACGATCCCGCTGCTGGGCATCATCGTCGAGCACTTCCAGACCAAGGACATCAAGGCCCGCTTCGGACTTTAGGACAGGGTGCGCAAGGCGGGCAGTAGTAGCGCCAGCGCGCGCCCGCGATGCGAGGCCGCGTCCTTCTCCTGCGGGCTGAGCTGCGCCGCGGTGCGGTCCCCGAATTCAGCGCCAACGGGAACGAAAACCGGGTCGTAGCCGAACCCGCCGTCGCCGCGTGGCGTACGGGCGATCACGCCTGGCCACTCGCCGCGGACAACGACTTCGCCGCCCACCGAGACCAGCGCGCAAGCCGACACGAACGCCGCGGAGCGCCGCTCGCGGGGCACATCGCGCAACTGGGCAAGCAGCAGCGCGGTGTTGCCGGCGTCGTCGCCGTGGGTGCCCGCCCAGCGCGCCGACAGCACGCCGGGCATGCCGTTCAGCGCGGCCACCTCCAAACCGGAGTCATCGGCCACGGTGGCTAAACCCGTTGCGGCGAACGCGTCTCGCGCCTTGGCCAACGCGTTGTCCTCGAACGTCGCACCGGTTTCGGGCGCCTCGTCGAACGGCGCCACATCGTTCAGCGACACCAGCGTCAGCCGCGACAAGCCTGCGCCGTCCAGCACCCGGCGCAGTTCGGCCAGCTTCTTGGGGTTACGGCTGGCGACCAGCAGCTTCACCACAAGCGCCGCTTCTCCTCATCGCTGGCGCTCTGCATCGTCGCCGGCGCGGTCAGCTTCCGAACGCCTTCGGCGCATTCGGCCCCTCGGGCAGCACACCCGGGTACGGCAACTCCAGCGCCTCGCGCTGCGCGGCGAACAGGGTGTCGCACGCGCCAAGCGCCATGTCGAGCAGCTTGTCCAGTGTCGAGCGCGGGAACGTCGCCCCCTCACCGGTGCCCTGGACTTCCACCAGGGTCCCGGTGTCGGTGGCGACGACGTTCATGTCGACCTCGGCGCGCGAGTCCTCCTCGTAGGGCAAATCCACCCGGACCCTGCCGTCCACCACGCCCACGCTGACCGCCGCGATCGCGCACGACAACGGCCGCGGATCCGACAGCTTGCCCGCCGCCGACAGGTAGGTCACCGCGTCGGCCAGCGCCACATAGGCACCCGTGATCGCGGCGGTGCGAGTGCCGCCGTCGGCCTGCAACACGTCGCAGTCGACGGCGATGGTGTTCTCCCCCAATGCCGCCAGGTCGATGCACGCGCGCAGCGACCGCCCGATGAGCCGGCTGATTTCCTGGGTGCGCCCGGACAGTCGGCCTTTGACCGATTCCCGGTCCGAGCGCGTGTGGGTGGCCGACGGCAGCATCGCGTACTCGGCGGTCAGCCAGCCCAGGCCAGACCCTTTGCGCCAGCGCGGTACGCCCTCGGTGACGCTGGCGGTGCATAGGACTTTGGTTTGGCCGAACCCGATCAGCACCGAGCCGGCGGGGTTTTCGGTGAAGCCCCGGGTGATGACTAGGGGGCGAAGCTCGTCGTCATTGCGACCGTCTTCTCGTTTTGACACGACGCCACCCTAGCCCTCCGGTGCGTCGGGTGGGGCACCCCCAGCCGCGCAGCGGCGAGGGGACCGGCTCGGTCGAATCAGACTCGTTCTGAGTGCCGAACGTCGAACGTCTCGCCGCACACCACCGCGTGCACGGGACCGTCGAACTCGGCCTTGGCCTCGCTGATCACGTCCTCGCGCGAGGTCCACGGTGGGATGTGCGTCAGGAGCAACTCACGAACACCGGCCTGCGCGGCGACGCGGCCGGCTTCGGTGCCCGACAAGTGCAGGGCGGGCGGACGATCCGGCGCGTGCGTCCAGGACGCCTCGCAGAGGAACACGTCGGCGTCGCGGGCCAACTCGACGAGCTGATCGCAGACTCCGGTGTCGCCGCTGTAGACGAACGAGGCGCCGCTGGGATCGGTGATCCGCATGCCGTAGGACTCGGTGGGGTGCGCGACGACTCGCGGCGTGACGCGCAGCGCACCGATGTCGACCGCTTCGCCGTCGACCCAGTGCCGGACGTCGAAGATGTCCGAGCAGTCGTCGATTTCACCGCCGTAGGGCGACGACGCGGCGCCCAACCGCGACCAGGTGTCGCTCGGGCCGTACAGCATCGCCTTGCCCAGTGGACGGGCCGACGGATGGTAGCGGCGCCATACGAACAGGCCCGGCATATCCAGACAGTGGTCGGCATGCAGATGAGACAAGAGCACCTGTACCGAAGATGGGTCGGCGTAGCGCTGTAATGCCCCTAGCACACCCCCACCGAAGTCGAGGACCAGCGGTGGTGTGTCTGGAGCCCGGAGCAAGTATCCCGACGCGGGCGAATCCGGCCCCACCACGCTGCCCGAGCAGCCGAGCACGGTTATTCGCACAGGCACTACTGTGCCATGCCCGGAACCACCATGAGAAAAACATCGCCGCATTGATGTGATGAGAATCTCTCTGCGAGCTAGGCGATGGGCGAGTGGTGCACAGGCCGGACGCCGCTGACGGCAGGCCCCAGGAATCGCGCCGCCAAATTGGTGAAGGCCTCGGGGTCGCCGGTAGCTTCGAAGACGCGGGTGGCCGGCGCCGCGTCGTGTGGGCGCAGCAAATCCCGCTCGGTGAGCACCCGCAGCACTTCCTTCGCCGTCTCCTCGGCACTGGAAACCAGCGTCACGTTTTCGCCCATCGCCAGCTGTATCAAGCCGGACAGCAGCGGATAGTGCGTGCATCCCAGCACCAGCGTGTCGACCTGGGCGCGTTGCAGCGGCTCCAGATACCCCTCGGCCAGTCCCAGCACCTGACGCCCGCTCGTCACGCCGCGCTCCACGAAGTCGACGAAGCGTGGGCAGGCCACCGCGGTAATCTCGGTGTCGCGGGCGGCGGCGAACGCGTCCTGGTAGGCGTGCGACGTGATGGTCGCCTGGGTGCCGATGACGCCGATGCGGCCGTTGCGGGTCGTGGCGACGGCGCGGCGCACCGCCGGCAGGATCACCTCGACGACGGGCACGTCGTAGCGTTCGCGGGCATCGCGCAGGCACGCCGCCGAGGCCGTATTGCAGGCGATCACCAACGCCTTCACGCCGCGGCCGACCAAGTCGTCACCGATGGCCAGTGCGTGCGCGCGGACCTCGGGGATGGTGAGCGGACCGTAGGGACCGTTGCCGGTGTCGCCGACGTAGACGATGTCCTCGTCCGGCAGTTGGTCGATGATCGCGCGGGCGACCGTCAGTCCCCCGACGCCGGAGTCGAAGACCCCGACGGGCGCCAGTGGCGAGCTCATGAGTGCGTGCCGGCTTTTCGCTTCGCCCGGGCCTTGCGTTCGGGAGCGGACAACAGGTACGCGGCCACCACGCCGGCGATGGCACCACACAAGTGGCCCTGCCACGACACCCCACCGCATTGACCGAGCACCGGCATCGCGCCGAGCAGCACGCCGCCGTAGACCAACAGCACCACCAGACCGATGAAGATGTCGGCAAACCTGCGCACGAATATGCCGAAAACGAGCAGAAATGCCAGCCAGCCGAAGATCAGCCCGGAGGCCCCGATGTGGTCCGTCGGCCCGCAAGTGCTGCCCCAGTTGCCGATCAGCCAGGTGCCGAAGCCACCCAGGATCCAGACGATCGCGGTGGCCCACACGAACCGGGACAATCCGGACAGTGTCATCAGAAATCCGAGCACCAGCAGCGGGACGGTATTGGCCATCAGATGCTGCCAATTGGCGTGCAGCACTGGCGAGAAGATGATTCCCCACAGGCCGTCGGTCTCCAGCGGCCTGATGCCGTTGGCGTCCAGGGAATGCCGCGACAGTTGGTCGAACAGCTCGACGAGGTAGAGCAGCGCCACGAAGGTGAGGATCGTGGCCCCGCCCACCATCCACCGCGGACGCTTGGTTGTCTGCGTGGCGGGTGTGTCCTGATGTCCCGGGCTCATGCGCATAACTGCCCTTCTAGAGCGTCTTCGGCATCGTCCAGGCTACCGGGATACGCGCCGGTCGACAGG
Source organism: Mycobacterium sp. IDUB_19 (assembly GCF_055419445.1). NCBI lineage: Bacteria > Bacillati > Actinomycetota > Actinomycetes > Mycobacteriales > Mycobacteriaceae > Mycobacterium > Mycobacterium sp. IDUB_19. Next base: position 54,502 of record NZ_JBVAXR010000018.1, on the reverse strand, counting down.
TACTTCCACCCGGGGTCGGCGGCGTCGCCCGCCCTTTCCATGGCCCGCCACACCTTGAGCTGCTCGTGCGAGTCGAAGCGGTAGAACGTCGGCGAGCGCTCGGCGTTGGCCATCGGAATGTGGCGTTCGGGACGATCGGAGCCCTCGGTGCCGGCCACCACGTCAGCTGCTCCCCTTCCCGAATGCACCGGGCAACGTGTCGCGATAGGTCGGTATTCCGGCGACCGACTCGGCCGCCAGCACGCCGACCAGCACCGCGCGGGCCAGGCAATCGGCCGCCGCGGCGCCCACCTCGGTCACCAACCGCGTCTCCGGAGACATCGCGGCGGGCGCATCCGCCGGCGGTGGCACCTCGACCGCCCCGGTGGCCAGGGCGAACACCGCGTCGCCGTCCAGCGGGGTGTGCGCAGGCCGGATGGTGCGGGCCAGCCCGTCCTGGGCGGCGATCGCGATGCGCCGGCACGCCGCCGAGCTCAGCGCCGCGTCGGTCGCAACCACGGCGATCGTCGTGTTGAGCGGTTCGAGCGAAGAACGCAGCTGCGCGAGCGCGTCGATCTGGTCGGCCGGTGGCGGCGTCAGCGCGAACTCCTCGATCAAGTCAGCCATCCACGGCAGCCCGGTGGCCCGGTCAACGACGTCGCCGGCGGAATTGACCACGACGACCGCGCCGACGGTAACGCCGGAGGACAGCGTCGTCGACGCCGTTCCGACACCGCCCTTGAGTACGCCGGCCCGCGCCCCCACACCGGCGCCGACCGTGCCGAGGGCCATCTCGGCGCCGGCGGCCTCGCACGCGGCGTAACCGAATTCCGCAGTCGGCCGGCAAGCCCAGCCGCCGACCGGCAGGTCGAAGATCACCGCGCCCGGCACGATGGGCACCACGCCGCCATCCATCGCCAGGCCTCGCTCGTGTTCCTCCAGCCAGCGCATGACACCGTCGGCGGCCGCCAAACCGTAGGCGCTGCCCCCGGCGAGCAGCACCGCGTCGATGAACCGCACCGTGTTGGCGGGGTCCAGCAGATCGGTCTCGCGCGTCCCGGGCGCGCCGCCGCGGCAATCGACCGCGCCGACGGTCCCCGGCGGTGTCAGCACCACGGTGACGCCGCTGGCCCACCCGGCGCCCATGGACACATCGGGGTCCAGCCGCTGGTAGTGGCCTACGCGAATGCCGCCGACATCGGCGAGCGAGTTCATCCGGTCGGCCATCAAGATGACCGGTGCCCCATCAGCACCAGGACCAGGTACTCCTGCAGGACGGTCAGCCACTGGTAGACGTCGAAATGCGTGGCCATCGGATGTTCGGGCGGCAGCCGTTCCGGCCCGTCCGGCCCGATCTCGAGCATGACCCCCAGCGCCAGCCGAATGTCGTTGACGGCCGAAATCCAGGCATTCGCCTGGTCCTCGGACAGCTCGAACCGTCCGCCGCTTTGCGGAACCGTGCCCAATAACTGCTGTGCCGCAACACGTTTGGCGTCGATGATCTCCGGCTCGTGCAGATTGCGCAGCGCGGCATTGAGACCTTCGGGCGTCTCGATCCCAGCGCCCGAGGCATGCTCGACGTCCGATCGGTAGAAATCGGGCAACAGCCGCCGCAGCGTCGGATCTCCGGGAGGTTCGGAATTTCCGGTCTTGATGCCGGTGATCTCCTCGAGTTCGTCTGGCGGCGAAGCAGATTCGCGTTCGTCGAGCAAGTCGATCAACGCGCCGACCAGGTTCTTGAGCAGGTCGGCCTCATGCGGAGCCAAAGACGACCGGAACCGGGGGCCGTCTGCGGTCTCGACCCGCTTCCATTTGCGCACAAGAAACCCGGATGCCCGCGATCTCACCGGTCCTGCTGCAGCGTCGCCCACAAACCGGCGGCGTGCAGCTTGGACACGTCGACTTCCATTGACTCCCGGCTACCGGCCGACACCACTGCCCTGCCTTCGTTGTGCACCTGCATCATCAGTTTGGTGGCATGCGGCTCGCTGTAGCCGAACAACTTCTGGAACACATACGTCACGTAGGTCATCAAATTGACGGGATCGTCCCACACGATGGTGACCCATGGACTGGCCGTCACCTCGACCGGAGCGGACTCGCGTTGCCCGGTGGTGCCGGGCTTGGTAGGCGCTGACGCAACGACCATGGCCTCCAGGATACCGAGAGACCGGCTGCCCGCGGTCAGCCGTTACCGTTGCGGGATGAACGAGCCGGCCTTAGCTGGGCTGTTGACCGACAAGTACGAGTTGACGATGCTGGCAGCGGCGCTGCGCGACGGGGCGGCCGAGCGCCGGACCACATTCGAACTGTTCGCCCGCCGTCTTCCCGAGGGCCGGCGGTATGGCGTGGTCGCGGGCACCGGTCGTTTGCTGGAAGCTTTGCCGCAGTTCAGATTCGACGACGACGCATGCCAGTTGCTGGCACAATTCCTCGACCCGGACACATTGCATTATCTTCGCGATTTCCGCTTCACCGGCGATATCGACGGTTACGCCGAAGGCGAGCTGTATTTTCCCGGGTCTCCGGTGCTGTCGGTGCGGGGCAGCTTCGCCGAATGCGTGGTGCTCGAAACGCTGGCGCTGTCGATCTTCAACCACGACACCGCCATCGCGTCGGCGGCGGCGCGGATGGTCAGCGCGGCCGGCGGACGTCCGCTGATCGAGATGGGATCACGCCGAACCCACGAACGCGCCGCCGTCGCCGCGGCCCGCGCCGCCTACATCGCCGGGTTCGCCGCGTCATCCAACCTGGAAGCGCAGCGTTGCTACGGAGTACCCGCCGAAGGCACCGCCGCGCATGCATTCACCATGCTGCACACCGGCGAGGGTGGGCCCGATGAGCTCGCGGCATTTCGCGCTCAGGTCGACGCGCTGGGCGTGGGCACCACGCTGCTGGTCGACACCTACGACGTGACAACCGGGGTGGCCAATGCCGTGGCCGCCGCCGGGGCGACGCTCGGGGCGGTGCGGCTGGACTCCGGCGAGCTCGGTGTGCTGGCCCGCCAGGTGCGTGAGCAACTCGACCGGCTGGGCGCTACCCGCACCCGCATCGTCGTGTCCGGCGATCTCGACGAGTTCTCCATCGCCGCGCTGCGTGCCGAGCCGGTGGACAGTTACGGCGCCGGCACGTCGGTGGTGACCGGCTCGGGCGCCCCGACCGCGGGCATGGTCTACAAGCTGGTCGACGTGGACGGCATACCGGTGCAGAAACGCAGCAGCCACAAGGAATCCCACGGCGGCCACAAGGAAGCCCTGCGACTGTCCCGCCCGACCGGCACGATCACCGAAGAGGTCGTCTATCCGGCCGGCAATCCACCCCAGACCACCGAACCGTTCCGGGTGCTGACCGCCCCGCTGGTCCGCGGCGGCGAAGTGGTGGCCGGCACGGACCACGCGACCCTGGCCGCCGCCCGGCAACTGGTGGCATCCGGCCTGCACAGCCTGCCGTGGGAGGGCCTGAAGTTGGCGCACGGCGACCCGGCGATTCCGACGGTGCATATCCCGGTGTGATCACCGGATTCCGATAACTTGGAGCTACTCAAGACGTGGCCGAATCCGCGCGCAACCAAGGGAGTTATCACGTCAGACGTGTCCGCATCCGTGCCCGAGCTGCTGGCCATCGCCGTGGCTGCGCTCGGCGGCAGCGAACGCAGCGGCCAGCTGGAAATGGCCGAGGCGGTCGCGCGAGCATTCGAAACCGGTGAGCACCTTGCCGTGCAGGCGGGCACCGGGACCGGCAAGTCGCTGGCGTACCTGATTCCCGCGATCGTCCACGCGATCACCGACGAGACGCCGGTTGTGGTCTCGACGGCGACGATCGCCCTGCAGCGTCAACTTGTCGATCGCGACTTGCCGCGACTGGCCGATTCACTGGCCGACACACTCCCGCATTCGCCGCGGTTCGCGTTGCTCAAAGGGCGGCGAAACTATCTGTGCCTGAACAAGATCCACAACGGCTCCACCGAAGAGCCGGATGGCGACGAGGAACGGCCACAAGAGAAGCTCTTCAACCCGATGGCGGCCAGCGCCCTGGGCCGCGACGTGCAGCGGCTCACCGCCTGGGCCTCAACGACCGACTCGGGTGACCGCGACGATCTCAAACCCGGTGTGCCAGAACGATCCTGGTCCCAGGTCAGCGTCTCCGCGCGCGAATGCCTCGGTGTGGCCCGCTGCCCGTTCGGCACGGAGTGCTTTTCCGAACGCGCGCGCGGCCGCGCCGGCGTGGCGGACGTCGTCGTCACCAATCACGCCCTACTGGCCATCGATGCGGTCTCCGAATCGACAGTGCTGCCCGAACATTCGCTGTTGGTGGTCGACGAAGCGCACGAGCTGGTCGACCGGGTGACGTCGGTGGCCACCGCGGAGCTGACATCGGCCGGCCTTGGTGTCGCCGCGCGGCGGATCACCCGATTAGTGAATCCGGAGTTGATCCAGCGCCTGGAAGCGACAACCGCCACCTTCGCCGCGGCCATCCATGACGCCACACCGGGTCGTATCGACCACCTCGACGACGAGATGGCGACCTACCTGAGGGCGCTGCGTGACGTGGCCAGCGCGGCGCGGTCCGACATCGACACCACCAGCGATGCGAAGGCAGCCGCCGCACGCGCGGAAGCCGTTGCGGCACTGAGCGAGATCACCGATACCGCGTCGCGGATCCTGACGTCGTTCGGGCCCGCGATCCCCGATCGCACCGAAGTGGTCTGGCTGGACCACGAGGACGTCCGGGGTTCACCGCGACCCGTGTTACGGGTGGCACCGCTGACGGTGGCCGGCTTGCTGCGCAACCATGTGTTCACGCGGTCGACGACCGTGCTGACTTCGGCCACGCTGACGGTCGGCGGTTCCTTCGACGCGATGGCCTCGGCGTGGGGTCTGACCGGACCCGACGAAAGCACGGCCTACCCGTCATGGAGTGGCCTCGACGTCGGCTCGCCGTTCCACCACGCCAAGGCGGGAATCCTGTATGTGGCAGCGCATCTGCCGCCGCCGGGGCGCGACGGCACCGGCTCGGCCGAGCAGCTCACCGAGATCGCCGAACTGATCACCGCCGCCGGCGGGCGCACCCTGGGCTTGTTCTCGTCGATGCGCGCCGCCCGGGCCGCCGCCGACGCCATGCGCGAACGGCTGTCCACGCCGGTGTTGTGTCAGGGCGACGACAGCACCTCGGCGCTGGTCGAACAGTTCAGCGCCGACGTCCAGACCTCGCTGTTCGGCACGCTGTCACTATGGCAGGGCGTCGACGTGCCGGGGCCGTCGCTGTCGTTGGTGCTGATCGACCGGATCCCGTTCCCGCGGCCGGACGACCCACTGCTGAGTGCCCGCCAGCGCGCGGTGGCCGCCCGGGGCGGCAATGGCTTCATGGCCGTCGCGGCCAGCCATGCGGCGCTGTTGCTCGCGCAAGGCTCGGGTCGGCTGCTGCGCCGCGTCACCGACCGCGGCGTGGTGGCAGTCCTCGACTCGCGAATGGTCACCGCCGGCTACGGCGGCTATCTGCGCGCGTCGCTGCCGCCGTTCTGGCAAACCACCGACGCCGCGCAGGTCCGCGGCGCCCTGGAACGGCTGCGCGCCACGCCGGACGGCCTGTCCGTCTGACCCGGTTATCCGGCCAGGGCGACCAGGCCGAGCTCGCTGCCGGCCGCCAGCATCGGGTGATGCGGCAGCACCCGGACCGTGTATCCGACCGCACCCGCCACCGGCAGCGAGGTCGTCGTCGAGAAGACCTGGTTGCCGCCTTCGGCGGTGCCCGTGTACGACATTTCGACGGTGACCGGGTCCAGCAGCGCATCGCCGGAATCGACCCGGCCGACCACCGCCTCCACGGTGACCTCGTCGGGCGCGAGACCGGCCAGCTGCACGGTCGCGGTCAGGGTGAGCTTCGAGCCGAGCACGGGAGTATCGGGCAAGCCGGTGGAATCGACGTCGGTGATATGGACCTTGGGCCACGCCCGCTCGGCGCGCCGCCGATAGTCGGCCAGCTCACGCGCGGCGCCGAACGCGCCGTCACCGCTGTCGGCGATGGTCTTGCGGAGCGACTGCGCCGCCGGCGTGTAGTACTGCTCGACATAGTCGCGGACCATCCGGGAAGCCAGCACCTTAGGCCCGAGCGTTTGCAGGGTGTGCCGCACCATTTCGATCCAGCGCGGCGGCACCCCGTGTTCGTTGCGCTCGTAGAACTTCGGCGCCACCGCTTGTTCGAGCAGGCCATAAAGGGCGGTGGATTCCAGCTCGTCGCGACGCGCCTCGTCGCTGACCCCGTCGGCCGACGGTATCTCCCAACCGTTTTCGCCGTCGTACCACTCGTCCCACCAGCCGTCGCGGATGGACAGGTTCAGCCCGCCGTTGAGCGCGCTCTTCATTCCCGAAGTGCCACAGGCTTCTAGCGGCCGCAGCGGGTTGTTCAGCCAGACGTCGCAGCCCCAATACAGCACCCGGGCCATCGACATGTCGTAGTCGGGCAAGAACGCGATGCGGTGGCGCACCTCGGGCCGGTCGGCGAAGCGCACCACTTGCTGGATCAGGGCTTTGCCCCCGTCGTCGGCGGGGTGTGACTTTCCGGCGACGATCAGCTGGATCGGCCGTTCTTTGTTGAGCAGCAGCTGTTCCAGACGGTCGGGGTCGCTCAGCATCAGCGTCAAGCGCTTGTACGTCGGTACCCGTCGAGCGAACCCGACTGTGAGCACGTCTGGATCGAAAGCCGTTGCAATCCATCCCAATTCAGCATCCGACGCGCCGCGCTCCAGCCACGAACGGCGCAGCCGGCGCCGCACGTCGTCGACCAGGAGCGACCGCAGTTGGGAGCGGATCCACCAGAGATGGGCGGCGTCGACCTCGCGCAGTCGTAACCACACACCCGGGTCGCTGAACGAGTCCGACCCGGCCAGCTCGCGGCCCAGCTGCAGCCATTGCGGCGCCGCCCAGGTGCGGGCGTGCACCCCGTTGGTGATCGACCCGATCGGCACCTCGGCCCGGTCGAATCCCGGCCAGAGCTCGTTGAACATGGCCCGGCTCACTTGGCCGTGCAGCAGCGAGACACCATTGGCACGCTGCGCGAGCCGCAAGCCCATGTGCGCCATGTTGAACTTGGTCTCATCGTCCTCGGCACCGAGCGCGATCACCCGATCGATCGGTACACCGGGCAGCAACGCGGGCTCCTGATCGTCGTTGTCCGCGTCGGTGTGGTCGTCAAAGTAGAGGCGCACCATGTCGACCGGGAAGCGGTCGATGCCGGCGGGCACCGGCGTGTGGGTGGTGAACACGGTGCTGGATCGCACCACCGTCAGAGCGGTGTCGAAGTCCAACCCCGAATTGGTGATCAGCTCGCGAATGCGTTCGGTGCCGAGGAACCCGGCGTGCCCCTCGTTCATGTGGAACACCTCGGGCGCGGGCAGGCCCTCGATGGCGGTGAAGGCGCGAATGGCCCGCACCCCACCGATGCCGGCCAGGATCTCCTGGCGCATCCGGTGTTCCTGGTCGCCGCCGTACAGCCGGTCGGTCACGCTGCGCAGTTCGTGCTCGTTTTCGGGGACGTCGGAATCCAGCAGGAGCAACGGAACCCGGCCCACCTGTGCCACCCAGATCCGAGCGGACAGGCGCGCGGAGTCGGGCAGCGTCAGTTCCACCAGCGCGGGATCCCCGGCGGCATCGGTGAGCAATCGCAGCGGGAGCCCTTGCGGGTCCAGCGATGGATAGGTCTCGTTTTGCCAGCCTTCGGCGGTCAGCGACTGCCGGAAGTATCCGGAGCGGTAGTACAGGCCGACCGCGATCAGCGGGACGCCCAGATCGGACGCGGACTTGAGGTGATCACCGGCAAGGATGCCCAGGCCGCCCGAGTAGTTGGGCAGCACCTCGGCAACGCCGAACTCCATCGAGAAGTACGCGATACCGGTCGGCATCGCAATACCGTCCTGCTGCCGTTGCTGATACCACAGCGGACGACTCAGGTAGTCGTTCAAGTCGGCGGACAGCTCGTCTAGCCAACGCAGGAACTCTTCGTCGAGCGCTAACTCATCGAGACGCGCAGGGTTGACCGCGCCCAGCAACGCCACCGGATCGCTGCCGCAAGTCGCCCACAGCGTCGGATCGATGCTCGCGAACAAGTCTTGCGTCGCTTTGTCCCAGGACCATCGCAAATTAATGGACAGCTGTTCGAGTGCGGCAAGGCGCTCGGGCAGGTGGGCGCGGACGGTAAAGCGACGGAGGGCTTTCACACGTCACCACCTTACTGACGATCGCCAGGCTCGCAGGTTGAGTGTCGACCGTTCGCCGTCGCGCGTGTGTGACCAGACACTAGGGTGGGTACGGGTAGTTACTGGGGCCGCAAAGACGCTTCCCCGGTACAGGAACTTTCCCCACGAGACGATGTTTCCTCACACGGCAGGCGGTCCGCGACGCAGCACAATCCGCGGTTTGCCCGCAAACAATCGGACGGAACGGAGTGGTGGTGCCCGGTCGCGTCGAGATCGATAACGTCCAGCCCGTCGTTTCCTGCGGCGCATACCCCGCCAAGGCGGTGGTCGGAGAGACGGTCCCGGTCAGCGCCGCAGTTTGGCGAGAAGGCCATGACGCCGTGGCGGCAACCCTGGTCGTGCGCTACCTGGGGCCGCGCTACCCGCAGGTCACCGAGACCCGCCGGGTCACAGCGGTCCAGGCGCCCGAAAAGCTGGCGTCGCCGCTGGACACCAAGCCTGCCGAGCGCATCAAACCGCTGCAGCTGCCGATGACGATGGGCCTGGAACCTTTCGTTTTCCATGGTCAATTCACCCCCGACCGGGTTGGGCTCTGGACCTACCGCGTGGACGGCTGGGGCGACCCGATGCACACCTGGCGGCACGGACTGCTCGCCAAGCTGGACGCCGGACAAGGCGAAAAGGAATTGTCCAACGATCTCCTGGTGGGTGCCGGGCTGTGCGAGCGCGCCGCGACCGGGGTCCCCCGCGCGAATCGCGATCCGCTACTGGCTGCCGCGGCCGCGCTGCGGGCCCCCGGCGACCCGGTGACGCGCAGCGCGCTGGCGCTGGCTCCCGAAATCGAGGAGATCCTGGACAGCTACCCGCTGCGCGAAATCGTCACCCGCGGCGAGCAGTACGGGGTTTGGGTCGATCGGCCGCTGGCCCGGTTCGGCTCATGGTACGAGATGTTTCCGCGTTCGACCGGCGGCTGGGACACCGACGGAAACCCGGTGCACGGCACCTTCGCCACGGCAGCCGCGGATCTTCCGCGCATCGCCGACATGGGATTCGACGTCGTGTACCTGCCGCCGATTCATCCGATCGGCAAGGTACACCGCAAGGGGCGCAACAACTCCCCCACCGCCGCTCCGACAGATGTGGGATCTCCCTGGGCAATTGGTAGCGACGAAGGCGGCCACGACGCGATTCATCCGGACCTGGGCACCATCGACGATTTCGACAAATTCGTTGCCGCGGCACGCGATCTGGGCATGGAGGTCGCCCTGGACCTGGCTCTGCAATGCGCCCCGGATCACCCCTGGGCGCGCGATCACCGGCAATGGTTCACCGAATTGCCGGACGGCACCATCGCTTACGCGGAGAATCCGCCGAAGAAATACCAGGACATCTATCCGCTCAACTTCGACAACGATCCAGCGGGCCTTTACGACGAGGTACTGCGCGTGGTCCGGCACTGGATTGACCACGGCGTCAAGTTCTTTCGGGTCGACAACCCGCACACCAAGCCGCCCGACTTCTGGGCGTGGCTGATCGCTCAGGTCAAAGACACCGATCCCGACGTGCTGTTCCTGTCCGAGGCGTTCACCCCGCCGGCCCGCCAGTACGGACTGGCCAAACTCGGCTTCACCCAGTCGTACAGCTACTTCACCTGGCGCACCGCCAAATGGGAACTCACCGAATTCGGCAACGACATTTCCGCGCTCGCGGACTTCCGGCGCCCGAACCTGTTCGTCAACACCCCCGATATCCTGCACGCCATCCTGCAGCACAACGGTCCCGGCATGTTCGCCGTCCGCGCTGTGCTGGCGGCCATGATGAGTCCGGCCTGGGGCGTCTACTCGGGCTACGAGCTGTTCGAACACCGCGCGGTACGCGAGGGCAGCGAGGAATACCTGAACTCGGAGAAGTACGAATTGCGTCCGCGCGACTACGCCGCCGCGCTCGCCGAGGGCAGGTCGCTCGAGCCGTTCCTCGCTCGTCTCAACGCAATTCGCCGAGTACATCCTGCACTGCAGCAGCTACGCACCATCTATTTCCACGGCGTCGACAACGACGCGTTGCTGGCCTTCAGCAAGTTCGACCCGGCCACCGGAGACTGCGTGTTGGTGGTGGTGACGCTCAACGCATTCGGGCCCGAGGAAGGCACGGTGTGGTTAGACATGGCGGCATTGGGTATGGAGCCCTATGAGCGGTTTTGGGTGCGCGACGAGATAACAGGCCAGGAATTCCAGTGGGGGCAGTCAAATTACGTTCGCATCGATCCCGGACAGGCTGTCGCCCACATCATCAATATGCCACTCATCCCGCAGGAATCTCGAAACACATTGCTGCGCAGGAGGTAACAGGGCCCGGAAGGGGATACAAGCATGAGTCGAACCGAGAGCCGAACCGATCAACCCGCCACCACGCACCTGGCGCCCGACCCGGGCGACCTGGCCCGCCTGGTGGCCGGCACCCATCACAATCCACATAGCGTCCTGGGCGCTCACGAGTACGGCGACCACACGGTCATCCGGGCATTCCGCCCGCATGCGCAGGAAGTCGTCGCGCTCGTCGGTGACGACGAGTTCGGACTGCAGCACCTCGAATCCGGCTTGTTCGCTGTCGCGCTGCCGTTCACGAATCTGATCGACTACCGGCTGCGGGTGGACTACGGCTCCGGCGGCTACGTCACCGCCGACGCCTACCGCTTCCTGCCCACGCTGGGCGAGATCGACCTGCACCTGTTCTCCGAGGGCCGGCACGAGCGACTCTGGGAAGTCCTCGGCGCCCATCCCCGCTCGTTCACCACGGCCGACGGCGTCGTCAACGGCGTGTCGTTCGCCGTGTGGGCGCCTAACGCCCAGGGCATCAGCTTGATTGGTGAATTCAACGGCTGGACCGGCACCGAAGCCCCGATGCGGGTGCTGGGCTCCACCGGGGTGTGGGAGTTGTTCTGGCCCGAATTCCCGGCCGACGGTCTGTACAAGTTCCGCGTACATGGCGCCGACGGCGTCGTTACCGAACGGGCCGACCCGTTCGCCTTCGCCACCGAGGTACCGCCGCACACCGCGTCGCGGGTGACGACGAGCAGGTACACCTGGACCGACGAAGACTGGATGACGCAGCGCGCACAGCGCAATCCGGTGTTCGAGCCGATGAGCACCTACGAGGTGCATCTCGGCTCGTGGCGACCGGGGCTGACCTACCGCCAGCTCGCCACTGAACTGACGAATTATGTTGTAGAGCATGGGTTTACCCATGTCGAGCTGCTGCCGGTGGCCGAGCATCCCTTCGCCGGATCGTGGGGCTATCAGGTCACGTCGTACTACGCGCCGACATCACGATTCGGCACTCCGGATGATTTTCGGGGGCTCGTCGATGCGCTGCACCAGGCGGGCATCGGCGTCATCGTGGACTGGGTCCCGGCGCACTTCCCCAAAGACGCATGGGCGTTGGGCCGCTTCGACGGCACACCGCTTTACGAGCATTCCGACCCCAATCGCGGCGAGCAACTCGACTGGGGCACCTACGTTTTCGACTTCGGCCGCCGCGAGGTACGCAACTTCTTGGTCGCCAACGCGTTGTACTGGCTCGAGGAGTACCACATCGACGGCTTACGGGTGGACGCCGTGGCGTCGATGCTCTACCTGGATTACTCACGCCCCGAGGGCGGCTGGACGCCCAACATCTATGGCGGGCGCGAAAACCTCGAAGCGGTGCAGTTCCTGCAGGAGCTGAACGCCACGGCCCACAAGGCCGCGCCGGGTATCGTCACGATCGCCGAGGAGTCGACGTCGTGGCCCGGTGTAACGCGGCCGACCACCCTTGGCGGCCTGGGCTTTTCGATGAAGTGGAACATGGGCTGGATGCACGACACGCTCGACTACATCAGCCGCGATCCGATCTACCGCAGCTTCCACCATCACGAGATGACATTCTCGATGCTGTATGCGTTCAGCGAGAACTACGTGCTACCGCTCAGCCACGACGAGGTGGTGCACGGCAAGGGCACACTGTGGGGCCGGATGCCGGGGAACAATCACGTCAAAGCCGCCGGACTGCGCAGCCTGCTCGCCTACCAGTGGGCCCACCCCGGTAAGCAATTGCTGTTCATGGGCCAGGAATTCGGCCAGCGCGCAGAATGGTCCGAGCAGGGCGGTTTGGACTGGTGGCAGCTCGACGAGCAAGGCTTCTCCAACGGGGTGCTGCGTTTCGTGCGCGACCTCAACGCCATCTACCGCGACCATGCTGCGCTGTGGAGCCGCGACACCACGCCCGAAGGCTATTCCTGGATCGACGCCAACGATTCCGGCAACAACGTGCTGAGCTTCCTGCGTTACGGCAACGACGGCTCGGTAATGGCATGCGTATTCAATTTCGCGGGCGCGGAGCATAGCGGCTACCGGCTCGGCCTGCCCACCGCGGGCCGCTGGCGCGAGGTGCTCAACACCGATGCGACGGACTACAACGGTTCCGGAATCGGCAATCTCGGCGGTGTCGACGCCACCGACGACCCGTGGCACGGCCGCCCGGCCTCGGCGCTGCTGGTGTTGCCGCCCACGTCGGCCCTGTGGCTGGAACCCGAGTAATCAGTACAGCGCGTTGGCGAGGTTTCGCCGACCGACGATGACCTCGGGGTCGGCGGGATCGAAGAGTTCGAACAACTCGATCAGCCGGGTTCGCACTTGGATGCGCTCATCCCCAGATGTGCTGCGCACCAACGTGGTCAAGCGCTCGAACGCCGCGCTCACATCCTGGTTGAGGATTTGCACATCGGCTGCGGCGAAGGCGGCTTCGATGTCACCCGGAGCGGCGTCGGCGACGGCCACGGCATCGGGACGCTGTGCGGTTGCGCGCGTGAGGAAGTCGATCTGGCGGATCGCAGCCTTCGCCTCGACACTGTCGGGGTTGGTATCCAGCAACGCCTGATAGGACTGTTTGGCCGCATCGAAGTCACCGGCCTCGAGCTGCTGGCGGGCTTGGGCCAACTCCGGATCGACTTCCTCACCGTCGTCGGAACCGGTTGCGCCCTTTAGCTTTCCGGCCGTGGCCGACAGCAGTTGGTCCAGCCAGTTGCGCAGCTGGTCGGCGGGCTGTACGCCTTGGAAGCTGGACAGCGGCTGCCCGGCGGCCAGGGCGACGACGGTGGGGACCGCTTCGACGCCGAAAATCTGGGCCACTCTGGGCGCCACGTCGACGTTGACCGTGGCCAGCGACCATTTGCCGTCGTCCTCGGCGGCCAGGCCGGCCAGCGTGTCGATCAACTGCACGCAGGCCTCGCTGCGCGGCGACCACAACGCGACCACGACGGGGACTTCGTCGGAGCGAACCAGCACTTCGCCTTCGAAATTGGCCTCGGTGACCTCGGTGGTCCCCGGCCCCGCCGGCGCTGATGGGCCCGGGGCACCCCCGGCTGAGGCGCTCTGCTGAGCACGCTGCTTAAGACCGGACAGGTCGACCGCACCAGTCAGCGCGGGCCCGATCGGTGATCTCGGACGCGTCACGCCGTCAAGTCTGTCATGTGTGGCGACTAGCGAGCCACCCGGTGGCGCGGGCGCTCCGCCACTGGGGAATTCGGCCGGAAATCCGCGCCGTGAGCGGCCCTGCTCGGCTCATATGAGCAAAATCACAACGATCCCGGTACGTCGCCGTCCAGCAACGCTGACCGGTGGTCAGCCTGGATTAGCCGGCCCGCAGAATCAGCGCATCGCCCTGGCCGCCGGCCCCGCACAGCGCCGCAACCCCGTAGCCCGAGCCGCGGCGGGCCAGTTCCAGCGCCACGTGCAGCGTGATCCGGGCACCCGACATGCCGATGGGGTGTCCCACCGCGATCGCGCCACCGTTGACGTTGACGATCTCGGGGTTCAACCCGAGTTCGCGCGTAGAGGCCAACGCCACCGCCGCGAACGCCTCGTTGATCTCGACCACATCGAGCTGGTCAACGGTGATGCCCTCGCGGTCGAGTGCCTTCTTGATCGCGTTGGCCGGCTGCGATTGCAGTGTCGAGTCGGGCCCCGCCACGACGCCGTGAGCGCCGATCTCGACCAGCCAGGACAGCCCCAGCTCCTGCGCCTTTTCCTTGTTCATCACCACGACCGCGGCGGCCCCGTCGGAGATCTGCGACGCCGAGCCCGCGGTGATGGTGCCGTCGCGGCGAAATGCCGGTTTCAGACCGGCCAGCGACTCCGCGGTGGTGTTTGCCCGAATCCCCTCGTCCTCGCCGAACTGCAGCGGATCACCTTTGCGCTGCGGGATGTTCACGGGCACCACTTCGTCGGTGAAGACGCCGTCCTTCCACGCCGCGGCCGCCTTTTGATGCGACTGCGCAGCGAACTCGTCCTGCTCGACGCGGGTGAACTTGTCGACGTCGTTGCGCTGCTCGGTGAGTGCGCCCATCGGCTGGTCGGTGAACACGTCGTGCAGGCCGTCGTAGGCCATGTGATCGAGCACCGTCACGTCCCCGTACTTGTAGCCGGCACGGCTGTCCATCAGCAAATGGGGTGCCTTCGTCATGGACTCCTGACCACCGGCCACCACCACGTCGAACTCCCCGGCGCGAATCAGCTGGTCAGCGAGCGCAATGGCGTCGATGCCGGACAGGCACATCTTGTTGATGCTCAGTGCCGGCACGTCCCAGCCGATGCCGGCCGCTACCGCAGCCTGGCGGGCGGGCATCTGGCCGGCCCCGGCGGTCAGCACCTGGCCCATGATCACGTACTGGACCGCAGCAGCCGGGACATTGGCCTTCTCCAGCGCACCGGCGATCGCGATCGCACCCAGATCACTGGCCGAAAAATCCTTCAGCGAACCCATCAACTTGCCGATCGGGGTCCGCGCTCCAGCAACGATCACCGATGTCGTCATAACAACCTCCTAGCGACGCATGGACGGCCGGTTCGGCCTCCCCGAGAAGCGCAATCTTTGCCGCCAGGTTACCTTTATGTGATGACGACCGACCAAGTTGACGCCCGTCAGTTGCTGGCCACCTCGCTGGTGACGGCGATCGATCACGTCGGCATCGCCGTCGCCGACCTCGACGCGGCCATCGCCTGGTATCACGACACCCTCGGCATGATCCTGGTGCACGAGGAAGTCAACGAGGACCAGGGAATTCGCGAAGCAATGCTGTCGGTGGCCGGCGCGAACGGCGGCCCAGCGCAGATCCAGTTGATGGCCCCGATCGACGAGTCCTCGACGATCGCGAAGTTCCTGGACAAGCGCGGACCGGGCATCCAACAGCTGGCCGTCCGGGTCAGCGACCTCGACGCCCTCTGCGAGCAGCTGAGCGAACAGGGCGTTCGGCTGGTCTACGAGGCGCCGCGGCGCGGCACAGCGAACTCGCGGATCAACTTCATCCACCCCAAGGACGGCGGCGGGGTGCTGATCGAGTTGGTCGAGCAGGCTTCCTAGCCGCGCACTGAATTCACGACCACTTTCGGGTCGGGCCGCGGTTTGCCCGATTAGTCCAGCACGGCGTGTGCCAATGCCGTCGATCGTCTTCTCTTGTTTGCGGCCCGCCTCCGGCTGTGTCCGCCGGCCACACCACCAGATGTGCGACGCCGGAACGGATTTCGTGATCGCAACCGGGGCAGCGGTAGGTCTTGACGGCACGCGCGCCCGCCACCGGGCGCACTTCGTAGTCGTGACCATCGGGCCCGGTTTCCACCCGACGCAAGGGCGACAGCGAGGGCAGCTGTTGCCGGCGTGGCGGTGTGCGGCGTCGAGCCATGCCGGCAATTCTAATCGGGCAAATCAGAACAGCCGGTACTCGTCGCTGTCCATTCCCCGCATCTTGTCGTAATCCAATGTGAGGCAACGAATCCCACGATCGGTGGCTAAAGTTCGCGCCTGAGGTTTAATCTGCTGCGCGGCGAACACTCCCTTGACCGGCGCGAGAACACTGTCGCGGTTCAGCAATTCGAGATAGCGGGTGAGCTGCTCCACGCCGTCGATCTCGCCACGGCGCTTGATCTCCACCGCAACCGAGCCACCCTGCTCGTCGCGGCACAACAGATCGACGGGCCCGATCGCGGTCATGTACTCGCGACGGACCAACGTATATCCCGCACCCAGCAGCTGGACGTGTTCGGCGAGCAATGCCTGCAGGTGAGCTTCCACCCCGTCCTTGACCAGCCCGGGATCGACGCCCAGATCGTGGCTGGAGTCGTGCTCGATCTCCTCGACGGTGATGCGCAGCTGTTCGCCCGCCTTGTTCTCGACCACCCATACCGGCGTCTCGCCATTGACCTCGTCGGTCAACCAGCACGGCGGACTCATCCAGTTCAACGGCTTGTACGCGCGATCGTCGGCATGCACGCTGACCGATCCATCGGCCTTGAAGAGCAACAACCTACGCGCCGACGGCAGATGCGCCGTGAGCCGGCCAACGTAGTCGACGGTGCACTGGGCGATCACTAGACGCACCCGATTCACCTTAGAGCGTCGTCAACGAATTAGGCTGGCGCCACCATGTCGGCCAACAAGACCTTGGCGCAACGCTTGGGCCGGGTGCTCGAGACGGTGACACGTCAGAGCGGCCGGCTGCAAGAGACGCCTGCCTATGGTTCCCTGCTGCTAGGCCGGGTGTCCGAGAGCCAGGCCCGCCGCCGGGTACGAATCCAGCTCATCCTGACCACCTTCATCCTGGCGACGAACCTGATCGGGATCGGCGTGGCCGTGCTGCTGCTGGCCGTCGCGTTGCCTTCGCCCAGTGTCTTCAGCGACGCGCCGCGGTGGCTCACCTTCGCCGTCGCGCCCGGATACATCGCCGTCGCGCTGGCGCTCGGGGCCTACTGGATCACCCACCGGACGATGGCCGCCCTGCGCTGGGCGATCGAGGAGCGCAAGCCCACCCTTGACGACGAGCGCAACACCTTCCTGGCCCCGTTCTGGCTCGCGATCGGGGTGCTCATTCTCTGGGGCATTGGCACGGCATTGCTGACGACGCTGTACGGGTTGACCAACACACTGTTCATCCCGATCGTGGGTTTCTCCGTGGGGATCTGCGGGATTCTGGTGGCCACCGCGAGCTACCTGTTTACCGAGTTCGCCTTGCGTCCGGTGGCCGCCCAAGCTCTCGAGGCCGGACGAGCCCCACAGCGGCTGGCTCCGGGCATCATGGGCCGGACCCTGACCGTCTGGCTGCTGAGCTCCGGTGTCCCGGTGCTGGGCATCGCGCTGATCGCGTTCTTCGCGCTGGTGCTGGGAAATCTTTCCGAGACCCAACTCAGCGTGGCGGTGCTGATCGTCTCGTGTGCGGCGCTGATCTTCGGGTTCGTCCTGATGTGGATCCTGTCCTGGCTGACGGCGACACCCGTGCGGGTGGTGCGTGCGGCTCTCAAGCGGGTCGAGCAGGGCGATCTGCGGGGTGACCTGGTGGTGTTCGACGGCACCGAGCTCGGCGAGCTGCAGCGCGGTTTCAACGCGATGGTCGACGGGCTGCGCGAGCGAGAACGCGTGCGCGATCTGTTCGGCCGCCACGTCGGGCGCGAAGTCGCCCTGGCCGCCGAACGCGATAAACCGAAACTGGGTGGGGAAGAACGCCACGTCGCCGTCGTGTTCATCGACATCGTCGGCTCCACACAATTGGTGACCAGCCAACCGCCTGCCGAAGTCGTTCAGATACTCAACCGCTTCTTCGCGATCGTCGTCGAGGAGGTCGACCGACAACACGGACTGGTCAACAAGTTCGAAGGCGACGCATCGCTGGCCATCTTCGGCGCTCCGAATCACCTCGACTGTCCCGAAGACGATGCGCTGGCCGCGGCCCGCGCCATCTGCAACCGGATGGCGGCCGAAATGCCCGAGCTCGAGGCCGGTATCGGCGTGGCGGCCGGACAGGTCGTCGCCGGCAACGTCGGCGCCAAGGAACGCTTCGAGTACACCGTGATCGGTGAACCGGTCAACGAGGCGGCCCGGCTGTGCGAGCTGGCCAAGTCACGCCCGGGCCGATTGCTGGCGACTGCGGAAACCGTCCAGGGTGCAAGCGAAAGTGAGCGCGCCCGTTGGTCCTTGGGTGAGACCGTGACACTGCGCGGGCATGACCACCCGACCCGGCTGGCCTCACCGGAAATCGGCAGGTAGTTTCTTGGCCACACTCGTCGCCTTTCACGCGCACCCCGACGACGAGGTGATTCTCACCGGCGGCACGCTCGCCGGGGCGGTGGCAGCGGGGCATCGGGTAATCCTCGTCACTGCAACCGACGGACGCGTGGGCGACGAGCCCGACGACACGCGAATGGGTGAATTGCGCTCGAGCGCCGGCATTCTCGGTGTGCATCGGGTGGAGTGTCTTGGCTACGCCGACAGTGGCTTCGGACCCGTCTTCTACCCGGATCCGCCCGGCCGGGTCAGGTTCGCGCGGGCCGAGATCGAAGCGGCGGCACAGCAACTGGCCGCCATCCTTCGCGACGAGGACGCACAACTGCTGCTGAGCTACCAGCGCAACGGCGGTTACGGCCACCGTGATCACGTGCAGGTCCATCACGTCGGCAAGCGTGCCGCCGAGTTGGCCGCGACCCCGCGGGTCCTCGAGGTGACGATGCCACGCGAATTACTGCGCCGCATCGGCAATCTCTTTCGCCTGCTGCGGCTTCCGGCACCCTACGATTCCGACACGGTGCGCACCGCGTATGCCCCGCGAGCAACGATCACCCACCGGATCGACGTCCGTAAGTTCGCACGACAGAAACGAGATGCGTTCGCGGCCCATCGCTCACAAATCGGCGGCGGGCGGGGCGCGCGTTTGTTCGGGCTACTGATGCTGCTGCCGCCCCAGGTGTTCGGACTGGTCTTCGGCCACGAATGGTTCGTCGATCCGGAGGCGCCGCCGGGCACCGTGCACAGAAGCATCCTCGATCTCTAGGACAAACTGCGAACCCGAACCGGCACAGCATCTTTCACCAGCGATGCCGTCAGCAGCAGGGCGAAGATCAGCAGCGTTCCCACGAACCAGGCCGTGGCCGGCCAGCCGCCCGCGCTGTAGACGAGCCCGCCGAACACCCCGGCCACCGACCCGCCGAGGTAGTAGCTGAACAGGTACAGCGCCGACGCCTCGGCACGGTCCCGGCGCGCGACGGCGCCCACCCATCCACTGGCCACCGCGTGCGCGGCGAAGAATCCGCCGGTGAACACGGCGGTACCGAACACGATCACGGGCAATGCATTCGGAAGTGTCAGCAACAGGCCTACCACCGTGATCGGTAAGGCGCCACCGAGCACCAGCGCGCGCCCCCTACGGTCGGCGAGCCGTCCGCCCACGACCGAGGTCCAGGTGCCCACCAGGTACAGCAGGAACAACAGTCCCACGATCGACGGCGCCAGCCCGAACGGCGCGGCGGCCAGCCGATAGCCGAGGTAGTTGTACACGGTGACGAATCCACCCATCATCGTGAAGGCCAAGGTAAAAAGCTTCAGCAACACCGGATTTCGCAGATGCGCGAGAAGGGTCTGCGCCGTCACACGCACGCTCACCGTCTTCGGGGTAAAGAACTGGGACCGGGGCACGAGCAGGGCGAACACCAGCGTGGCGACCAGCGTCGCCAACGAGCACACCAATAGCGCGACCCGCCAGTTGCTGACCCCGAGCACCAGCGCCGGGACGATGCGCCCCGCGCAGCCACCGATCGTCGTCCCGGCGATGTAGCGTCCCATCGCCGATCCCAACGAGGACGCATGCACTTCCTCGGCCAGAAACGCCATCGCGACGGCGGGTATCCCGGCGAGCGCGACGCCCTGGGCCGCCCGTCCGACCAGCAGAACGCCCAGCGTGGGACTGAACGGCAGCAGTAATCCGATCACGCTGGAGGTGATCCCCGAGATCAGCATCACGGTGATGCGCCCGTAGCGCTCGGAGAGCACGCTTGCCGGGACGATGGACAGCGCCAGCATTCCGGTGGTGAGCGAGACGGTCAGCGCCGAGGTGGCCGGCGATATCCGGTAGTACGCCGATAGGGCAGGGAGCAGCGCCTGCGTGCAGTACATCGCGGCGAAGCTGGCCAGCCCCGCACCGCACAGTGCCGTGGTCACTCGCTTATATCCGCTGCTGCCGGCGTGGTGCGCGGCGGGAGTCGCGGCGAGGTGGGGCATGGCAATCATGCTGCGCGCCGGCTCGCCGAATCGGAAATGAATTATTGCCGGATCTATAATGCAATTACGGCATAAGCATAGGTGGCGGTCATGGCCGATGGCGATTACGAGTGGTTCCTCACACTCGCGGAGCTGCAACATGTGACGGCGGCGGCTCAACAACTTCATATCGGGCAGCCGACACTGACTCGGATGCTGGCGCGCCTGGAACGCCGACTCGGGGTGACACTGTTCGATCGCCGTGGCCGACGACTGTCGCTGAGCACCTGCGGGCGGATCTTCTACGAGCACGCGCGCCGGGCCCAGTTGGAGCTCGATTCGGCCCGGCGCGAAATCGAGGACCTGAGCAATCCCGCCGCCGGGGAGATCCGACTTGGCTTCTTGAGTTCCTTCGGATCGATCGTCGTGCCCCGTTTGATCGCGGCGTTCACGCAGACGTCACCACGCGTGACGTTCACGCTCGAGGAGGGGGCCACCGAGGCGATCAACGATCGCGCGCTGGCCGGGTTCATCGACGTCGGAGTGGTGTCGCCGCGGCCGAAAACGCCAAATCTGGCTTGGCGCAGCCTGTTTCGTCAGCGCCTGGGCGTCGCCGTCCCGCACGGCCACCGGCTGGCGGGAGTCGCAACGGTGTCCATGACAGATCTCACCGACGAACCTTTCGTCACCATGCATCCGGGATTCGGCATGCGACAACTGTTCGATGAGCTTTGTGCCGCAGCGCAATTCCAGCCACGCATCGTGCTGGAATCGGCAAACCTGACTACGACGGCCGGGCTGGTATCCGCGGGTCTGGGCATCAGCCTGACGCCGATCGACGGCAGCGAGCGTGCACCCGGGGTCAGCGTGCTGCGCCTGGCCGACGCCGACGCCTACCGCGACATCGGGATGATCTGGGATTCGGCTCGACCATTGTCCCGTGCTGCCCGGGACTTCGTCGCTTCCGCCGTGACCACCTAGGTATCGGGCCGCCAAAGCTCGACCGTGGTGCGCGCACCTGCGGGCAGCTCGAGAATCTCGATGGGTGTGTCATCGGGGTCGTAGACGAAGAACATTCGCACACCTCCGATATCGACGGCCGGCTCGGTCCGCACCTCGGGATGCTGACGCCCCAGGGTTTCGTAGGTGTAGTCGAGGTCGGCGACGCGAAACGAGATGTTGGTGTAGCCGCGGTGGGGGCCGGCAGGGCTGGCCGGAACATCGCCCAGAAAGAGCAATTCGACCATCGCTCCCCCGATCAGTCCGCCGACCATACGGCCTTTCTGTGCGGCGCCACCGGTCACGGCATCGAGTCCGGCGCCGTCGAGTTCGACATCGAAGACGACGTCGATACCCAGCACCGCGGTGTAGAACGCCAAAGCCTTGTCCATGTCGGAGACGCCGATGCAGACATGGGAGAAGTTCTCGACCGCGATGGGTCTCGGCTCGGTCATGCGGGCTCCTTCGGGACGATCGGCGGTTTGGGGGTCGCGGATGCGCGGGCCGGCCCACCATCATGTCGCTTTTCCGCCAGTCTTGTCGGCAGTCGGGTGTAACTGTGGAAGCGTGCACGACGATTTCGAACGCTGCTACCGAGCGGTCCAATCCAAGGACGCCCGGTTCGACGGCTGGTTCGTCACCGCGGTGCTGACCACCCGGATCTACTGCCGGCCCAGTTGCCCGGTCCGCCCGCCGTTCGCGCGCAACGTGCGGTTCTTACCGACCGCGGCGGCCGCGCAGCGGGCGGGTTTCCGCGCGTGCAAGCGATGTCGCCCCGACGCCTCTCCGGGTTCGCCCGCGTGGAATGTGCGCGGCGACGTCGTTGCGCGGGCCATGCGGCTCATCGCCGACGGCACGGTCGACCGCGACGGCGTGGCCGGACTGGCCGCCCACCTCGGGTACACCACCCGACAGTTGGAGCGGCTTTTGCAGGCCGAGGTCGGCGCCGGTCCGCTCGCGCTGGCTCGCGCACAACGAGGCCAGACCGCCCGACTGCTGATCGAGACCACGGCCCTGCCGTTCGGCGACGTCGCGTTCGCCGCCGGCTTCTCCAGCATCCGCCAGTTCAACGACACCGTGCGCCTGGTGTTCGAAAGCACACCGACCGCCTTGCGCAAACGCGCGGCGGCACGATTCGGGTCCGACACGACTTCGCCTGGGACAGTGTGCCTTCGGCTGCCGGTGCGCACGCCGTTCGCCTATGAGGGCGTGTTCGGCCATCTGGCCGCCGGCGCGGTCCCCGGCTGCGAGGAAGTGCGCGACGGCACGTATCGGCGCAGCCTGCGGCTTCCCGTCGGCAACGCCGTGGTCGCGCTGACACCGGCCGTCGATCACGTCCGCTGTCTGCTCGTACTCGACGATTTCCGCGATCTCACGACCGCGATCGCCCGCTGCCGGCGGCTGCTCGACCTCGACGCCGACCCGGAAGCGATCGTGGACACGCTGAGTCGCGACCCGCTCCTGGCCCCCGTGGTGGCCAAGGCGCCGGGACAGCGGATTCCCCGCGGGGTCGACGAGGCCGAACTCGCGGTGCGCGCGGTACTGGGTCAACAGGTATCGATGAAGGCCGCGAGAACCCACGTCGGCCGGTTGGTCGCTGCTTACGGTCAACCGGTCCACGACCCCGAAGGTGCACTGACGCATACCTTCCCATCGGTCGAACAACTCGCCGAGATCGATCCCATTCATCTCGCGGTCCCCAAGGCCCGGCAACGGACGATGCGTACGCTCGTCGCCGGCCTGATCGATGGCAGCGTGGTCCTGGACGCCGGAAGCGACTGGAACAGCGCGCGTACCCAACTGCTGGCCCTGCCGGGCGTCGGCCCCTGGACCGCAGAGGTGATCGCGATGCGCGGCCTCGGCGACCCGGACGCCTTTCCCGCCAGCGACCTTGGGCTGCAACTCGCCGCCAAACAGCTGGGCTTACCGATGGACCAACGAAAACTCATTGAGCACAGCGCACTTTGGCGCCCCTGGCGCTCGTATGCCACCCAACACTTGTGGACCACCCTCGAGCACCCGGTAAACCATTGGCCGCCACAGGAGGTCGCATGATCCAGTACCGCACCATCGACAGTCCGATCGGGTTGCTCACCCTGGCCGGCCGCGGCTCGGTGTTGACCAATCTGCGGATGGTCGATCAGACCTATGAACCGAGCCGCGCCGACTGGTCGCCGAACCCGGAAGCGTTCGACGCGGCCGTCGACCAACTCGTGGCGTATTTCGCCGGCGAGCTCACAGATTTCGATGTGGAACTCGATCTGCGGGGTACCGAATTCCAGCGACGAGTGTGGAAGGCGCTGCTGACGATTCCGTACGGCGAAACCCGATCGTATGGAGAGATCGCCGAACAGATCGGGGCGCCTGGCGCCGCACGCGCGGTCGGATTGGCCAACGGCCACAATCCGATCGCTATCGTCGTTCCCTGCCACCGCGTCATTGGCGCCAATGGAAGCCTCACTGGCTTCGGCGGCGGAATCGCGCGAAAGCGGTCGCTGCTCGAATTGGAGAATCAACGGTTGAATTTAACGCTATTCGACTAATTCTGAATGCAAAAACACCCCCTTTGCAGGGGGTGTTTTTGTGTATGTTCGGCGGTGTCCTACTTTTCCACCCGATCGGGCAGTATCATTGGCGCTGACAGGCTTAGCTTCCGGGTTCGGAATGGGACCGGGCGTTTCCCTGTCGCTGTGGCCGCCGTAACTCTATTTATTTTTCATTCAAGTGTATTGATGGGGGGTGTGGTATTCAGCACGACTATAAGCCGCGAAAGAATAGTGGTTGCGAGTTGTGTTGGTAAGTTTTCGGCCGGTTAGTGCCAGTTCCCTGCACTCATTACTGAGCTTCTAGGTCTGGCCTATCAATCCCGTGGTCTGCGGGGGGCCTTATCCCTCTAAAAGGGTGAGAAACCTGATCTTGGAGAAGGTTTCCCGCTTAGATGCTTTCAGCGGTTATCCTGTCCGAACGTAGCTATCCAGCGGTGCCCCTGGTGGGACAACTGGTGCACTAGAGGTTCGTCCGTCCCGGTCCTCTCGTACTAGGGACAGGTTTCCTCAAGTTTCTGACGCGCGCGGCGGATAGAGACCGAACTGTCTCACGACGTTCTAAACCCAGCTCGCGTGCCGCTTTAATGGGCGAACAGCCCAACCCTTGGGACCTGCTCCAGCCCCAGGATGCGACGAGCCGACATCGAGGTGCCAAACCATCCCGTCGATATGGACTCTTGGGGAAGATCAGCCTGTTATCCCCGGGGTACCTTTTATCCGTTGAGCGACACCCCTTCCACTCGGGGGTGCCGGATCACTAGTCCCGACTTTCGTCCCTGCTTGACTTGTAGGTCTCGCAGTCAAGCTCCCTTGTGCACTTACACTCAACACCTGATTGCCGTCCAGGTTGAGGGAACCTTTGGGCGCCTCCGTTACATTTTAGGAGGCAACCGCCCCAGTTAAACTACCCGCCAGGCACTGTCCCTGAACCCGATAAGGGTTCGAAGTTAGGTGTCCAATACGGTCAGAGTGGTATTTCAACAACGACTCCGCTCTAACTGGCGTTAGAGTTTCACAGTCTCCCACCTATCCTACACAAACAGTACCGAACACCAATACCAAGTTGTAGTGAAGGTCCCGGGGTCTTTTCGTCCTGCCGCGCGTAACGAGCATCTTTACTCGTAGTGCAATTTCGCCGAGTCTATGGTTGAGACAGTTGGGAAGTCGTTACGCCATTCGTGCAGGTCGGAACTTACCCGACAAGGAATTTCGCTACCTTAGGATGGTTATAGTTACCACCGCCGTTTACTGGGGCTTAAATTCTCCGCTTCACCCTTACGAGTTAACGGGTCCTCTTAACCTTCCAGCACCGGGCAGGCGTCAGTCCGTATACATCGTCTTGCGACTTCGCACGGACCTGTGTTTTTAGTAAACAGTCGCTTCCCACTGGTTTCTGCGGCCGGTTCCCGCTCGCAGCGCAAGGCTGTTCACGGTAAGCCGGCCCCCCTTCTCCCGAAGTTACGGGGGCATTTTGCCGAGTTCCTTAACCATAGTTATCTCGTACGCCTTGGTATTCTCTACCTGACCACCTGTGTTGGTTTGGGGTACGGGCCATGTATGCGCTCGCTAGAGGCTTTTCTTGGCAGCTGAGGATCACCGAATTCGCCTCAATCGGCTATGCATCACCTCTCAGGAATATGAGCGACGGATTTGCCTATCGCTCTCCCTACAGGCTTGCCCCAGTATTACCACTGACTGGTACGGCTACCTTCCTGCGTCACCCCATCGCTTGACTACTACCCATCCGGGTCCCACGCAGCCGGCAGTCCTCGCACCCCGAAGGGATTGATAGACCACCATTTGGGTGGTTAGCAGAACGGATTCGTCAGGGACGCTCATACACGGGTACGGGAATATCAACCCGTTGTCCATCGACTACGCCTGTCGGCCTCGCCTTAGGTCCCGACTCACCCTGGGCGGACTGGCCTGGCCCAGGAACCCTTGGTCTTTCGGCGGGCAAGGTTCTCACTTGCCTAATCGCTACTCATGCCTGCATTCTCACTCCCCCACGCTCCACCATCGGTCACCCGACAGCTTCGCTGCATGAGGGACGCTCCCCTACCCAACCTTGCGGTTGCCGCGGCTTCGGCGGTGTGCTTGAGCCCCGCTACATTATCGGCGCACAATCACTTGACCAGTGAGCTATTACGCACTCTTTCAAGGGTGGCTGCTTCTAAGCCAACCTCCTGGTTGTCTCTGCGACTGCACATCCTTTTCCACTTAGCACACGCTTAGGGGCCTTAGCCGGCGATCTGGGCTGTTTCCCTTTCGACGTACGGAGCTTATCCCCCGCCGTCTCACTGCCACGCTATACACCACGGCATTCGGAGTTTGGCTGACGTCAGTAACCTAGTAGGGCCCATTGGCCATCCAGTAGCTCTACCTCCGTGGTGAAACACGTAACGCTGCACCTAAATGCATTTCGGGGAGAACCAGCTATCACGGAGTTTGATTGGCCTTTCACCCCTACCCACAGCTCATCCCCTCAGTCTTCAACCTAAGTGGGTTCGGGCCTCCACGCGGTCTTACCCGCGCTTCACCCTGGCCATGGGTAGATCACTCCGCTTCGGGTCCAGAACATGCCACTCAAGCGCCCTATTCAGACTCGCTTTCGCTGCGGCTACCCCACACGGGTTAACCTTGCGACATGTCCCTGACTCGCAGGCTCATTCTTCAAAAGGCACGCCATCACCCCACAAGGAGGCTCTGACGGATTGTAGGCACACGGTTTCAGGTACTATTTCACTCCCCTCCCGGGGTACTTTTCACCATTCCCTCACGGTACTAGTCCGCTATCGGTCATCGAGAAGTATTTAGGCTTACCGAGTGGTCTCGGCAGATTCACAGCAGATTTCACGGGCCCGCTGCTACTCGGGAATTGATACAAGGCAGGTGCCGGGTTTTCGCGTACCGGGCTCTCACCGTCTATGGCAGGCCATCCCAGGCCACTTCCGCTAACCACAACACTTTCTGACTGCCCCTCGGCCAGGTAGAGCTGAGACATATCAATCCCACAACCCCGCACACACAACCCCTACCCGGTTATACATGCATGCGGTTTAGCCATGTTCCGCGTTCGCTCGCCACTACTAGCGGAATCACTTTTGTTTTCTTTTCCTACGGGTACTGAGATGTTTCACTTCCCCGCGTTCCCTCCCGCACCCTATATATTCAGATACGGGTAACACGACATAACTCGTGCTGGGTTTCCCCATTCGGAAATCCTCGGATCAACGCTCGGTTGACAGCTCCCCGAGGCTTATCGCAGCCTCCTACGTCCTTCATCGGCTCTCGATGCCAAGGCATCCACCATGTGCCCTTAAACACTTACAAACACAAAAACCAAAAGAAAAAAATTACACAAAACGAACACGCAACCGTTGCCGGCAACGCATTCATTTAGATGCTCGCAACCACTATGCAATACTCAAACACCACACCCCACCACCAAGATGGAGGGACAGCACTCGGGGCTTTGCGCCCGACTGTTGTCTCAGGGCCCAATAGTGTGTCTGGCGATTTATCTGCTGTTGTGCACCCAGCCCTCGTCCACTACAGACGAGAACCCCTCACGGCTCACACCCCACCAATTGGAGTGTTTCTCGTGGTGCTCCTTAGAAAGGAGGTGATCCAGCCGCACCTTCCGGTACGGCTACCTTGTTACGACTTCGTCCCAATCGCCGATCCCACCTTCGACAGCTCCCTCCAAAAGGTTAGGCCACTGGCTTCGGGTGTTACCGACTTTCATGACGTGACGGGCGGTGTGTACAAGGCCCGGGAACGTATTCACCGCAGCGTTGCTGATCTGCGATTACTAGCGACTCCGACTTCACGGGGTCGAGTTGCAGACCCCGATCCGAACTGAGACCGGCTTTAAAAGGATTCGCTTAACCTTGCGGCATCGCAGCCCTTTGTACCGGCCATTGTAGCATGTGTGAAGCCCTGGACATAAGGGGCATGATGACTTGACGTCATCCCCACCTTCCTCCGAGTTGACCCCGGCAGTCTCTCACGAGTCCCCGGCATTACCCGCTGGCAACATGAGACAAGGGTTGCGCTCGTTGCGGGACTTAACCCAACATCTCACGACACGAGCTGACGACAGCCATGCACCACCTGCACACAGGCCACAAGGGAACCGACATCTCTGCCGGCGTCCTGTGCATGTCAAACCCAGGTAAGGTTCTTCGCGTTGCATCGAATTAATCCACATGCTCCGCCGCTTGTGCGGGCCCCCGTCAATTCCTTTGAGTTTTAGCCTTGCGGCCGTACTCCCCAGGCGGGGTACTTAATGCGTTAGCTACGGCACGGATTCCAAGGAAGGAAACCCACACCTAGTACCCACCGTTTACGGCGTGGACTACCAGGGTATCTAATCCTGTTCGCTCCCCACGCTTTCGCTCCTCAGCGTCAGTTACTGCCCAGAGACCCGCCTTCGCCACCGGTGTTCCTCCTGATATCTGCGCATTCCACCGCTACACCAGGAATTCCAGTCTCCCCTGCAGTACTCCAGTCTGCCCGTATCGCCCGCACGCCGAGGGTTAAGCCCCCGGTTTTCACGAACAACGCGACAAACCACCTACGAGCTCTTTACGCCCAGTAATTCCGGACAACGCTCGCACCCTACGTATTACCGCGGCTGCTGGCACGTAGTTGGCCGGTGCTTCTTCTGCAGGTACCGTCACTTGCGCTTCGTCCCTGCTGAAAGAGGTTTACAACCCGAAGGCCGTCATCCCCCACGCGGCGTCGCTGCATCAGGCTTGCGCCCATTGTGCAATATTCCCCACTGCTGCCTCCCGTAGGAGTCTGGGCCGTATCTCAGTCCCAGTGTGGCCGGACACCCTCTCAGGCCGGCTACCCGTCGTCGCCTTGGTAGGCCATCACCCCACCAACAAGCTGATAGGCCGCGGGCCCATCCCACACCGCAAAAGCTTTCCACCACAAGACATGCGTCTCGTGGTCATATTCAGTATTAGACCCAGTTTCCCAGGCTTATCCCGAAGTGCAGGGCAGATTACCCACGTGTTACTCACCCGTTCGCCACTCGAGTACCTCCGAAGAGGCCTTTCCGTTCGACTTGCATGTGTTAAGCACGCCGCCAGCGTTCGTCCTGAGCCAGGATCAAACTCTCCAAACAAAAACTCCTCGATAAACGAGGTGAATTTACAATCAGAGAAAATCTGACCTAACAAAAAGACACCAAAAACTGGCATCAAAATAAAACGACCACACCCATCACACGGGGAGTGTTTACGGTGTGGTCAAAAAAACAACAACAAACAAAAACACCAAACACACTATTGAGTTCTCAAACAACACTCTTGCTTGTTTCGCCCGCTTCGGGGCAACCCTACCAGCTTAATACGAATCCGGCAGAGGCGTCAACCCCCAAGTTTTTGCGATCGTGGTGACCGCTGCAGGGGCAGCCGTGCCAGGTTAGTACTGTTCCGGCGAGGGAGTCAAGGCCTCGGTCTCGGTCTCCTTCGAGAGGTGACCGCGCCTGTGGGGCACTGACTTTGGTTACTGTACCCGCTCGATCTCCGCTCCCAAAATCGCCAGGTTTTCCACGAACAACGGGTAGCCGCGATCGATGTGAAAGACGTCGTGGACCTCGGTGTCGCCGTCGGCGACCAGCCCGGCGAGCACCAGGCCGGCGCCGGCCCGGATGTCCGAACACCAGACCGGGGCGCTGGAAAGTTGCGGGAGCCCCCGCACCACCGCATGATGCCCATCGGTGCGGGCGTCGGCGCCCAGCCGGATCATCTCTTCGACGAATCGGAAGCGTGCCTCGAACACGTTCTCCGTGATCATCGAGGTGCCGTCGGAGATCGACGCGAGCGCGATCGCCATCGGCTGCAAATCCGTCGGAAAACCGGGGAACGGCAACGTCGCAACGTTCATGGCCTTCGGGCGCTCGTACTGGGTGACGCGGAAGCTGTTGTCCGTCTGGGTGACGGTGGCACCCGCGTCGTGCAGTTTGTGCAGCACCACCTGAAGATGCGCCGGATCGATACCAGTCACCGAGATGTCGCCGCGGGTAATGGCAGCGGCGATCCCCCAGGTGGCGGCCACGATGCGGTCGCCGATCACCCGGTGTTCGGTGGGGTAAAGGCGCGGGACGCCGGTGATGGTCATGGTCGGCGAACCGGCACCTTCGACCTGGGCACCCATCTGGTTGAGCATGTTGCACAGATCGACCACATCGGGTTCGCGCGCCGCGTTGTGGATCGTGGTGACACCCTCGGCGACGACGGCGGCCATCAGGATGTTCTCGGTAGCTCCCACCGAGGGGAATTCCAGCTGAATTTCCGCGCCGCGCAACGTGTCTGCGTGGGCCACCACGCAGCCGTGCTCGATGTTGCAGTGCGCACCCAGCTGTCGCAGGCCCGCCTGGTGCATGTCCAGCGGACGCGATCCGATCGCGTCCCCACCGGGCAGCGCGACCTTGGCCCGCTTGCATCGGCCGACCAGTGGGCCCAGCACGCAAACCGAGGCGCGGAACTGCCGCACTGCCGCGAAGTCGGCGTCGTACTTCGGCTCGTCAGGTGAGGTGATGCGGGCGACATCGCCGTCAAGTTCGACGGTCGCGCCCAGGCCGCGCAGCACCTCGGCCATCAACGGCACATCGAGGATGTCGGGGCAGTTGGTAATGGTGCTGGTGCCTTCGGCCAGCAGGGTCGCGGCCATCAGCTTGAGCACGCTGTTCTTGGCGCCCCCCACTGCGACTTCGCCGGATAACCGGTTACCGCCGGTCACCACGAATCGCTCAGCCACCCGCGTCAGTCTAGTGAAGCGGTATCGGCTTGTCAGTCGGCCACTCTAGTTAGCCGAGTACGGTTTGTTCATGGCAGTACACCTGACCCGTATTTATACGCGGACCGGCGACGACGGGACCACGGGATTGAGCGACTTCTCGCGGGTTTCGAAGAACGATCCCCGGCTGGTTGCGTACGCGGACTGTGACGAGGCCAACTCCGCGATCGGCGTCGCCATCGCCTTGGGCCAGCCTGATTCCGAGCTCTCGGACGTGTTGCGGCAGATCCAAAACGACCTGTTCGACGCCGGTGCGGATCTGTCCACCCCGGTAGTGGAAAACCCGAAGTATCCTCCGTTGCGAGTCACACAGTCCTACATCGATCGCCTCGAAGGATGGTGCGACAAATACAACGAACCCCTGCCGGCGCTGAACTCCTTTGTGCTGCCGGGTGGTTCGCCGCTGTCGGCACTGCTGCACGTCGCCCGCACCGTGGTGCGCCGGGCCGAGCGATCGGCATGGGCCGCAGTCCATTCAGCGCCAGCGGACGTCAACGTGCTGCCGGCGAAATATCTGAATCGGTTGTCGGACTTGCTCTTCATCCTGTCGCGGGCAGCCAATCCCGACGGCGATGTGCTGTGGAAGCCGGGTGGCGGCGCTTAAAACGGTTGAGCCACAGCACTTTTGGTCAGACGCTGCGACGGCGTGCGCGCGGCGACGGACGGGACTCCAGCCAGGACAAGAACGCGGTCAACGCGCCCTGATCGAGTGCGATTTCGTAGCCCGACCTACGTTCCTGCGTCGTATCGCGCAGCTCCAGCACCACGATCTCGTTGGTCATGATGTCGAACTCGTCGCCACGCGGTGCGCGCCGGGCCACGATCTCGACACCTCGCCGGCCAAGCCGGCGATCCGGCCACAGGCGCAGGCTGGACAGGCGATAGAAGGCCGCTTCGCCGCCGCGGTAACGGATCACGCCGTGCCGCCAGCCGTGGCCTCCGACCGCCGGGATATCGCGCATGATGCCCGCGGTTCCGCCCTGCCGCAGCTTCCATAACCGGTAGCTCAGGGCCAGAACGGCAGCCCCCAACACAACGACGAGCACGACCATGCCCACCATGGGCGCGCTCATCGACGGCTAGTCGATCGCGCCGACGGCGCGCAGTCTGGCGCGTCCCCTGGCGGCAACGCGGGGATCGTCGGACTCGGAATCCTGCTTGGCGGCGCTCTCGTCGATTTCCGACTCGAACTCGGCGGATTCGGCGAGCACGGTGACAGTCTCCTCGGTCACCGAAAGGAACCCGCCATCAACCGCGATTCGGAGATCGTCTTCGCCTTCCCGCTCGACGCGGACCATGGCGTCGTCGACCAACTGGGCCACCAGCGGGATATGCCGGGGCAGGATGCCGATCTCGCCGGCGGTGGTGCGGGTGAACAGGAACGTTGCCTCACCCGACCAGATCTTCCGGTCGACGGCAACGATCTCGACGTTCAATTCAGCCATGCCACACCACCTTTCGACTCGGCCGGCAGTTAGAGCTTGGCACCAAGAGTCTCGGCCTTCTTGGCCAGGTCGTCCAGGCCACCGATCAGGAAGAAGGCCTGCTCGGGCACATGGTCGAAATCGCCCTTGGACAACCGGTCGAAGGCCTCGATGGTCTCCTTCACCGGGACCGTCGAACCCGGCTGACCGGTGAACTGCTCGGCAGCCATCATGTTCTGCGAGAGGAACCGCTCAATACGCCGAGCGCGGTTGACCAGCTGCTTGTCCTCTTCGGACAGCTCGTCGATACCGAGGATCGCGATGATGTCCTGAAGGTCCTTGTAACGCTGCAGGATTCGAATGACTTCCTGCGCAACGCGGTAGTGCTCATCACCGACGACGCTGGGGTCCAGGATGGTGGAGCTGGACGCGAGCGGGTCCACCGCGGGGAAGATGCCCTTGGAGAACACCCCACGGGACAGCTCAGTGGTGGCATCCAGGTGGGCGAACGTCGTCGCCGGCGCCGGGTCGGTGTAGTCGTCAGCCGGCACGTACACGGCCTGCATGGACGTAATCGACTTGCCTCGCGTCGAGGTGATCCGCTCCTGCAGCTCGCCCATCTCGTCGGCCAGCGTGGGCTGATAACCCACCGCCGACGGCATCCGGCCGAGCAGTGTCGACACCTCTGACCCGGCCTGGGTGAACCGGAAGATGTTGTCGATGAACAACAACACGTCCTGGCCCGCTTCGTCACGGAACCACTCCGCCATCGTCAGCGCGGACAGCGCGACTCGCATACGGGTACCGGGCGGCTCGTCCATCTGACCGAAAACCAGCGCGGTGTCCTTGAGCACGTCGGCTTCTTTGAGCTCGACCCAGAGGTCGTTGCCCTCGCGGGTGCGCTCGCCCACGCCGGCGAACACCGACGTACCACCGAAGTTACGGGCGATGCGGTTGATCATCTCCTGGATCAGCACGGTCTTGCCCACGCCGGCACCGCCGAACAGGGCGATCTTGCCGCCGCGCACATAAGGGGTGAGGAGATCGACCACCTTCAGTCCGGTCTCGAGCATCTCGGTGCGGGGTTCGAGGTCCTCGAATGCGGGCGGCTTACGGTGAATCGACCAGTGCTCGAAGTCTTCGCCGTATCCCGGCTTGTCCAGGCAGTAGCCCAGCGCATTGAAAACGTGGCCCTTGACTTCCTCGCCGACCGGCACGGTGATCGAATTACCGGTGTCGATCACCTCGACGCCGCGCACCAGGCCGTCGGTGGGCTGCATCGAGATGGTGCGCACCAAGTTGTCACCGAGATGATTCGCCACCTCCAACGTGAGGGTCTTCTTGAGCTCCTCGAATGTGACCTCGGCGTGCAGCGCGTTGAACAGCTCGGGGACCGAACCCCGTGGGAACTCGACGTCGACGACCGGCCCGGTCACTCGTACCACGCGGCCGCTGGTGTCCGACTTCGTCGGCTTGTCGGTCTTCTCGGCAGTAGCACTCATAATCTTTTTCGCTTCCTTGTGGGGCTACTTAGCGGCGTCGGCGAGCGCGTTTGCGCCACCGACGATTTCGCTGATTTCCTGGGTGATCTGGGCCTGCCGCTCGCGGTTAGCCTCTAGCGTCAGAGCCTTGATGAGGTCGTCGGCGTTGTCGGTGGCCGATTTCATTGCCCGCTGACGCGATGCCAGCTCCGATGCGGCGGACTCGAGCATGGACGCATAAACCCGCGTGGTCAGGTAGCGCGGGAGCAACTCCTCGAACAGCGTCGTCGCGTCCGGCTCGAACGAGTACAGGGTGCGTGGCCCGGTGTCTTCCTCGACATATTCCACGACCAAGGGGGCCATCCGGTGGGCCACCGCCGTCTGCGACATCATCGACTTGAACTCCGAGTACACGATGTGCAGTTCATCGACGCCCGCAACGTCGTCGGCCTGCTGATCGTCGTCATCCCCGGCGCCTTTCATGAAGGCATCCACCAAGGTCGAACCGATCTCCGCGGCGTTCTCGTACTGGGGTTGCTCAGAGAAGCCCGACCACGACGCGGCGATGTCCCAGTTCCGGAACGTGTAATAGTTCTGCGCCTTGCGACCCACCGTGTAAAGGACGGGTTCTTTTCCCTCGTCCCGAAGCAGGGCGAAAAGCTGCTCGGAGCGACGGAAAATGCCGGAGTTGTATGCGCCGCACAAACCGCGGTCCGACGACACCACCAGGACACCGGCCCGTTTCGGTTCGGGGCGCTCGACGAGCAACGGATGGTCCAGAGCGGCTTCGTCGGCCAGGGTGGTGAGCATCCGGGTGATCTCGAAGGCGTAGGGCCGGGCGGATTCGAGTCGATTCTGCGCCTTGGGAAGGCGCGACGTCGCGATCAACTCCTGGGCCTTGGTGATCTTCTTGATCGAGCCCGCGGAGCGGATCCGCCCGCGTAGTTCGCGAAGTGTGGCAGCCATCGTTAGCTACTTCGCGTCCTTCTTGGACTTGTTTTTGGTGTCCTTGTCCTTGGGTTCAGGCTTTTTGACCTTCACCGATTCTTTGCCTTCGTCTTCCTTGGCCTCGGCGTGCTCGTCGGGCACGACAGACCCACCGCCCGTTGCCGCGAAGCCTTTCTTGAAGTGATTGATGACCTCGGTGAGCGCGTTCTCGTTTTCCTCGCTGAGCTTCTGGCTCGTGCGGATCTCTTCAAGGATCTTTTCTTCGGAGCCCCGGATGTGGTCCAGCAGTTCGGTTTCGAACCGCCTGACATCCTCGACCGGCACCGAGTCCACGTGGCCGCCGGTGCCCAGGAACATGGAAACCACTTGCTCCTCGACGGGCATCGGCTGGTTTTGCGGCTGCTTGAGCAACTCGACCAACCGCGCGCCACGCTCCAACTGCGCCTTCGACGTAGCGTCCAAATCGGAAGCAAAGGCCGCGAAGGATTCCAACTCGCGGTACTGCGACAGGTCCAAACGGAGACTTCCTGCCACCTCTTTCATTGCCTTGATCTGCGCCGCGCCGCCGACCCGGGACACCGAGACACCGACGTTGATGGCCGGCCGGACACCCTGGTTGAAGAGGTCTGTCTCCAGGAAGCACTGCCCGTCGGTGATCGAGATGACGTTGGTCGGGATGTAGGCCGAGATGTCGTTGGCCTTGGTCTCGATGATCGGCAAACCGGTCAGCGAACCGGCACCGAGTTCGTCGGAGAGTTTCCCGCATCGCTCCAACAGCCGCGAGTGCAGATAGAACACGTCACCGGGATAGGCTTCGCGGCCGGGCGGACGACGCAGCAGCAGCGAGATGGCGCGGTACGCCTCGGCCTGCTTGGTCAGGTCGTCGAAGACGATCAGCACGTGCTTACCCTGGTACATCCAGTGCTGAGCAATCGCCGAACCGGTGTACGGCGCAAGCCATTTGAAGCCTGCGGCATCCGAGGCTGGTGCCGCGACAATGGTGGTGTATTCCATCGCGCCGCCCTCTTCCAGAACTCGGCGGACGGAGGCGATCGTGGTGCCCTTCTGCCCGATGGCCACGTAGACGCAGCGCACCTGCTTTTTCTCGTCGCCGGTCTCCCAGTTCTGGCGCTGGTTGAGGATCGTGTCGACGCAGACGGTGGTCTTACCGGTTTTGCGGTCGCCGATGATCAGCTGACGCTGGCCACGGCCGATCGGTGTCATTGCGTCGATGGCCTTGATTCCGGTCTGCAGCGGCTCCTTGACGCTCTGCCGCTGCACCACCGACGGCGCCTGCAGTTCCAGTGCGCGGCGCGTCTCGGCATCGATGTCCCCGGCGCCGTCGATCGGCTGGCCGAGCGGGTTGACCACCCGCCCCAGAAACGCGTCGCCGACGGGGACCGACAGGACTTCGCCGGTGCGCTTGACCTGCTGGCCTTGTTCGATCTTCTCGAAGTCACCGAGGATCACCGTGCCGACGCTGTGCTCGTCGAGGTTGAGGGCGACGCCAAGGACCCCGCCCGGGAATTCGAGCAGCTCCTGGGTCATCACCGACGGCAAACCCTCGACGTGCGCGATGCCGTCTCCGGCATCGATGACCGTGCCGACCTCCTCGCGGGAGGTGTCGGAGGTGAAGGACTCTACATACTCTTCGATCGCGCTCTGGATGTCATCAGCGGAGATCGTCAACTCGGCCATAGCTTTTCGTCTTCCTACTTCGGTTATAACTGACTAGTTCGTGTTCAGTCGGGCAGTTGAGCCTCGGCCGCGGTCAGACGAGACGAGAGGGTCCCGTCGATCACTTCGTCGCCCACGGAGATCAGGAGCCCACCCAGCAGCTCGGCGTCGATCTGCAGCTGCACGGCCACGGGATGACCATAGATGCGGCTGAGCACCTCGGTGAGGCGAGTGCGCTGCGCATCACTGGGTTCGGCCGCCGCACTCACCTGCGCGACAACCTCGTTGCGCCGTGCCACCGCCGCTTCAGCCAAGAACATCACGGCGGCGTCAGCCGACTGCCCTCTCAGCAGCTCAATTGTCTGGGCCAGCAACGCGTTCGTAATCCGGTTGCTCCTGCCGGTCGCGCTGCTGAGCACATTGCGCAGCAACC
Organism: Mycobacterium sp. IDUB_19; assembly: GCF_055419445.1. Taxonomy (NCBI): domain Bacteria; kingdom Bacillati; phylum Actinomycetota; class Actinomycetes; order Mycobacteriales; family Mycobacteriaceae; genus Mycobacterium; species Mycobacterium sp. IDUB_19. The sequence continues at coordinate 17,960 of NZ_JBVAXR010000018.1, read as the reverse complement.
CGACTCGGCCTTCGGCCGAAACCCCGTACTCGCCCAAGAGGACGGCAAGGCGCGGCTGCGCCTCAAGGATCCGAGCAAACCGGAACAACTGGTCTTCGACCTCGTCAACCCGATCCTCGCGCGCGGCAACTTCCAACAACGCTTGCCGCGCCACGTGTTCGACGGCGTCGACCAGATCCGCGTTGGCAGACCACCGCTCCGAAACGGCCATCCGTAACAACTCCAGAGTGGGATCGCCGACTTTGCCGGACAGCAAGCGCTCAAGCAACCTGACCCTGGGCGCGGCATCTTCGGAAGGCAGGGTGAGATACCGGGTGACGACGAGTTCGTCGTCCAGCATTTTGGTAACCGAAACCAGCTCAGCAGCAAGCTTTTCCAGTCCCGGATTGTCAAGATCGTTGGCTATGGCGTCGAACCGGTCCGTGACACTTTTCAGCGCCCGCCGACTGGCTGAGCGGAACTTCGCCATCAAGGGGTACTTGACCTCCGCCGCCGTCGGCGCCATGGCATCGAGCTCATCCAGGAAGCGGTCGACGGTGGCCGACTGCTGCGCCGCTTCTGCGACGTAGTTGCGCACCAATTCCTCTGCCTGGCGCACAGATTCGTGCCCGAGCTCCAGACGGAGCTGACGGCTCAGCTGTGCCCGCAGCAGTTCAGCCTGGCGCCCACCCTGTGCCCTGATGCGCTCCGCGTCGATTTCGGCCTGGGCCTGTAGCTGTTCGGCAATCCGTTCCGCGTCTGCCTTGGCTTCTTCGACGACCCGCTCAGCGTCCGATTTGGCCGCTTCCACAGCCTTGCTATGTGCAGTCGTCGACTCAGTGAGCCGTTCGGCGGCCTTCGCCGCGTCGTCCAGCTGTTGGCGCACCACATTCTGCCGAGTGGCCATCAACTTGCGTACTGGCGGCACGACATAACGCACCACCAGAAACACGATGGCGGCGAACCCGATCAGCTGTCCAATAAATGTCGACATTGATGATTACCTTGTCGCGGCCGAGGTAGTGACGTCCACGCCGAGGATTCGACTGGCCAGGGTCGCCGACATGGTCCCCACGTTGGCACGCAGATCCAATTCCACGGCGTCGCGTTCCCGCTTCAATTGTTCGCCGGCTTGCTGCAATGTCACCAGCACCTGCTGCTCGGCCCCGGCACGCGCGTCGTCGACGACCTTACGGCCTTCCGCCCGGGCGTGGTCGCGCAGCGACGACGCCTGGACGCGGGCGTCCCTCATGGCATTCTCGTAATCCGCTTGGGCGGCTTCGAACTGCTCGGTCGCCTTCTTGTTGTCGCTGGTGGTCTTGGCGACCATCGCGTCGCGTTCGCGCAACACCTTCATCACCGGCGGCACGACAAAAGTGCCGATGACAGCCAGCACGATCAGGAAGATCGCCAGCACGAAGAAGAAAGTGCCGTTGGGGACAAGAAAGTTATTGCCCCCCTCTGCTGCTAACTGGCTGGATGCCAGAACGCTGCGGCTCGCATCACCCATCACAGCGAACTAGCCGACGGGGGTAGCGAAGACGAACAGCGCCATGAAGGCCAGGTTGATGAAGTAGGCCGCCTCAACCAGACCGACGGTGATGAAGAACGGCGTGAACAACCGGCCTTGTGCCTCGGGTTGCCGGGCAATACCCGCAACCAGGGCGTTACCGGCAATACCGTCACCGATACCGGCACCGATTGCGCCGCCGCCCATGATGATTCCACCGCCGATGAGAGCAGCGGCAGCGACTTGGGGGTCCAGGGCCATTCTTTTCCTCCTTATAACTGGTAGCGGTCTACCAGGCTTCTGTAATGGTGTGTGGCTCGGGCCAATTCACGGTGATCTCAGTCATGGTGATCCTCGAGCTCCATGGCTTGGCTGAAGTACAAGATGGTCAGAATCGAGAAGATGAACGCCTGGATCGCACCGACGAACAGGTCGAACGCCTTCCAGATCGCGTTGGGTGCCCACATGATGTAGGGCGGGAAGAGCGCGATGAGCGCGACCAGGATGCCGCCGGCGAAGATGTTGCCAAAAAGTCGGAGCGACAACGAGATCGGCTTCGCGAGCTCTTCGACCAGGTTGATCGGTGCCAGGAACGCCACGTGGCCCTTGAGCACCGCCAGCGGATGTCCCACGATGCCGCGGCGCCAGATGCCGGCCACGTGGTAGGAGACGAATACGAAGAGGGCCAGGGCCAGCACGTAGTTGATGTCCGCGGCCGCCGAGCTGAGCAACTCGGTAGTGCGCCCGGATTTGTCGGTGTACTGCAGCGGCAGCACCGATAGCCAGTTGGAGACCAGGATGAAGATGAAGATGGTGACCGCCAGCGGCAAGACGAACGGCGCGATCCGCATCCCGACGGCGCTTTCGATCTGGTCGCGCATCTGAACGGTGATGGCCTCCCAGAACAACTGCACGCCGCTGGGGACGCCGGTCGAGGTGATCTTCGCGCGCAGGTAGAAGGCCAACGCGAGCACGACCAAGGCAGCGATCCCGGTCGACAGAATCGTGTCGGTGTTGACGGTCATCCCGAGCCAGGTGGCGTGGGTGTGCTCTCCGACCTCGATTGCGCCCTCGGCCAGGAACGTCGTCTCAGTCATCGCTGGTGTTCCCTCTTTCCGTTCCGTCCGCTGCCGACTCCGCCCAGTCTCCGGCGCGCAGTTTCTTCCATACCGGCAGTGCGGTCGACAGCACCAACACCACCTGGAACAGGGCCAAGCCGAACACCACGCCCAAGCCGGCGGGCCGGAAAATGTAAGCGATGATCAAGCCGATGACGGTGATGATCGCCAGTCGTGCCGCTGAATTCAGCGCCATCGTGCTTTTCATCGGATGTTCTTTCGCGGTGATCGATGCCACCGAGCGACGCACCAAAAGGGCGTTGAGCAAACCCAGCAGCAATCCGACGCCGAAGAACACTCCGACCATCAGGTGACCGGAGAAAGCGGCGGCAGCTATCACCACCGCGGTGATGGCAGCGCTCGTCACCAGGAGCCGGGCGGGATTGAAGGCAACAGAGGGAAACACCAACGGCGCGTCCTGCGCTGGTGTCGTCACTGCAGCACCTCACTCCGGATTGATGAAGCGGAAACCTTCCGACCGACTGATCGGTGGCCCGCCGAGCGTATCGCACGTCACAGTGGAATCACTCAAGGGGTATCTCCCTTTGTCGGTCGTCGATCGGCACTGTCGGAAAACGATCCGACGGCCCGGTTGGCCGGCAACCCTAAGGATTCTTTTCGGGGTTCTACCTGCACCGTACCATAAGGTCAGCGCTACTACTACTCCTCGTCGTAGTAGTCATCACGACGGCGCAAGAGCGGGATCACCGTCGCGACACCGGCTACCACAATGGCGCCCAGCATGACCGCGCCGGTATCGCGCGGGTTGAAAAAGATCGTGCTGGCGGCGCCGAACGCGACGATGCCCACCCATAAGTAGATGAGCAGTACGACCCGGCGATGCGAGTGACCGATCTGTAGCAACCTGTGGTGCAGATGCATCTTGTCGGGACTGAACGCGCTGCGGCCCGCACGGGTGCGCCGCACGATGGCCAGCAGCAGGTCGAGCATCGGCACGAACATCACCGCGACCACCAGCAGGAACGGTGACAGCAGAGCAAATACGTCGCGGGCGCCGTAGGCGTTTTGCGAGATCGGGCCGGCCGCGGTGGTGGACGCGGCAGCAAGCATCAAGCCGATCAGCATCGAGCCGGAGTCGCCCATGAAGATCTTGGCGCGATGGAAGTTGTGCGGCAGAAAGCCGAGACAGGCCCCGGCCAGCACGACGGAAATGACGGCGGGCGGATAGAACAGCACGTCGCCGCCGTGGTCGCGGAGCAGACCGACCGAGAACATGCAGATCGCCAGCGCGGTGATGAGTCCCAGCCCGGCCGCCAGCCCGTCGAGCCCGTCGACGAAGTTCATCGCGTTGACGATCGACACCGTCAGAGCCAGCGTCAGCAGGATCGACGACGCCTGGTCCAGCACGATGGTGCCGACGCCACCGAACGGGATGTACAGCACGCTCCACGCGACGCCCATGGTGACCAGCACGCTGGCGGCGGTGATCTGGCCGGCGAATTTCGTCAGAGCGTCCAGGCCCCACCGGTCGTCGATGAGTCCGATGCCCATGATCACCGCGCCCGCCACCAGCACCGCGGGCATACCACTGGAATAGACGAAACCGCGGGTGAGCGCGGGAAGCTGGGACGCCAAGAACACCGCGGAGAGAACACCGACGAACATCGCCAGCCCGCCCATGCGTGGGGTCGGCGTCACGTGCACGTCACGTTCGCGCGGATAGGCGACCGCACCCAAGCGGGTGGCCAGCACGCGCACCGGGCCGGTCGCAAAATAGGTGATGATCGCGGCGGTCAGTCCGACCAACGCAAGCTCGCGCAGCGGAACTCCGGCGCCGCGGTCGGACAGGGCGTGCAGACCAGCGGCAAGACTTGCTACGTCGCTAGACACCACGCGACCGTACGCCACCTTCCTTCAGACCTGAATCGGTGCTTCGTGACCGCTTCGCCGCTAGGCGATCAACCGTCCAGGGTCCATTCCGAGCACTTCCGCGACTCGCTCGACACTGACCGGTCCGGCTCGTAGCAGGCGCGGGGTCTCCCCGGTGAGGTCGACGATCGTCGAGGCGGCCTGCTGTTCGGAGGTCCCCGCGTCGAGATAGACGTCGACGAGATCGCCGAGTTGGCTGCGCGCCTCGGCGGCGTTCACCGCGGGCGGACGACCGGAGACGTTAGCGCTGGATACCGCCATCGGCCCGACCTCGCGCAACAGCTCGATCGCAACCGGGTGCAGCGGCATCCGCAGCATGACGGTGCCACGGGCATCGCCGAGATCCCACTGCAGCGACGGTGCTTGGGCCACCACCAGACTCAGTGCGCCAGGCCAGAATGCGCGGATCAGTTCGCGGGCCCCGTCCGGCACCGTGTAGACCAGGCCCTCGATGGTGTGCCAGGAACCCACCAGCACGCCGACCGGCATGTCGCGGCCGCGTCCCTTCGCCGAAAGCAATGCGGAAACGGCGGAGTTGTCGAAGGCGTCCGCGCCGATGCCGTACACCGTGTCAGTCGGCATCACCACCAGTCGGCCGCCCTTGAGCGCACCGACCGCCGAGGCGATTCCGGTCGAACGCTGTTCGGGCTCAGCGCAATTGAATACCTCAGTCACTCGGCACCGTTCCTTGAGGCAGTGACGAATCTTGGCCGGCCGGTGAGGTCTTGGCGCGCCCGGACGTCGTCGAAAAACCCGGTGCTCTGAGTCAATCCGACGGTCCGCGACGACGTGGTGTCATCGTGCTCGACGGCGAGCAGGCCACCGGGGCGAAGCCAGCGTCCGGCAAGGCCGACGACCGCGGGGATCACCGCCATCCCGTCCGGGCCACCGAATACCGCATGCGCTGGATCATACTGCGCGACTTCGGGTTCCAGCGCGACACCATCGGGCACGTAGGGCGGGTTGGCCACGACCAGGTCGACTCGTCCGTCCAGCTCGGGAAGCAGATCGGGTTTGGTGACGTCCGCGCGGACCAGCTCGACCGCGGTACCCTCGGCGTTGCGGCGCGCGTAGTCCAGGGCCGCATCGGAGTCGTCGATGCCGATGACGCGCGCAGCCGGCCAGTGGCGGGCCAACGTCACCGCCAAGGCACCGGATCCGGTGCACAGATCGACGATCACCGGCGCCGCGGGGAGGCGCTGCGCCACGGCCCACTCGAACATGGCCTCCGTCTCGGGGCGCGGGATGAAGACGCCGGGGCCGACGTGCAGCACAGCCGGGCCGAATGGCGCCGTGCCGGTGAGATGTTGCAACGGCACTCGCCGCGAGCGCGCAGCGATGACGTCGTGGTATCGCACCAAGAACTCGTCGTCGATCGACTCGATCAGGGTCAGCCGGCCGCGCTCGGCGCCGACGACGTGAGCGGCCAACTGCTCGGCATCGCAACGCGCAGAATCGATTCCGGCTTCGGCGAGCAACGCCGCAGCCGAGTCGATGGCGCGCCGCAGGACCGTCATGCCTGTTGCAACCGCACCTGTTTGTCGGCCGCGCCCAATGCGTCGAACAACGCATCCAGGTCGCCGTCGAGAACCTGGTCGAGATTGTGTGCCTTGAAACCGATTCGGTGATCAGTGATCCGGTTCTCCGGGAAGTTATAGGTGCGAATTCGTTCGCTGCGATCCACGGTGCGGATCTGGCTGGCCCGATCCGCCGATGCGTCGGCCTGTGCCTGCTCCTCGGCGAGTGCCTGCAAACGGGCGGCAAGCACCTGCATCGCCCGGATCTTGTTCTGCAGCTGTGATCGTTCGTTTTGACAGGTGACGACAATTCCGGTGGGCAGGTGGGTGATTCGCACCGCCGAGTCGGTGGTGTTGACACCCTGCCCACCCTTGCCGGACGACCGGTAGACGTCGATACGCAGATCGGTCTCGTCGATCTGCACCGCGCCTACTTCCTCGGGCTCGGGGTAGACCAGCACGCCTGCCGCCGAAGTATGCACGCGGCCTTGGGATTCCGTCACAGGGACCCGCTGTACGCGGTGTACCCCGCCCTCGAACTTCAAGCGTGACCACACCCCGTCGACCGAGTCGCCCTTGCTGGCGATGGTCAGGGTGGCATCCTTGTAGCCACCCAGATCGGAGATGGTTTCGTCCAGCACCGTCACGGTCCACCCATGCCGCTCGGCGTAGCGGATGTACATACGGGCCAAATCGGCCGCGAACAATGCCGATTCCTCGCCGCCTTCACCGGATTTGACTTCCAGCACGACGTCGTCGGCGTCATGCGGATCGCGCGGCGCGAGCATGTCGGTGAGTTGGGTGTCCAGTTCGGCCACGCGTGCTTCGAGTTCGACGACCTCTTCGGCGAACGACTCATCGTCGGCGGCCAGTTCTCGCGCGGCCTCCAGGTCGCCGCGGGCCGACTCCAGCTTGCGGTGCGTGGCGACGATCGGGGCCAGGCGGGCGAATCGCCGGCCGGCCTTGCGCGCCTCGTCGGGATTGCTGTGCAGCGCGGGATCGGCAAGTCGCTGCTCCAGTTCGGCGTGTTCGGCGAGCAGCACGTCAATCGTCTGTACCGGCTTCGTCATCACACACCTCCTCCCCGTTCTCCGCGAGCTTATTTCCCGCAAACGCGAACCGACGCCCGGCCTGCGCAACGTCGTGCACAGTTCGGGCGTCGGTAAGGCAGCTATTTGTCGGTCGACTCCGCCGTGTCGGCTCCGGCCTTCCGCTTTCCGTAGCGCTTCTCGAAACGCGCCACGCGGCCACCGCTGTCCAGGATCTTCTGCTTACCGGTGTAGAAGGGGTGGCACTGCGAGCAGACCTCGACGGTGATGTGGCCACCCTCTTTGGTGCTGCGGGTCTGGAAAGTGTTGCCGCAGCCGCAGAGCACCGTGGTCTCCACGTAGGCGGGATGAATGTCAGCTTTCATGATGTCCTCTTCGATCGTTGTCGCCCTGGTCCCCCGCAGGGATCCGGCCGTCGGGCGGGAACTAAAGAACGGGAGGCGGTCCCGGGCAGTCGACGCTCGATTATGCCAGGTCAACCACCTTCTCCCCAAACACCGAGATGCGCCCGCACATTCCCGGTGGCGTAACCCGTCCGGCTTTCGCGGGTCAGGCCCGTCTGTAGGGCCCCCGTTGCCCGTTGCGCGTCCACAAGACGCCGCCCTCGGGCGCTGCTCCGCGGGCGGTCAACTCCCGTTTGACGACCTTGTTGGTCGCCGTGGTCGGCAGCCGATCGGTGAGCCAGACATACCGTGGCCACGCCTTGGGAGACAGGTCGGGCTGACCAGCCAAAAACCGCTCGAACTCGTCGGGCGTGAGCTCGGCGTCGTCCTGCAAGATGATCGCCGCCATCACCTGGTCGCCGACGTGTTCGTCCGGGACCGCGTACACGGCGACCTGGCTGATCGGCGTCAACCGTTGCAGGATGCGCTCGATGGGCGCGGTGGTCATGTTCTCGCCGTCCACGCGCAGCCAGTCCCCGCTGCGACCGGCGAAGTAGAGCCATCCGTCGGCATCTCGGTACGCCAGGTCACCCGACCAGAACATCCCCTGGCGGAGGCGTGCGTCGGTCGCCTCGGGGTCGTTGTAATAGCCGGCGAACAATCCCGCGCCGGTGGCGTTGACCAGCTCCCCGATCGCATCCTCGGCGTTGGTCAGGGCGCCGTCGTCGCCGAATGTGGCGACCGCGCACTCCGCGCCAGTCTCCGGGTTGTGGATGGCGACGCCCGGGAAGCCCTTGCCGAGCGATCCGGGCGGGCAGCCGTCCTCGCGGGTGATGATGATCGCGCCCTCAGTGGAACCGAAGCCGTCCCACACCGTGCAGTCGAAACGACGGCTGAACTCGGCGATATCGCGATCGCTCGCCTCGTTGCCAACAGCGACCCGCAGCGGGTTGTCGCGGTCGTCGGGCCGCTCCGGCGTGGCCAGCACAAAGGCCAATGGTTTGCCGACGTAGTTCATGAAGGTGGCCCCGTACCTGCGCAGATCGGGAAGCAGCCGAGACGCCGAGAACGTCGCGGGGACCATAGCCGCGCCGGCGCCCACCCCCACGCTCCATCCGGTAAATAGCGCGTTGGCGTGAAACAGGGGCATCGACATGTAGCAGACATCGGAAGCGTCGAGCTCGAATCGCGCGATCAGGGTTGCGCCGGCAAACAGCACGGTGAAATGGGTAACCTGCACAGCCTTCGGGTCGCCGCTGGTCCCCGAGGTGAACATCATCATGAAGGTGTCGGTGGGTGTGACCTCGCGATATGGGGTCAATGGCCCGGCACCGTCACGCCGTGCCGACCAGGACTCACTCGACACGTCGAACACCTGCACACCGGGCAGTTCCAGCCCATCCAGCAACCCCTTGTGGGCTGGATCGGTGAGCAGGATCTGGCAGTCGGCCCGCAAGATATCGCCGGCCAGTGCGGCGCCGCGACGGGTGTCGTTGATTCCGCACAGCACATACCCGCCGAGGGCGGCCGCCGCCATGGCGGTGAGCATTTCGGGAGTGTTGCCGAGCAACGTGCCCACATGCAGCGGACGGCCCGGATCGGCGACGCCGACCAGCGCGGCGGCAGTAGCGGTGGCATCGGCGAGGTGTTCTCGCCAGGTACAGACCTGGTCGCCGTACTTCAGCGCGGGCGTGTCCTGCGCCAGACGTTCACGAAGCAGTTGCTGAAGCGTCTCCGCCACAGCTTGCGACGTTAGTCGTTGTCCATGTTCCCCGGTGTCGTCTTGGACACCTGGACCAGGAACTCGTAATTGGTCTTCGTCTTGCGCAGCTGCGACATGAGCAGGTCGATGGCCTGGTGGGAATCCAGACCCGACAGCACGCGGCGGAGCTTGTGCACAATGCCGAACTCATCGGGCGAGAGCAACAGCTCGTCTTTTCTTGTGCCAGAAGGGTTTACGTCGACCGCCGGGAAGACCCGGCGCTCCGAGATCTTGCGGTCCAGCTTCAGCTCGGCGTTACCGGTGCCCTTGAACTCCTCGAAGATGACCGTGTCACCGGTGGATCCGGTCTCGACCATCGCCGTGGCGATGATGGTCAGCGACCCGCCTTCTTCGATGTTGCGTGCGGCGCCCAGGAAGCGCTTCGGCGGATACAGCGCGGTGGAGTCGACACCACCGGACAGGATCCGGCCCGACGCGGGCGACGCGTTGTTGTACGCGCGGCCCAGGCGGGTGATCGAGTCAAGCAGCACCACCACGTCCTTGCCCTGCTCGACGAGCCGCTTGGCGCGCTCGATGGCCAGCTCGGCGACGGCCGTGTGGTCGGTCGGTGGCCGGTCGAACGTCGAGGCGATGACCTCGCCTTTGACCGAACGCGTCATGTCGGTGACCTCCTCAGGCCGCTCGTCGACGAGCACGACCATCAGGTGGCATTCCGGGTTGTTCTGCGTGATCGCGTTGGCGATGTCCTGCAAGATCGTCGTCTTACCGGCCTTGGGCGGCGACACGATCAGGGCGCGCTGACCCTTACCGATCGGCATGATCAGGTCGATGACCCGCGTGGTCAGCCGGTCCGGAGTGGTCTCCAGACGAAGCCGCTGGTTGGGGTAGAGCGGCGTCAGCTTGCTGAAATCGGGCCGCTTTCTCGCGTCTTCGACCGGACCGCCATTGACGCTGTCGAGGCGGACCAGCGGGTTGAACTTCTGCCGCTGGTTGGTCTGCTCGCCCTCCTTGGGCACCCGAACCGCGCCGGTCACCGCATCTCCGCGGCGCAGGCCGTTCTTGCGCACCATGTTCATGGACACGTAGACGTCGTGCGGACCGGCCAGATAGCCGGAAGTACGCACGAAGGCGTAGTTGTCGAGAACGTCAAGGATGCCGGCTACCGGCTGGACGACGTCGTCCTCACGCAGTTCGGCGTCGCCGCCACCTTCGCCCGAGCGTTCACCGCGGCGCCTGCGATCGCGATCGCGGAACCGGCGGCCCCGCCGGCCCTGGCGCCCGTCGCCGTCGTCATCTTGCTGATTGGAGCCACCACGATTCTGCTGGCCGCCCGAGCCTTGCTGGTCGCCGGCGTCGGATGAGCGCTCGTCGGTCTTGGTTTCCTTCTGGCCCGAGTCACGCTTGTCGGAGTTACGCTTGTCGGCCTCGCGAGTGGCGGTGCCGTTGCGGTTCTCCGAGCCCTCGCGATCCGACTCATCGGCGGTGCGGGCGGCCGACCCCGCGTCACGGGAGGCGCCGCGTCGTTCCCGGCGCGGGCCACCCTCGGTCGCCGAATCCTTCTGTTCCCCTTGGGCAGTCGGCGCTTCGCCGTCAGTTTTCTGTTCGTTCTTTTCTTGGTCAGACTTGCCGGTGTCCTCGGACGGGGCGGCGCCGGCGGAAGTGCCGTTGGCCTGTCCCCTGATTTCCTTGATCGCGGCAATGAGTTCGTTCTTGCGCATACCCGACGTGCCCTTGACACCGGCTTGATTAGCCAGCGCACGCAACTCGGGCAGCACCATGGTGGACAGGGAGCCGGCCGAGACGTTGGATTTGACGTCTGGAGTGTCGGTGGTCACGGCGTTCGACAGCTGATTGCTGTCGGTGCTTTCGTCAGCCGTGAACAGGTCCGTATCAGTCACGGATTTCCTTTCTTCCCTCGCTGATCACGTCATACGAGGGGTTCGTTGCATTCAGCCAAATTGCCGAATGCGCCCAATCATCGACTCTGCGACGGTGGTCGCCTGGATGGGCGGAGAAAACGGCGAACCTCGTCCACGAGAAGAATTGGTGTTATCCCAGCGGCAAGGCAGTATGTATGCAGATGCAGAATCCTGCGATTGCTGGACGATGCCGAGGATAACCCGCATCTGAGCCTGAAGCAAGCAAACCCTCCGGTGAGCCTGTGGATTAACCGGCGATTGTGGCACCGGGACCCCAGCGAACTCCTTCGCCGGCTGTCATCTCGGTAATGGTAAATCCGTGGGCAGAGCCATAGTCCAGCGCCTCCGAAGGCAGCTCCGGCTTCGTCGTCAGTGCAATGACAGACGGACCCGCCCCCGAGAGTGTCGCTGACACGTTAAGACGCCGCAGCAGTCGCAGATATTCCGCCGAGGCCGGCATCGCGGGTGCGCGTTGCGGCTGGTGAAGCGCGTCCTCGGTGGCTGCCATCAGCAGATCGGGGCGTTCGGTCAGCGCGACCACCAGTAATGCGGCCCGGCTGACGTTGAACCTGGCGTCCTCGTGACTGACCTGCGCGGGCAGCAGCACCCGGGTCTCCGCGGTCGAGGAGCGCTCCTCGGGGATCGCGCAGAACAGCCGGATATCGGGATGCAGGGCCAGGGCGACGGCCGAGTAGTCGGGCGTGTCGCCGGTGCGGTCGATCCAGGAAACGACCGCGCCGCCCAGCACCGCGGCGGCGGCGTTGTCGGGGTGACCCTCGAACTCCGAGGACAGCTGGATCAGCTGCGCTTCGCTGAGTGGATCCGAATCCGTCTGTGCAACAAGGCCATTGACCGCTGCAAGGCCGCTCACCACCGCGGCCGCGGACGAGCCGAGGCCGCGAGAATGCGGGATGGCGTTGCGACAGCGCACCACCATCCCGGGAGCGCAGACGCCGGCGGCCTGCAACCCACGCTCGATGGCACGCACCACCAGATGCTCGGGGCCCAGCGGTACCTGACCGGCGCCCTCTCCCTCGACCTGCACAACCAAGCCGGAATCGATTGTCTCCAGGACGATCTCGTCGTAGAGACTCAACGCCAGACCGATGCTGTCGAAACCCGGGCCAAGGTTGGCGCTGGACGCCGACACCACGGCACTGGCCACCAGCCCGGCGGGCAGCATCTGATTCACCGGCAAGCACTCACTACGCCAGCCCCAACTTCTCCACGACCAGTACAGGATCCACCGGCAGCGCCGAAACGCTCGGCATATCCTTCAGCGCCGTGTCGGGATCCTTGAGGCCGTTGCCCGTCACCGTGCACACCACGGTCGATCCGCGGGCCACCCACCCGTCTTCGACGGACTTGAGCAGACCCGCGATGCTGGCCGCGGACGCGGGCTCGACGAACACGCCCTCGGATTCGGCCACCAGATGGTATGCCGCCAAGATCTCCTCGTCGGTCGCGGCCAGGAAGCGCCCATTGGATTGCTCCTGGGCCGCAACCGCGGCCGACCAAGACGCCGGTGAACCGATGCGGATCGCGGTGGCGATGGTCTCGGGGTTCTTGACGGGTTTGCCGTGTACCAGGGGTGCCGCTCCGGCCGCCTGGGTACCCAGCATGCGGGGCAGCTTCTCGAACATGCCCTCCTGGTGGTACTCGGTGTAGCCCTTCCAGTAAGCGGTGATGTTCCCCGCGTTGCCGACGGGAAGCGAATGGACGTCTGGAGCGGTGCCCAGGGCGTCCACGATTTCGAACGCAGCCGTCTTCTGTCCCTCGATACGCACCGGGTTGACCGAGTTGACCAAGGAGATCGTCGGGAAGTCGGCGGCCATCTTGCGAGCCAGCTCCAGGCAGTCATCGAAGTTTCCGTCGATCTGAATGATTTTGGCGCCGTGCATAACCGCCTGCGCGAGCTTGCCCATCGCGATCTTGCCCTGGGGTATCAGCACCGCGCAGGTGATGCCGGCGCGCGCAGCGTAAGCGGCCGCGGACGCCGAGGTGTTTCCGGTCGACGCGCACAACACGGCCTGTTGCCCGCGGGCCACCGCGTCGGTGACCGCCATCGTCATGCCCCGGTCTTTGAAGGACCCGGTGGGGTTGAGACCTTCGACCTTGAGGTGGACCGTGCAGCCGGTCATTTCCGACAGCCGGGCCGCGGGGATCAGCGGGGTACCACCCTCGAGCAGGGTGATCGGCGTCCAGTCGTCACCGACCGGCAACCGGTCGCGGTAGGCGGCGATCAGGCCCGGCCAGGGTTTGTGGATGGCGGTCCGCGGCGTGCTCATATGCTGGTTCCTTCCAATCTCAGCACGCTTGCCACACTCTGCACGACGTCCAAATCGGCCAGCGCGTCCACTGTTTCGGAGAGTGCAGCGTCGGTGGCGCTGTGCGTGACCACCACGATGCGGGCCCCAACCCGACGTCCACCTTCGTCCGCGACGCCTTCCTGACGGACTTCGGCGATGCTGACCTCGCGCTTGGCGAATTCAGCTGCCACCGCGGACAACACGCCGGGCTTGTCGGCGACGTTCATGCTGACGTAGTAACGGGTGGATATGAAACCCATTGGCGCGATCGGCAATTGGGCGTACTTGGACTCCTTTGGCCCACGGCTGCCCAGCACCCGGTTGCGGGCGGCCATCACCAAGTCACCAGTCACCGCCGATGCGGTGGGCGCGCCGCCGGCGCCCTGGCCGTAGAACATCAGCCGCCCCGCCGCCTCGGCCTCCACCACCACCGCGTTGAAGGCCCCGCTGACGGTGGCCAGCGGATGCGACAGCGGCACCAGCGCCGGATAGACCCGCGCCGAGACCCGTTGCTGACCGTCGTCTGTGGTGATGCGCTCGCAGATCGACAGCAGCTTGATGGTGCAGCCCAACGCATGTGCGGACGTGAAGTCCGCCGGGGTGACGTTGGTGATGCCTTCGCGATAGACGTCGTCGGCGGTCACCCGGGTGTGGAAGGCGATCGAGGCCAGGATCGCGGCCTTGGCCGCGGCGTCGTAGCCCTCGACGTCGGCCGTGGGATCGGCCTCGGCGTAGCCCAGCGCACTCGCGTCGGCCAGGGCGCTGGCGTAATCGGTGCCGGTGCTGTCCATCGCGGAAAGGATGTAGTTGGTGGTGCCGTTGACGATGCCGGCCACCCGCACCACCGTGTCACCGGCCAGCGACTGGGTGAGCGGGCGGATGACCGGGATCGCGCCCGCGACTGCCGCCTCGAAATACAAGTCGACATGCGCATTTTCGGCTGCTTGCGCCAGTTCTTCGGTCGATGTGGCCAACAACGCCTTGTTGGCCGTGACGACGGACTTGCCGTGCTCGAGCGCGGCCAGGATTGCCTTGCGCGACGGCTCGACCGGCCCCATCAATTCGACGACGATATCGACGTCTTCCCGCGACACCAGCTCTTCGATGTTGTCGGTGAGCAGCTCGACGGGGACACCGCGATCGGCTGCGACGCGCCGGACTCCGATGCCGCGCAGCGCGAGAGGCGCACCGACACGGGCCGCGAGATCGTCCGCGCTCTCCTCGATGATGCGGACGACTTGGCTGCCGACGTTGCCGAACCCGAGTACCGCTACGCCGACTGGCTTTCCATTATCGGACACAGTTCACCTCACTTCCAGACTCAGCAGATCGTCGACCGTCTCCCGGCGCAGGATCGGGCGGGCCCGCCCATCGCGAATCGCTATCACGGCGGGCCGGCAGATCATGTTGTAACGGCTTGAGAGCGAATAGCAGTAGGCACCGGTCGCGGCCACGCCGAGCAGGTCCCCCGGCCTGAGATCGCCGGGCACCCAGGTGTCGCGCACGACGATATCGCCGCTCTCGCAGTGCTTTCCGACGATGCGGGCCAGCGCCGCCGGTGCGTCGCTGGTCCTCGACACCAGCCGGGCGTCGTACTGCGCGTCGTAGAGCGCGGTGCGGATGTTGTCGCTCATGCCACCGTCGACGCTGACGTAACGGCGGATTGCCGTGGTGCTGACCTCGACGTCCTTGACGGTGCCGACTTCGTAGAGCGTGATGGTCCCCGGTCCGGCGATGGCCCGACCGGGCTCGACCACGAGCCTGGGGGTGGGTAAGCCCACGGCCGCGGACTCGTTGCTGATGATCGTGCTCAGCTTGGCGGCCAGTTCGGCCATCGGGGGCGGGTCGTCGGAGGCCAGGTACGAGATGCCCAGGCCGCCACCGAGATCGACGGTGGAGATCTGCGCGGTCTTGTCCACACCGAACGCAGTGACGACCTCCTGCAGCAGCCCGAGGACACGGCGCGCGGCCAGTTCGAAGCCGGCGACGTCGAAGATCTGCGAACCGATGTGGCTGTGCAACCCGACCAGTCGCAGGTGATCGGTCGCGAATACTCGCTCCACCGCTGCCATGGCCGCGCCGCCGGCCACCGACAGACCGAACTTCTGATCCTCATGCGCGGTGGAGATGAACTCGTGGGTGTGCGCCTCGACGCCGACGGTAAGTCGGACGAAGACATCCTGGACGACGCCCGCCTCACCCGCGATGGTTTCGATGCGCTCGATTTCGGTCATCGAGTCCACCACGACATGTCCCACACCGGCTTTGACCGCGGTCGTCAGCTCCGCGACAGATTTGTTGTTGCCGTGGAAGGTAATCCGCTCCGGCGGGAAGTCGGCGTGCAGCGCAACGGCCAATTCCCCGCCGGTGCACACGTCGAGCGAGAGGCCCTCTTCGTCGATCCAGCGCGCTATCTCGGTGCACAGGAATGCTTTAGCGGCGTAGTGGACATTGGCGCCGCCGCCGAATGCCGTCGCGATCTCTCGGCAGCGCGAGCGGAAGTCGTCCTCGTCGATGACGAAGAGCGGGGTTCCGTATTCCTGGGCCAGATTGGTCACCGGGATACCGGCGATGACCGCGACCCCGGCTTCGTTGCGAACCATGTTGCGCGGCCAGACATTCGGCGCCAACGCCAGCAGCTCCTCCGGCGACTGCGGCCGGGGCGGGCTGTCCGCGTGACGGACTTCTTCGGCGTGCCGGGGACCGGCAGGATGGACGTTCACATTCTCTCCGGGGCGCTGACGCCGAGTATTTCCAGCCCGTTGGCGATGACCTGGCGGGTGGCCTGGCACAACGCCAGGCGGGCGATGTGCAGGTCGGTGGGTTGTTCATCGCCCTGGGGCAATACCCGGCACGAGTCGTAGAACCGGTGGTAATCACCGGCGAGGTCCTCCAGATAACGGCAGATCCGGTGCGGTTCCCGCAGGGACGCAGCGGAGTCGAGCACCCGCGGGAATTCTCCGATGGTGCGCAGCAGCGCACCCTCCTTGTCATGGCTGAGCAATTCGAGGTGCCCGGTGTCGGGGATCAGGCCGAGCTCGGCGGCATTGCGCGCCAGCGCCGAGAGCCGGGCATGCGCGTATTGCACGTAATAGACCGGGTTTTCATTCGACGCCGAGGACCACAGCGCCAGATCGATGTCGATGGCGGTGTCCACCGACGACCGGGTCAGGCTGTAGCGCGCGGCATCCACGCCGAGGGCGTCCACCAGGTCGTCGAGCGTGATCACGGTGCCTGCGCGCTTGCTCATCCGCACCGGCTGGCCGTCGCGGACCAAGTTGACCATCTGACCGATGAGCACCTCGACCGTGGCCGGGTCGTCGCCGAACGCGGCCGCCACCGCCTTGAGTCGGGCGATGTACCCGTGGTGGTCGGCACCGAGCATGTAGATGCACAGGTCGAAACCGCGCTGCCTTTTGTCCAGGTAATAGGCGATATCGCCGGCGATGTAGGCCGGTTTGCCGTCGCTCTTGATCACGACGCGGTCTTTATCGTCGCCAAAAGCGCTGGTGCGCAACCAAGTTGCGCCGTCCTTCTCGAAGACGTTGCCGGTTTCGCGAAGCCTGGCGATGGCCTGGTCGACGAGGCCGCTGGTGTGCATCGACTCTTCGTGGGTGTAGACGTCGAAGTCGGTGCCGAACTCGTGCAGCGATGCCTTGATGTGGGTGAACATCAGGTCGACGCCGATTTCGCGGAAGGTCTCGTGCATCTCGGCGTCGGGCAGGCTGAGCGCGTCGGGCGCCTTCTGCAGCACGTCCGCGGCGATGTCGACGATGTAGCTGCCGGCGTAGCCGTCCTCCGGGGTCGGCTCCCCCTTGGCCGCCGCGATCAGCGAGCTTGCGAATCGGTCGATCTGCGCGCCGTGGTCGTTGAAATAGTATTCGCGGACGACATCGGCGCCCTGTGTCGAGAGCAGCCGGCCCAGCGCGTCGCCGACCGCGGCCCACCGGGTCCCGCCGATGTGGATCGGTCCGGTCGGGTTGGCCGAGACGAATTCCAGATTGATCTTGCGGCCGGCCAGCGTGTCGGCGTGACCGAAGCGGTCGCCGGCGTCGATGACGTTATTCACGACCTTGGCTTGCGCCGATGACTCGAGGCGCAGGTTGATGAAGCCCGGGCCCGCGACTTCCGCCGAGGAAACACCGTCGGCGCCGGTCAGCGCCTCGGCGAGCCATCCGGCCAGCTCACGCGGGTTGGCGCCGACCTTCTTGCCCAGCTGCATCGCCAGGTTGCTCGCGTAATCGCCGTGCTCGGGATTACGAGGGCGCTCCACGGTGACCGTCGCCGGTAACGCCGACACGTCAAGGCCATGCTCGGCAAGCACCGCGGATGCGGTGGTTTTGAGCAGCTCAGCCAGGTCAGCGGGTGTCACGAGCGTCCATCCTATTGGTTAGCGTGCCTACGCCCCGAATCCATTGCGGTGACGAAGCGGCCACCCGGATGCGTTAGTCTGTCGGGGCCCAATGGCGCAGCATTTTTATCACTGCGCCCCCGTAGCTCAGGGGATAGAGCGTCTGCCTCCGGAGCAGAAGGCCGCAGGTTCGAATCCTGCCGGGGGCACCA
>NZ_JBVAXR010000017.1:0-111548 GCF_055419445.1 Mycobacterium sp. IDUB_19 | reverse complement strand
GCGCGCCCGAAGGGATTCGAACCCCCAACCTTCTGATCCGTAGTCAGATGCTCTATCCGTTGAGCTACGGGCGCCGGTCTTCAGTTGTGTTGTCCTCGAAAGGACTCAGCGGAGGCGAGAGGATTTGAACCTCCGGTCCCCTTTAAGGGGGACAACTCATTAGCAGTGAGTCCCATTCGGCCGCTCTGGCACGCCTCCCTTGGACTTCCTGAGGGTACCCGACACAGTGCGGGCGTCCCTGAACCGCCGGAGGCATAGCGTACACAGCAGGGACATATGCTGTCGAAATGACTGCCCGCCTACGGCCAGAGCTGGCAGGGCTGCCAGTTTATGTTCCTGGTAAGACGGTTCCGGGTTCGATGAAACTGGCCAGCAACGAGACGGTGTTCGGCCCGCTGCCCAGTGTTCGCGCCGCCATTGCGCAAGCTACCGACATCGTCAACCGCTACCCGGACAACGGCTGTGTGCAACTCAAAGCGGCACTGGCCAAGCATCTGGGTTCGGGTTTCGAACCCGAGCACATCGCCGTCGGCGCCGGCTCGGTCAGCCTGTGCCAGCAGCTTGTTCAGATCACCGCCTCGGCCGGCGACGAGGTGATCTTCGGATGGCGCAGCTTCGAGCTTTACCCCCCGCAGGTCCAGGTCGCCGGCGCGACGGCCATCAAGGTGCCGCTGACCGACCACACCTTCGACCTCTACGCGATGCTCGCCGCGATCACCGAACGCACCCGGCTGATCTTCGTCTGCAACCCCAACAACCCGACCTCCACGGTCGTCGACCCGGACGCGCTGACCCGCTTCGTCGAGGCCGTTCCGCCGCACATCGTCATCGCCATCGACGAGGCCTACGTCGAATACATCCGCGACGGCATGCTGCCCGACAGCCTGGGTTTGGTCCGTTCTCGGCGCAACGTTGTTGTGCTGCGGACCTTTTCGAAGGCATACGGACTGGCGGGCCTGCGCGTCGGCTACGCGATCGGCCACCCGGACCTGATCACCGCGCTGGACCAGGTATTCGTGCCGTTCTCCGTCACGAGCGTGTCGCAGGCCGCCGCCATCGCGTCGCTGGACGCCGCCGACGAATTGTTGGCCCGCACCGACGCCCTGGTCGCCGACCGCGTTCGGGTGAGCGCGCAGTTGCGCGATGCCGGATTCACATTGCCGCCGTCGCAGGCGAACTTCGTCTGGCTACCGTTGGGAGCCCGCACTCAGGATTTCGTCGCGCAGGCGGCCAACGCGGGGATTGTCGTTCGCCAATACGGCAACGACGGGGCCCGCGTCTCCATCGGTGCGCCGGACGAAAACGATGCGCTGCTGGCGTTTGCCCGCGACTGGATCACACACCCGGAGGTCTGACGAATGAGCCTTGCCCGCAAGAAGTTCGATGAGTTCAAGGAACGCAGCGGCAAGATCGACGACGCCGAGCTCGACGATTTCTGGGCGAGCCTTCCGCCGGCGACGATCGACGGCATGATGGGCGAGTGGAAGGGCGGCGAGTTCGTCACCGGTCACATGATGAACGGGCAGCTGGAGAAGGCCGGCTGGTACGGCAAGACGTTCAAGTCCGCCCACGACGTCCAGCCGCTGGTCTGCCTGGACGCCGACGGAAACAAGTTCTCCAACAAGGAGATGGGCAAGGGCGAGGCCAGCCTGTGGCTCGAGGACTTCCGCGGCGAGATCACCGCGACGATGGTCTACGACGGCCAGCCCGTGCACGATCACTTCAAGACGGTCGACGACGACACCGTGATGGGCATCATGAACGGCAAGGGTGTCCGGGATAACGGCCGCTATTACTACTTCTACCTCGAGCGGGTGTAGCTCGGGCCTGCTGCTTTCGCCGTGTGCGCATAGGGCTTTGGGTGTGCGGCCTTGGCGGGATTTCGGCGGTTTTCCCGCCCTGAACGCACACTCGAAGCCGCGAGCGCGCACTCGCCGTAGCTAGCCGGCGGGGTTGCGGCCGGTGAACGCGACGAGTTGGTCCAGGGCGCTCGCATCGGCGGGCACGTCGACCGGGTCGTCGAACCCGGCGGTGCCGCGGAATTCCGGTCGGATGGTGCTCTGCGCCAAATCCAGCACATACTCGGCCAGCGGTTCCGGCGCGTCGACGTCGCGGCCCACGGCTCTCGCGTAATCCCAAGCGTGGACCAGGAATTCGATCGAGAAGATGCCACACGCCGACTTGGCCGGCATCTCGCCCTTGCCGAACGGCACGCTGCCGTCCAGGCCGCGATGATGCCAAGCATCCAAGGCGGGCCGGGCCGCGGCGATGATCTGCCGTTCCACCGAGTCGCTCGGTTCGCGCTGCGGGAACTCCGCGCCCGCCATGCCGCCGATGCCGGTGATCGATTTCAGCAGATGCTCGGTCAACTGGGTCACGTTGTACTCCGAGCAGGGCGTCTGCCGCGCCATGTCGTCGCCGGCGATGGTGTGCAGCACGTGCTGCAGCACCCCGAGGGTGTCTTCGGCGCCCTGCAGCTCGTCGGCCGGTGGAGAATCTGGTCCGGGTCGCAAATCACGAGGCATATCCGCCACGCTACGGTCTCGATATGGGCGATACATACGAATCCGTCACCGTGGAGATCAAAGACCACGTTGCGCAGGTGACGCTGATCGGACCCGGTAAGGGCAACGCGATGGGGCCCGCCTTCTGGTCGGAGATGCCGGAGGTGTTCGCGACACTGGACGCCGACCGCCACGTGCGTGCCATCGTCATCACCGGATCGGGCAAGAACTTCAGCTATGGCCTGGACGTCCCGGCGATGGGCGGGGCGTTCGCCGGGGTGCTGGCCGAAGGTGCGCTGGCCCGCCCGCGCACCGACTTCCATGCCGAGATCAAGCGCATGCAGGGCGCGATCACCGCGGTGGCAGACTGCCGCACCCCGACCATCGCCGCGGTGCACGGGTGGTGCATCGGCGGCGGCGTCGACCTGATCTCCGCGGTCGACATCCGCTACGCCAGCGCCGACGCCAAGTTCTCGGTCCGCGAGGTCAAACTCGCCATCGTCGCCGACGTCGGCAGCCTGGCCCGGCTGCCGCTGATCCTCAACGACGGCCATCTGCGGGAGCTGGCATTGACGGGCAGGGACATCGACGCGGCCCGCGCCGAGAAAATCGGCCTGGTCAACGACGTGTACGACGACGCCGACAAGACCCTGGCCGCGGCGCATGCGACGGCCGCGGACATCGCCGCCAACCCGCCGCTGACGGTGTACGGCATCAAGGACGTGCTGGACCAACAGCGCATCTCCGCGGTTTCCGAGAGCCTGCGCTATGTCGCCACCTGGAACGCGGCCTTCTTGCCTTCCAAAGACCTGACCGAGGGCATATCGGCGACGTTCGCCAAGCGTCCGCCGCAGTTCACCGGGGAGTAGCCGCGCTCCACGTACCCTCGCGGGGGTGGCAACGATGACGGCAGACGGCAAGATCCGTGTCCCGGCCGACTTGGACTCGGTCACCGCGGTCGGCGAAGAGGACCGCTCGGAAATCGACAGCGCCGCCGTCGAACGCATCTGGCAGGCCGCCCGCCACTGGTATCAGGCCGGCATGCACCCGGCGATCCAGTTGTGCATCCGGCATCGCGGTCGCGTCGTGCTCAACCGCGCGATCGGCCACGGCTGGGGCAATGCGCCCACCGACGCGCCGGACGCCGAGAAGGTCCCCGTCACCACGGACACACCGTTCTGCGTGTACTCGGCGTCCAAGGGCATCACCGCGACCGTCGTGCACATGCTCACCGAACGCGGGGTGTTCTCGCTCGACGACCGCGTCTGCGACTACCTCCCCAGCTACACGAGTCACGGCAAGGACCGCACCACGATCCGGCATGTGCTGACCCACAGCGCGGGTGTCCCGTTTGCGACGGGGCCCAAGCCGGACCTGAAACGCGCCGACGACCACGAGTACGCGCAGGAACAGCTCGCCAAGCTGCGACCGCTGTACCGGCCGGGGCTGGTGCACATCTACCACGCACTGACCTGGGGTCCGCTGATGCGCGAGATCGTCTACGCGGCCACCGGCAAGGACATTCGCGAGATTCTGGCTACCGAGATCCTTGACCCATTGGCGTTCCGGTGGACGAACTTCGGCGTCGACAAACAAGACGTCCCACTCGTCGCGCCGAGTCACGCCACCGGCCAGACGCTGCCGCCGGTGATCGCCCAGATCTTCCGTAAGGCGATCGGCGGAACCGTGCACGAAATGATTCCCTATACGAACACCCCGGGCTATCTGACCACAGTGGTCCCGTCATCGAACACCGTCTCAACCGCCGACGAGATGTCGCGCTTCGCCGAAATCTGGCGTCGCTACGGCGAACTCGACGGTGTGCGGGTACTGCAGGCGGAAACGATGCGGGGCGCGGTCGCCGAATCCCGACGGTTGCGGCCGGATTTCGCGGTGGGTCTGATGCCGGCCCGCTGGGGCACGGGCTTCATCCTCGGCACGAACCGATGGGGGCCGTTCGGGCGCAATGCGCCGGCCGCTTTCGGCAATCTCGGTCTGAGCAATATCGCGATGTGGGCCGACCCCGAGCGCAACCTGGCCGCCGGTCTGATCAGCAGCGGCAAACCCGGCCGCGACCCGGAACTGCGCCGCTACACCGCGCTGATGAACACCATCGCGGCACAGATCCCTACCGACTAAGGACGCGACCGCTCCTAAGACGTGTTTTGCATCCGTCCTTCGCTACGCACCGACGCTGCACTAGTCGGGTTTGAGCCTTTCGGGCAACAATGGTGCATGGATTCGGGCCGCTTCCGCGAGTTGCTCAGTGCGCCCGGGCCGTTCGCGTCGGTCTATTTCGAGGACTCGGCGGACGACGGCGACCCCAGCCCTGGGCTCGAGCTGAAATGGCGCGCCCTGCGCGAAGAACTTCGGCTGCAAGGGGCAACCGAAACAATCACCGCGGCAATCGAGCACGCGGTCCTGCACCTGCGTTTGCCGATCGGCCGCGGCGGGCGCGCGGTGATTGCCGGCGCGACGGGGGTCCTGGTCAACGAGTACCTACTCCGGCCGACTGCCCAGCCGATCGCCCGAGTCTCCGAATTGCCGTATATCGTCCCGGTCCTCGAATACGGCGTTACGCAGTCAGATTATTTGCTGGTGGTGGCCGACCGGACCGGCGCGCTCATCACCAGCCACTGTGATGCCACGCGGCTTTCCGAAGCCATCGAAGTCGACGTTGCGGACCGGATCAGCGAACTCGTGCACGACACGTCGTTCAGCGCACTGTTCTTGGTTGGCGATGAGGAGTCCCGGTCGAGTCTGCTGGCAGCACTGCCAGACCGGATCCGGAAGCGGGTGACGTCGCTGCCGATCGCGGTCCGGCGCGGCGGATATGACATCGAGGAGATTCAACGGGCCATCGACTCCACCCTGCTGTCGCAACGCCGCAGTGCGATGGACACTGCGGCAGAGCGTTTCACCGACGAGCTTGGCCGGCGATCCGGGCTGGCTGTCGAGGGACTCGGTGCGGTCTGCGCTGCCCTGCGTCAGGGAACAATCGACACGATGATCATCGGCGAGATCGGCGACGCCACCGTGGTCGCCGACGAGGGCATGACCGCTGTCGCGCCGAGCGCCGACGTGGTTTCCAAGCAGGGCGCCGCTGCCGCTAAGACGCTGCGCGCCGACGAAGCCTTGCCGCTGTTGGCGATTTCGGTCGGGGCCACGCTGGTCCGCACCGATGAGCGGATTGCTCCCGCGGACGGAATCGGCGCCGTCCTTCGCTACGCGCCGACACCGCATCAGGCTCGCCGCTGAACACCGCGGTGGCGGAGGGATTTGAACCCCCGGACGGTTTTAGCCGTCTCTCGCTTTCAAGGCGAGTGCATTAGGCCGCTCTGCCACGCCACCGCTGACAAGGGTAACGGGGCTAGTACCGTGGCCCGCATGCGCGCCATCGTCGCCGAATCCTCCGATCAACTCGTCTGGCAAGAGGTATCCGACGTTTCAGCCGGGCCCGGCGAGGTGCTGATCAAGGTCACCGCGGCCGGCGTCAACCGCGCCGACGTGCTGCAGGCCGCCGGCAAGTATCCGCCCCCGCCGGGAGCCAGCGACATCATCGGCATGGAAGTGTCCGGCGTCATTTCAGAAATCGGGGCCGAATTGTGCTCCGGTGTCACGGAATGGGCTGTCGGACAGGAAGTTTGCGCGCTGTTAGCGGGCGGAGGCTACGCCGAGTACGTCGCGGTACCCGCCGCACAGGTGCTGCCGATTCCCGACGGCGTCGACCTGGAGGACGCCGCGGGGCTGCCCGAGGTGGCCTGCACGGTGTGGTCGAATCTGGTGCTGACCGCCCATCTCCGCGAGGGCCAGCTGCTGCTGATGCACGGCGGGGCCAGCGGCATCGGAACCCACGCGATTCAGGTCGCACGCGCGTTGGGCGCCCGGGTGGCGGTCACCGCAGGGTCCGAGGAGAAGCTGCAGACCTGCCGCGACCTGGGCGCCGAGATCACCATCAACTATCGCGACGAGGATTTCGTCGCGCGCCTGCAGGAGGCCGGCGGCGCCGACGTGATCTTCGACATCATGGGCGCCTCCTACCTGGACCGCAATCTCGACGCCCTGGCCACCGACGGACAGCTGGTCATCATCGGCATGCAGGGCGGTCTCAAGGGCGAGCTCAACATCGGCAAGCTGCTGGCCAAACGCGCCCGGGTCATCGGCACCACGCTGCGCGGCCGGCCAGTGAGCGGCCCGAACAGTAAGGGCGAGATCGTGGCCGCGGTGACGGCGTCCGTGTGGCCGATGATTGCCGACGGCCGGGTTCGGCCGTTCATCGGTGCGCGCATGCCGATTCAGCAAGCGGCAGAAGCCCACCAGCAGCTGGTGGCGGGCGACGTGCACGGAAAGATCGTGCTGGCCGTCTAACTGTCAGCCGTCGAGTGTGCGCCCAGGGCGGCCAGTGTGCGAGGTGGGCGCCGTCAGCGCACACTCCAGGAAATGACGGCCGAGCGTCTAACCCAGCGACGCCAGCGCGCGCACCAGCTGATCGACTTCGGCCATCGTCGAGTAATGCGCCAGCCCGACGGTCACCGCGCCGCCAACGTCGTTGGCGCCCAGCGCATCGAGCACGCGTGAACTCTCGTTGGAGACGGCCAGAATTCCGTTGTCCGCCAAGCGCTGAACGACCCGCTCGGCGGGCACGCCCTGCAACGCGAAGCTGACCAGCGGTATCCGCACCTCCGGGCGACCGATCAGCATCATCAACGGCAACGACCGCAACGAGACCATCAGATAGTCGAAGATCCGGTTCAGATACGAGGCAGCGGATTGCATCGACACCGAGAGCCGCTCGCGCCGGCTGCCGCGCGCCGACTCATCCAATGCCGCAAGGTATTCGATGCTGGCGACCACGCCGGCCAGAAGACCGAACTGATGCGCGCCCACCTCAAGCCGGGCCGTGCCGGTGGCATTGGGATCGGCTGAGACCGAGCTGAACGTGTTGATCAGCGCCGGATCGCGGAACACCATCGCGCCGATCGGCGGGCCGCCCCACGCCAGAGCGTTCACCGCGACCACGTCGACCTCGGCTTCTTTGATGTCGAGCAGTCGGTAGGGCGCCGCCGCGGAATGATCGACGATCGCCAGCCCGCCGACGTCGTGGATCAGCTTGGTCATTGCCCGCAGATCGGTGACCGTGCCCAACGTTCCCGACGCCGAGGTGACCGCCACCAGCCGCGTCGACTTCCCAATCAGGCTCTCCCACTGCCATGTCGGTAGCTCACCGGTTTCGATGTCGACCTCGGCCCACTTCACCTTCGCGCCGTAGCGGTGCGCGGCCCGCAGCCACGGGGCAATGTTCGCCTCGTCGTCCAGGCGGCTGACGATCACCTCGTACCCCAGGCCGGCGCGCGAGGATGACGCCTCGGCCAACGAGGACAACAGGATCGCGCGATCGGCGCCCAGCACGATGCCCGCCGGGTCGGCGTTGAACAGATCTGCCACGGCCGTCCGGGCCGCGTCCAGCACGGCCGCACTGCGCTGCGCGGCCGGGTGCGCACCCACGGTGCTGGCAGCGGATCTGCGGAACGCCGTGGAGACGGTGGTCGCGACGGAATCGGGTATCAGCATGCCGGCCGGCGCATCGAAGTGCGCCCATCCGTCACCCAGGGACGGATGCAGTCCGCGCACCCGGGCGACGTCATAAGCCATGCCAGCCACCTTAGAGCTTCCGCAATTCCGCGAAATTGTGACGGTAGTGGGTGCCACAGACGTTAGAGCCAGCCGGTGGCTTCCCAAGCCAAGTCACCCGGCCAGCCATACTAGTCGAGTGGGGCTCTGGTTCGGAACGCTGATCGCACTGTTTTTGCTGATCGCCCCGGGGACAATTGTTGCGCGTATCGCCCAGCTAACGTGGCCCATCGCGGTCGCAGTTGGCCCGGCGCTGACCTACGGTGTCGTCGCGCTGGCGATCATTCCCTACGGTGCGCTCGGAATCCCTTGGAACGGTTGGACTGCGCTCGCCGCGCTGGCCGTCGTGTGCGTGGTGGTGACGTGTTTGCAGGTGCTACTCGCCCGCTACCGCGACACCGACGCCGAGGCGCGCGGGATCCGCGGCTGGCCCGCGCTGGCGGTGGCCGCCGGTGTGCTACTGGGCACGCTGCTGATCATGTGGGCGGCCTATCGCGGCATCACGCATTGGCAGTCCGTTCCCAGCACCTGGGATGCGGTGTGGCACGCCAACGAGGTGCGCTTCATGCTCGACACCGGCCAGGCGTCCTCCACCCACATGGGCGAGCTGCGCAACGTCGACACCCACCAGGCGCTGTACTACCCGTCGGTGTTCCACGCCCTGACCGCGGTGTTCTGCCAGCTCACCGGTGCGGCGCCGACCACCGGCTACACCCTGAGCTCGGTGGCGGCCTCGGTGTGGCTGTTTCCGACCAGCGCGGCGATCCTGACCTGGCATCTGCTGCGCCCCATGACGACCGCGGGACGCACGGCCGCGGTCGCGGCCACCGCCGCGGCGCTGTCGGCGTCGTTCACCTCGGTGCCCTACGTCGAGTTCGGTGTGGCCGCGATGCCCAACCTGGCGGCCTACGGCGTCGCGATCCCGACGTTCGCCTTGGTCACCTCGACGCTGCGGCATCGCGACCGCATTCCGCTGGCCGTGCTGGCGCTGGTCGGCGTGCTGTCGGTACACCTGACCGGCGGCTTCATCGTCATCTTGTTCCTGTTGGGCTGGTGGCTACTGGACGTGCTGTGGCATCCGGTCCGCGGCCGGCTCGCCGACGTCGGAATCCTGGCCGCCACGGCGGTGCCCACCGGGCTGATCCTGGCGCCCCAGTTCATCGGGGTACTCAAGCAGGCCGACATCATCGCCGGGCACGCCTTCCCCAGCTTCAAGAGCGCCAAGCAGGGCGTTATCGATGCGCTACTGCTGCACACCCGCCACCTCAACGACTTCCCCACCCAATACGGCCTGGTCATGCTGGTCTACCTCGGCATGGCGTATCTGCTGTACAAGCGCATCTGGTGGCCGGTGGCGATTTGGGTAGTGCTGACCGTGGCGACGATCTACTCGGGGGCGCCGTTTCACAACGCGTTCGGCGCCGCGATCGAGGAGTTCAGCCAGTTCTTCTACAACGATCCGCGCCGGCTGACGTCCGTGGTGACGATGCTGGTGACGCCGATGGCGGCCGTCGCGCTGTTCGGGGCGGTCGTGCTCGTGGTCGCGATCGCCAAGCGAATCACCGGCCGGTTCAAGCAGCTGCCTGCACCGGTCTGGGTCACGACAACCGCGGTCCTGCTGGTACTGACGACCGTGTTCACCGCGCGGCATTACTTCTATCGACACCTGGTGCTGTTCGGCGACAAATACGACTCGGTGATGATCGACCAGCGCGACCTGATGGCCATGACGTATCTGTCGAAACTGCCCGGTGCACGCGACACCTTGATCGGCAACGCCAACACCGACGGCACCGCGTGGATGTACGCGGTGGCCGACCTGCACCCGCTATGGACCCATTACGACTATCCCCAGCAGACCGGGCCGGGACCGCAGCGCTACGTCTTCTGGGCGTTCGCCAACCACGGCGATTCCGATCCGAGGGTGGTTGAGGCAATCAAGGCGCTCAACATCCGGTACATCTACACCAGCTCGCCCACGGTTCGCGGGTTCGCCGTACCCGACGGACTAGTGTCGCTGGATAAATCGAAGTCGTGGGCGCTGATCTACGACAATGGTGGGGCCAAGATCTACGAATGGCGCGGAAATGCCACACCGCCCCGCCCCTAGACGTACAAGAGGATGGTGACCGGATTGACTAGCGGCAACGACGCCGACGGCGTCGAGATCATCGGTGGCGTCGATCCGCGGATCATGGCGATTCGCGCTGCGGCCGACGACGAGGATTCCGACGACCGCTCCCTGACCGATCTGGTCGAGCAGCCCGCCAAGGTGATGCGTATCGGCACCATGATCAAGCAATTGCTCGAAGAGGTGCGTGCGGCACCGCTCGACGACGCCAGCCGCAAACGACTCCGTGAGATCCACGCCACCAGCATCCGCGAGCTCGAAGAGGGTCTGGCGCCCGAGCTACGCGACGAACTCGATCGCCTCACCCTGCCGTTCGACGAGAACGCCGAGCCGTCCGACGCGGAGTTGCGCATCGCACAGGCCCAGCTGGTCGGCTGGCTGGAGGGGCTGTTCCATGGCATCCAGACCGCGCTGTTCGCCCAGCAGATGGCCGCCCGCGCCCAGCTCGAGCAGATGCGCCAAGGAGCCCTGCCCCCCGGAATCGGGCGATCGAGCCACGTACCCGGACATGGCACCGGGCAATACCTGTAAGCAGATAACGGTGCCTGCTCCTCATATCGAGACCAACAACGCGTGGGTGGAATTCCCCATCTTCGACGCCAAGTCGCGATCGCTGAAGAAGGCCTTCCTGGGCAAGGCGGGCGGCACGATCGGACGCAACAACTCCAACGTGGTCGTCGTCGAGGCGTTGCGCGACATCACCATGTCGCTCGAACTGGGCGACCGAGTCGGTCTGGTCGGCCATAACGGAGCCGGGAAATCGACGCTGCTGCGCCTACTTTCGGGCATTTACGAGCCCACCCGCGGCTGGGCGAAGGTCACCGGCCGGGTCGCGCCGGTTTTCGATCTCGGCGTCGGGATGGACCCCGAGATCTCCGGATACGAGAACATCCTCATCCGCGGCCTGTTCTTGGGGCAGACCCGCAAACAAATGCTGGCCAAGGTGGACGAGATCGCCGAGTTCACTGAGCTCGGGGATTACCTGGCGATGCCGCTGCGCACCTACTCCACCGGGATGCGGGTCCGGTTGGCGATGGGCGTGGTCACCAGCATCGACCCCGAGATCCTGCTGCTCGACGAGGGCATCGGCGCCGTGGACGCCGACTTCCTGAAGAAGGCCCAATCGCGATTGCAGGGGTTGGTGGAGCGGTCCGGGATCCTGGTTTTCGCAAGCCATTCCAACGAATTCCTGGCCCGGCTGTGCAAGACCGCGATGTGGATCGACCATGGCGTCATCCGCATGTGCGGTGGCATCGAAGACGTGGTGCGCGCCTACGAGGGCGAGGACGCGGCCAGACACGTCCGCGAGGTGCTTGAAGAGACCCGCGTGCAAATCCAGGCCGACAACCCGCTGGCACAAAGCGCTTCCGGGGATGAGTGAATCCATCTTCGCCGTCGTGGTCACCCACCGGCGCCCAGACGAACTCACCAAGTCGCTGGGCATGCTCAGCGCACAGACCCGGCTGCCCGATCACCTGATCGTCGTCGACAACGACGGCGGTGCGGATAGCCGGATCCGCGACCTGGTTGCCGCCCAGCCGATCTCGACCACCTACCTGGCGTCGCGCCGAAACCTTGGCGGCGCAGGCGGTTTCGCGCTGGGCATGCTGCACGCACTGGCGCAGGGTGCCGATTGGGTGTGGCTGGCCGACGACGACGGTCGCCCGCAAGACTCCCAGGTGCTGGCCACGCTGCTGGCCTGCGCCGAGAAGTACGCCCTGGCCGAGGTGTCGCCGATGGTGTGCAATATGGACGACCCGGAGCGACTGGCGTTCCCGCTGCGGCGTGGCCTGGTATGGCGCAGGCGCGCAAGCGAATTGCGCACCGAAGCCGGGCAGGACCTACTGCCCGGGATCGCGTCGCTGTTCAACGGCGCGTTGTTCCGGGCGTCCACCCTGGACGCCATCGGCGTCCCGGACATGCGACTGTTCATCCGTGGCGACGAGGTGGAATTGCACCGCCGGCTGGCGCGGTCCGGCCTGCCGTTCGGGACCTGCCTCGATACGGTTTACCTGCATCCCTGCGGATCCGACGAGTTCCGGCCGATCCTGGGCGGCCGCATGCACACCCAGTATCCGGACAACCCCACCAAGCGGTTCTACACCTACCGCAACCGCGGTTATCTGTTGTCGCAGCCTGGTCTGCGCAAACTGCTGGTTCAGGAGTGGGTTCGGTTCGGTTGGTTCTTCCTGATCTCCCGGCGCGACCCCAAGGGTCTGCTGGACTGGATTCGGTTGCGCCGCTTGGGACGTCGTGAGCAATTCGGCAAGCCTGGAGGATCCACATGACACGCGCCATCGACGATGCAGAGCGGAGCGATGAGGAGGGGTGGCGCACATGACATTCGTCGACGCCGCCGCACAGTCGCGGACCTTTACCCGGGCCCGCGGCGACTTGGTCGACGGATTCCGCCGTCGCGAGCTGTGGCTGCACCTGGGCTGGCAGGACATCAAGCAGCGGTACCGCCGCTCGGTGCTCGGTCCGTTCTGGATCACCATCGCGACCGGCACCACAGCCGTCGCGATGGGCGGGCTGTATTCGAAGCTGTTCCACCTCGACCTGGCCGTGCACCTGCCCTATGTCACCCTCGGCCTGATCATCTGGAACCTGATCAACGCCGCCATCCTGGAAGGCGCCGACGTGTTCGTCGCCAACGAGGGGCTGATCAAACAATTGCCGACGCCGTTGAGCGTGCATGTCTATCGGCTGGTGTGGCGGCAGATCATCCTGTTCGCGCACAACATCGTCATCTATCTCGTCGTCGCGATCATCTTTCCGAAACCGTGGTCATGGGCCGATCTGTCGGTGATTCCGGCGCTCGGACTGATCGTGCTCAATTGCATCTGGGTGTCACTGTGCTTCGGCATCTTGGCGACTCGCTATCGCGACATCGGTCCCCTGCTGTTTTCGATTGTGCAGCTGCTGTTCTTCATGACGCCGATCATCTGGAACGACGACACGTTGCGGCAGCAGGGCGCCGGGCGCTGGGCGAGCATCGTCGAACTCAACCCGCTGTTGCACTACCTCGACATCTTGCGGGCGCCGTTGCTGGGCGCCCATCAGGAGCTGCGGCACTGGGAAGTAGTTCTGGTGCTGACCGCCGTCGGCTGGATACTGGCGGCGTTCGCGATGCGCCAATACCGCGCCCGGGTGCCGTACTGGGTCTAGCGGGTTACCTCGGCGCTCCGGCCGGGTCACCGCTGTTCGCCAAGGATCCTTTGAGAATCCGCCCAGACATTCGTCAGACGCTGAGCTGACAGGAAACCTCCTGAACAACAGGCGATTTGGCAGGCGCTGGCACACGGCGAAAGGCTTCATATGCGCAACCTGTGCGACAGTGAACGGATCGCGGTGCCAGCGCCTATCCTTGCGAGCAAAGAAGCCGAAACTCGACGCAGGAGCCCGTCGATGGAGGAATATGCGATCGTGAGCGACGTCTCGGTAATCGGTTGCGTTGGGACGTTGATCGTGGCGACCCGCGGTGCATACGGCGCCGGCGAGGTGTTGGTGACGGTGCGGGGCTCGAAGGAGACCTTATTGGCGTGGTCGGACGAACCATTACCGAAGGGCACCAAGGTGTTGGTGGTCGAAGCTCGGGGCCCGCGGACGGTGGTCGTCGAGCCGTGGAACCAGCCGGGCAGCACCTCACCTGACCTCGACGACGACTGACATTTCCGACTAACAGCGAAACTGCAAGGAGTCCAACAATGCTCGGTTACAAGGTGCCCGCCCCCGACGAGGCGATGCTGATCTCCGGCGGCAGAGCCAAAAGCAACGCTCCGTTCCGCGTGGTGACCGGCCACGGCGCCTTCATCCTTCCGATCTTTCGCAAGGCGCGATTCCTGACCCTGGCCATGTGTGAGGCCGAGGTCGCCGAAAAGTGCGTCACCCAGCAAGGCATCACCTTGAACGTGCGGTCGGTGATCGCCTTCAAGGTCGGCAACGACAACGAGAGCATCATCAGCGCCGCGCAGCGGTTCCTGTCCGACCAGGACCAGATGGCCGTGCTCACCGGTCGGATCTTCGCCGGCCACCTGCGCTCGATCATCGGCTCGATGACCGTCGAGCAGATCATCCGCGAACGGCAGAAGCTGGCCACCGAGGTGCTCGACGGCTCCAAGGAGGAGATGGCCCGAATCGGGCTGACCGTCGACGCGCTGCAGATCCAGTCCATCGACGACGACGGGCTCGGCTACATCAACGCGATGTCGGCGCCGCACAACGCGGCCATCCAGCAGATGGCGCAGATCGCGCAGGCCCAGGCGAACCAGAAGGCCGCGGAGGCCGAGCAGGAGTCACAGCGCCAGCAAGCCGAATTCGCCCGTCAGACCGCTGTCGTCAAGGCCCAGTACAAGGCCGAGGTCGACAAGGCGCAGGCGGAGGCCGCCCAGTCCGGCCCGCTGGCCGAAGCCGAGGCTCAGCGCGAGGTGTTGGCGATGCGCACCGAACTGGCCCAGCGCGCTGCCGAACTGCGCCAGCAGGAGTTGGTCGCCGAGGTGGTCAAGCCCGCGGAGGCCGAAGCCGAGCGCGTCCGGATCTTGGCTGTCGCCGACGCCGAGAAGATGAAGATCCTGGCCGAGGCGGCGGCGTCGCACAACCGCGTCGCGCTGGACAAGGCACTCATCGACCAGCTACCTCAAATCGTCGAGAAGGCTGCGATCGGCCTGTCGAACTCCAATCTCACGGTGCTCAATGGCGCCGAAGGCCTCGGCCAAGTCGCCGCCGGGCTGGTTTCACAGGGCATGGCCATCTTCGATGCGCTGCGCGGCGAGATCGTCGAGTCCGAGGACGACGCGACCTTCACCGGAACCACGGACGCCCCGTCACACTAGGACATCGCGAATTATGCTGTGCTGCAACCAATTTCGCTAGACGGAGTCGAACAACACGTCCCAGAGTGCATCCCAGCGCATGTCCCGCAGCACGTCTAGGTTTCCCGAGTCTCCCTGAATTCCCGAAAGTCCCGAGGTCCCCGCCAGCCCTGGTGTCGCCAAGGTGCTGGCAAGCCCGGGATCCGTCGCGGGCGTCGGTACCGCCGGCGCGATAAAGGCAGTGCCGACAAGCCCCTGGGGCCCGGCCGAACCACCCGGACCGAGGGTGATGGCCTCGTTGGGGCCGATGGTCAAAATGCCCCCATTTTGGATGGGCAGGGTGGCGCCGATATTGACGGTCACGTTTGCACCGTCGTTGACCGTCAGGGTGCCCGCGTCGATGGTCAGGTCGCTGGTGCCATTAAGGGTGATCGCGCCGCCGGTATTGACGGTGGCCGCACCGACGTCGTTGACGGAGCCGCCATCGGTCACGGTAAGGGCGCCGGTGTCGGTGCCACCCGTACTCACGGTGAGGGTGCCGCCATGGCCGACGGTGACGGTCCCGCCGTCGGACAACGTGCCACCACCGGTCACCGTCAAGCCGCCGGTATCGGTGCCGACCCCCGTGCTCACAGTCAGCGTGCCCCCGTGCGCGACCGTCAGCGTCCCGCCGTCGGACAAAGTGCCGCCACCGGTCACGGTCAGGCCGCCGGTGTCGGTGCCACCCGCATACATCAACCCGGAGTTAACCTCCGGCGGCAGCAGCCCATAGTCCATGCGGCCTGCTCTCTCGCCCCGGAGTTATTGAGGGCAGATACTAGCGCGAGTATGACCTTGCTCACGTAAATCTCATATAAGCAGTGCATCAGGTACCGGAGCCGCAAGGGCTCATCAGTGCGACCGCGGATGTCGCGCCGCGCATGGCTGCTTCACGCGCCGCCACAGCGCCCGCACTCGACGTCAGAAAAAACGAGCTCGCGCTTTTGCAGGCGTATGAATGAATAATTGGCGAAACCAACCGGGCGCACGTGAAAGGTCGGCGGACGTGGCGAAAAAAGTCCAATCGGTGGCGGATGCGGCGCGGGATAACCTCGCCGCGGAGCTGGATCGGCTGCGGCAGCGGCGCGAACTCCTCGAGGCCGAGGTCAAAAACGACCGCGGCATGATCGGGGACCACGGCGACGCGGCGGAGGCGATCCAGCGGGCCGATGAGCTGGTTGTTCTCGGCGACCGGATCAACGAACTGGACCGGCGGCTGCGGACGGGGCCATCGCACTCGGACGAAGACGAAACGCTGCCCGGTGGCACCGAGGTGACCTTGCGATTCGCCGACGGTGAAGTCGTCAAGATGCACGTGATCTCCATCGTCGAAGAGACCCCGGTGGGCCGCGAGGCCGAGACGCTGACCTCCCACAGTCCGCTGGGCCAGGCGCTGGCCGGGCACAAACCGGGCGACACGGTCACCTACTCGACGCCGCAGGGCGAAAGCCAGGTTGAGCTGATCGCGCTGAAGCTGCCCCGTTAGCTGCCGCTGGGGCGCACCCGCCCCCGATAAACTCCCCCAATGCTTCCCCCAGAGTCCGACACCGCGCCGGCGCGCCTGAGTCTGACCACGCAAATCTTGCGCTTCGTGGTGACCGGCGGGCTGGCGGCCGTCGTCGACTTCAGTCTGTACGCGACGCTCTACAAAGTGGTGGGCCTGCAGGTTGACCTGTCCAAGGCCATCAGTTTCGTCGTCGGGACCATCACCGCCTACCTGATCAACCGCCGATGGACATTCCAGGCCGCACCGAGCACCGCGCGGTTCGTCGGGGTCATGGTTCTCTATGCCATCACCTTCGCGGTTCAGGTCGGTCTCAACCATCTGTGCCTGGTGTTGTTGCACTACGGGGGGTGGGCGATACTCGTCGCGTTCGTGATCGCGCAGGGCACCGCCACGGTGATCAACTTCATCGTGCAGCGAGTCGTAATCTTCCGCATCCACTGACCCTTCCCGAGCAAGCGGTACCCTCTTTGACGATGTTCAGCGCCGACTTTCCGACCACCACCACCCGGCTGATGGGCTTTGGCCGCACCGCGCCGTCGGTGGCCCAGGTGCTCTCGACGCCCGATCCCGAGGTGATTGCCAAGGCAGTGGCCCGGGTGGCCGATTCCGGCGGCCGGGGCGTGATCGCGCGCGGGCTGGGCCGGTCCTACGGGGACAACGCGCAAAACGGCGGCGGCCTGGTGATCGACATGACGGTGCTCAACCGCATCCACTCGATCAGCGCCGACAGCCAGTTGGTCGACGTCGACGCCGGCGTCAGCCTGGACCAACTGATGAAAGCCGCGCTGCCGTTCGGGCTGTGGGTGCCGGTGCTGCCGGGAACCCGTCAGGTGACCGTCGGCGGCGCGATCGCTTCCGACATCCACGGTAAGAACCATCACAGCGCGGGCAGCTTCGGCAGCCATGTGCGGTCGATGGACCTGCTGATGGCCGATGGCTCCGTCCGCACGATCACCCCCGACGGCCCGACTACCGCGGACGCCGAGCTGTTCTGGGCCACCGTCGGCGGCAACGGGCTGACCGGGATCATTTTGCGCGCCACCATCGCGATGACGCCGACCGAAACGGCGTACTTCATCGCCGACGGCGTGGCCACCAAGGACCTCGACGAAACCGTCGCCGTGCACATCGACGGCAGCGAAAGCAACTACACGTACTCCAGCGCCTGGTTCGACCTGATCAGCCCGCCGCCAAAGCTCGGCCGCGCCGCCGTCAGCCGGGGCAGCCTGGCGAAGCTGGATCAGTTGCCGGCAAAGCTCGCCAAGAATCCGCTGAAATTCGACGCGCCGCACCTGTTGACGGTGCCCAACGTATTTCCGGTCAGCGCCATGAACAAGCTGTCGTTCATGGCGATCGGCGAGGTGTACTACCGGCTGGGCGGAACCTACACCGGCAAGATCCAGAATCTGTCGCAGTTCTATCACATGCTCGACCTGGTCAGCGGCTGGAATAATGCTTACGGGCCAACGGGTTTCGCGCAGCATCAGTTCTTGGTCCCATCCGACGCGATGGACGAATTCAAGGCCATCATCGGATGGATCCAGACGCGGGGCCATTATTCGGCGCTGAATGTTTTCAAGCTCTTCGGCCCGGGCAACCGCGCACCGCTGAGTTTCCCGATGGCCGGGTGGAACGTCGCGATGGACTTCCCCAACAAGCCCGGTGTCAACGAGTTTCTCAACGAACTCGACCGCCGGGTGCTCGAATTCGGCGGGCGGGTCTACACCGCCAAGGATTCACGCACCACCGCCGAAACCTTTCACGCCATGTATCCCCGCATCGACGAGTGGATCGCCGTGCGCCGCAAGGCCGACCCGCTCCGGGTCTTCGCCTCCGACATGGCCCGACGTTTGGAGCTGCTCTAAATGGTGCTCGACGCCGTAGGAAACCCGCAGACGATCCTGCTGCTGGGCGGTACCTCCGAGATCGGGCTGGCGATCTGCGAGCGTTATCTGCAGAACGCGCATGCGCGAATCCTGTTGGCCGCCATGCCCGTTGACCCCGGCCGTGACGACGCCGTCGCGCAGATGAAGGCCGCAGGTGCGCGCTCGGTCGAGCTGATCGACTTCGAGGCCACCGAGCCCGATACCCACCCCAAGATGATCGACGCGGCCTTCGCCAACGGCGACGTGGACGTGGCGATCGTGGCGTTCGGCATCCTCGGGGATGCCGAGGAGCTGTGGCAGAACCAGCACAAGGCCGTGCTTGCCGCCGAGATCAATTACACCGCAGCCGTTTCCGTGGGAGTGCTGCTGGGCGAGAAAATGCGCGCCCAGGGCTTTGGCCAGATCATCGCGATGAGCTCGGCCGCCGGAGAGCGGGTGCGGCGGTCCAACTTCGTCTATGGCTCCACCAAGGCCGGTCTGGACGGCTTCTACCTCGGATTGACAGAGGCGTTGCGCGAGTACGGGGTTCGCGTTCTGGTGATCCGCCCCGGCCAGGTGCGAACCCGGATGAGCGCGCATGTCAAAGAAGCGCCGCTCACCGTCGACAAAGAGTATGTCGCCAACCTCGCAGTGACAGCGTCCGCAAAGGGTAAGGAATTGGTTTGGGCGCCAGCAGCATTCAGGTACGTGATGATGGTGTTGCGACACATCCCGCGACCCATCTTCCGCAAGCTGCCCATCTGATCATGCGTAACGCGCTGGCCAGCCTCGGCCAGATGTTCGCGGCGGTGGTGGTGGCCGCCGTCGTCTCGGTGATCTCGCTGATCGCCATCGGGCGGGTCCAGTGGCCCGCCTTTCCTTCGTCGAACCAGCTGCATGCGCTGACCACTGTCGGTCAGGTCGGTTGCCTGGTCGCGCTGGTGGGCGTCGGCTGGCTGTGGCGGCGGTCCGGCCGGTGGCGGGTGCCGGCCCAGCTGGGCGGGCTGGTGTTCGTCTCGGCGTTTCCCGTCGTGACGCTGGGCATGCCGCTGGGGGCCACCAAGCTGTATCTGTTCGGCATCTCCGTCGACCAACAGTTCCGCACCGAGTACCTGACGCGGCTCACCGATAGCGCCGCCCTGCACGACATGACCTATCTCGGGCTGCCGTCGTTCTATCCCCCGGGCTGGTTCTGGATCGGCGGGCGCGCGGCGGCCTGGACCGGAATGCCCGCATGGGAGATGTACAAGCCGTGGGCGATCACCTCGATCACGATCGCGATCGCCGTCGCGCTGGTGCTGTGGTGGCGGATGATCCGGTTCGAATACGCGCTGATCGTCACGACGGCGACCGCCGCGGTGGCGCTGGCTTACAGCTCGCCGGAGCCCTACGCGGCGATGATCACCGTGCTGCTGCCGCCGGTGCTGTTGCTGACCTGGTCGGGGTTACGCGCCGGCGATCGCGCGCTGGGGGCCGAACGTGAAGCTAGCTTCACACTCGGCGATGGTGCGCCGAGAACGGGCTGGGCCGCGGTGATCGGCGCCGGATTGTTCCTGGGCTTCACCGCCACCTGGTATTCACTTCTGTTCGGCTACACCGCCTTCACCATCGCGCTGATGGCGCTGGTGCTGGTGGTGTCCCGCTGGCGGCGGTCCGGGTTCAAAGCCGCGCTCGACCCGCTGCGCCGGGTCGCCGTCATCGCCGTCATCGCCGCCGCCATCGGGGCCACCACCTGGCTGCCGTTCCTGGTGCGCGCGCTCCACGACCCGGTCAGCGATAGCGGCAGCGCGTTCCACTACCTGCCGGCCGACGGCGCCGAGCTGACCTTCCCGATGCTGCAGTTCTCGCTGCTCGGAGCGATCTGCATGATCGGCACGCTGTGGCTGGTCGTGCGGGCCCGCGGGTCCGTTCGTGCCGGGGCCCTGACCGTCGGCGTGCTGGCCATCTACCTGTGGTCGCTGCTGTCGATGCTGACCACGCTGGCGCGCACCACGCTGCTGTCGTTCCGGCTACAGCCGACCTTGAGCGTGCTGCTGGTCGCCGCCGGAGTGTTCGGCTTCATCGAGGCCACGCTTGCGCTAAGACACCGAAGCCGCGCGATCGTTCCGGTGGCCGGCGCGATCGGGCTGACCGCCGCGATCGCGTTCAGCCAAGACATCCCCGACGTGCTGCGGCCGGATCTCACGATCGCCTACACCGACACCGACGGCCACGGCCAGCGCGGCGACCGGCGACCGGCGGGCTCGGAGAAGTTCTACTCCGCCATCGATGCCGCCATCGTGGGCGTCACCGGGAATCCGCGGGATCAAACGGTGGTGATGACCGCCGACTACAGCTTCCTGTCCTACTACCCGTACTGGGGCTTCCAGGGATTGACGTCGCACTACGCCAACCCGCTGGCGCAGTTCGACCTGCGGGCCGCGCAGATCAAGAAGTGGTCCGACCTCAAGAGCCCCGGCGAGTTCATCCACGCGCTGGACACCTCGCCCTGGCCACCGCCGACGGTGTTCCTGATGCGCCGGGGCGCTAACAACAACTACTCGCTGCGGTTGGCCGAGGACGTTTATCCCAACCAGCCCAACGTTCGTCGCTACACCGTCGAGCTGCGGGCCGCGCTGTTCGACGACCCACGGTTCGCCGTGCAAAGCATCGGCCCGTTTGTGCTGGCCATCCGCCGGCCGGCGGCCCAACCGGTAGCCGGCCGCTGATGGCTACCGAGACCTCGCGTGAGTTGGCCGAAGAACTACCATCTACGTCCGTGAAGGGCGCGGGAGCAAGTCACCGGATCGCTCGCGTCGTGGCGGTCGTCACCGGTCTGCTCGGAGCCCTGCTGGCGATCGCCACGCCCCTGCTGCCGGTCAACCAAACCACCGCCCAGCTCAACTGGCCACAGAACGGCAGCTTCGAAAGCGTCGACGCGCCGCTGATCGGATATGTGGCCACCGAGCTGAACATCTCGATCCCGTGTGCGGCCGCTGCCGGGCTGGCCGGACCCCAGAGCGCCGGCAAGACGGTGTTGGTGTCGACGGTGCCCAAGCAGGCTCCGAAAGCCGTCGACCGCGGGCTGCTGATCCTGCGCGCCAACGACGAGCTGGTGCTGGTCGTGCGCAACGTCCCGGTGGTCACCGCCCCGTTGAGCCAGGTGCTCAGCCCGGCCTGCCAGCGCCTGACCTTCACCGCGCACGCCGACCGGATCACCGCCGAATTCGTCGGGCTGACCCAGGGGCCCAACTCCGAGCATCCCGGCTCGCCGCTGCGCGGGGAGAAGAGTGGCTACGATTTCCGGCCGCAGATCGTCGGGGTGTTCACCGACCTGGCCGGACCGACGCCGCCGGGTCTGAGCTTCTCGGCAACCGTCGACACCCGCTACAGCAGCAGCCCGACGCCGCTGAAGATGGCCGCGATGATCCTCGGCGTGCTGCTGACCGCCGTCGCACTGATCGCGCTGCACTTCCTCGACACCGCCGACGGCACCCGGCACCGCCGCTTCCTGCCGTCGCGGTGGTGGTCGATCGGCGCTCTCGACGCGCTCGTCATCGCCGTACTGGTGTGGTGGCACTTCGTCGGGGCCAACACCTCCGACGACGGCTACATCCTGACCATGGCCCGGGTGTCCGAGCACGCCGGGTACATGGCCAACTACTACCGCTGGCTGGGCACGCCGGAGGCGCCCTTCGGCTGGTACTACGACCTGTTGGCGCTGTGGGCGCATGTCAGCACAAACAGCGTCTGGATGCGGCTACCCACCCTGGCGATGGCGTTGACCTGCTGGTGGGCGATCAGCCGCGAGGTCATCCCCCGGCTGGGCCACGCCGTGAAGGCCAACCGTGCGGCGGCGTGGACAGCGGCGGGACTGTTCCTGGCGACCTGGTTGCCGCTGGACAACGGGCTGCGCCCCGAGCCGATCATCGCCCTCGGCATTCTGCTGACCTGGTGTTCGGTGGAACGGGCGGTGGCCACCAATCGACTGCTGCCGGTGGCGATCGCCTGCATCATCGGCGCGCTGACGCTGTTCTCCGGGCCGACCGGCATCGCGTCCATCGGCGCCCTGCTGGTCGCGATCGGGCCGCTGCGCACCATCGTGCACCGACGATCCAGACAGTTCGGCGTGCTGCCACTGCTGGCGCCGATCGCCGCCGCGGCCACCGTCACCGTGATCCTGATCTTCCGCGACCAGACGCTGGCCGGCGAGATGCAGGCGACGGCGCTCAAGCGGGCGCTCGGACCCAGCCTGAGCTGGTTCGACGAACACATCCGCTACGAGCGGCTGTTCATGGCCAGCCCCGACGGATCCGTCGCCCGTCGCTTCGCGGTGCTGGCGGTGCTGCTCGCACTGGGCATCACGGTGGCAATGTCGTTGCGCAAGGGCCGAATTCCGGGCACCGCCGCCGGACCGAGCCGCCGCATCGTCGGCATCACGATCATCTCGTTCCTCGCGATGATGTTCACCCCGACCAAATGGACACACCACTTCGGCGTGTTCGCCGGTCTGGCCGGCTCGCTCGGTGCGCTGGCCGCGGTCGCGGTGACGAGTGTGGCGATGCGCTCGCGCCGCAACCGCACCGTGTTCGCCGCGACGGTGCTGTTCCTGGTGGCATTGTCGTTCGCCAGCGTCAACGGCTGGTGGTATGTCTCCAATTTCGGTGTGCCATGGTCGAATTCATTCCCGGCATGGCACTATGCGTTTGCCACCGCGTTGCTCGGCCTGACCCTGCTGGTACTACTGCTGTCGGCCTGGTTCCACTTCATGTCCCCCGGCAACGGCCCTCCCAAAACCCGCATCGGGGCGCGGATGGCCGGAATTGTTCAGTCCCCGTTGGCAATTGCGGCGTGGCTGCTCGTCACGTTCGAAGTCGTCTCACTGACGCTGGCGATGACCGGACAGTACCCCGCCTGGTCGGTGGGCCGGTCCAATCTGGAGGCGCTGGCCGGCAAGTCCTGTGGACTGGCCGAGGACGTCATGGTGGAGCAGGATCCCAACGCCGGCATGCTGTCGCCGGTGTCCGGCTCGGTGGGCGATGCACTGGGTGCCGGGCTGTCAGAAGCCTTCACCCCCAACGGTATTCCCGCCGACATCTCGGCCGACCCGGTGATGGAGCGTCCGGGCGACCGCAGCTTCATCAACGAAGACGGAAAGACGACCACCAGCGAGGCCGGCACCGAGGGCGGTACCAGCGCCGCGCCGGGTGTCAACGGCTCACGCGCCCAGCTGCCTTACAACCTTGATCCGGCGCACACTCCGGTGCTGGGCAGCTGGCGGTCCGGCATCCAGGTACCGGCGATGTTGCGCTCGGGTTGGTACCGATTGCCGCCGCGTGACAAGGCGAAGCCGCTGCTGGTGGTGTCGGCGGCCGGTCGATTCGATCCCCGTGAGGTGCAGCTGCAGTGGGCCACCGATGAGCAGGCGGCCAGCGGACACCCGGGCGGGTCGTTCCAATTCTTCGACGTCGGCGCGTCCCCGGCGTGGCGCAACTTGCGGCTGCCGTTGTCGCTGATTCCCGACACCGCCACCCAGGTCCGCTTGGTCGCCAACGATGAGGATCTGGCGCCACAGCACTGGATCGCGGTGACGTCGCCGCGGATTCCCCAGCTGCACACGCTGCAGCAGGTAGTGGGTTCGGCGGACCCCGTGTTCCTGGACTGGCTGGTGGGTCTGGCGTTCCCGTGCCAGCGACCATTCGGCCACCAAAACGGTGTGGACGAAGCACCGAAATGGCGCATCCTGCCGGACCGGTTCGGCGCCGAGGCCAACTCGCCGGTGATGGACAACAACGGCGGTGGGCCGCTTGGTGTCACCGAGTTGCTGGCGAAGGCGACCACGATGGCCACCTATCTCAAGGACGACTGGTCGCGCGATTGGGGCTCGCTGCAACGCCTGACGCCGTACTACCCCAACGCCCAGCCCGCCCGTCTGCAGTTGGGGACGGCTACGCGCAGCGGCCTATGGGACCCGGCTCCGCTTCGCCGGGGCTAGCTAGAGCCCCGGCAGGCAATTGACGAACGGGCTGCACGGCGGCGACGGCGGCCGGGGCGCCGCCCAGCCATCGATCACGGTGTTCCCGAACACATGAAGGGAAAGCCGCACCATGGCTTCTGCAACGCCTCCGGCGGCGGCGGACCGGATCCCTCCCAAATACCGGGGGCAGCGTTCCCATGCCCCCAGACGACGCCGTACCAGGTGTGGCACTGCGCCCTGTCCCAAGAAACATCCGTCCCCGGACATCCGCGACCGGTCTGCGGGTGCAGCCCGGTTTTTTCATCCCCCGGGCAACACGTATACGGTCCGGACGCGCCGCGCGGTACCGGTCCGTCTTCTGGCAAAAGGCCGTGTACAGACGGCGCAGGGCCGGGCTGGGCCTGTGCGGTTGGGAGGGTGAGCCCCATTCCGCCGGCCACGACACCAGACAGCACCACCCCGGCAAAGATCTTCTTGGTGGTGTGATTGTGTGACATCGCCTCGCGCCTCTTCTCAGGATGCTGCCGATCAGTATTCACCTGGATGAACCCCGTCTTATGGGCTATCGGCTGTTCGAATCAGCAGATCAGCGGCGATTCACTACCGATCCCAACTACTTAGCGGCGCCCAGGCGGTTCGGGGGCATTGTTCCGCGTCATTGGTAAGCGTAAGCTTACGGTTCGTGGTGGCTTACCAATCCGGAGGCGACGCATGGCTGGCCCTGGCGGACCGGACGCGCCGGGCCATCATGGATCGGCTTGCGCATGGTCCGGCGGCCGTCGGTGAACTGGCCCGGGACCTACCCGTCAGCAGGCCGGCCGTTTCACAGCACCTCAAGGTGCTCAAGGGCGCCGGGCTGGTGCGCGACCGCGCCGCGGGAACCCGGCGGGTCTATCAGCTCGACCCCACCGGCCTCGAGGCGCTGCGCGCCGAGTTGGACCGGTTCTGGACGCAGGCCCTGGCCAACTACGCGGCCACGTTCAACGAGATCGAAGGAGATGCGTCATGACGCAGCCGGGAATCCCGGAGATTCAGCACCGGGTGATCGTCAACGCCACAATCGAGCGTGCGTTCGCCGTCTTCACCGAGCAGTTCGGCGACTTCAAGCCGCGCGAGCACAACCTGCTGGCGGTCCCGATCGCCGAGACTGTGTTCGAAACGCATGCGGGAGGCCACATTTACGACCGCGGCACGGACGGCAGCGAGTGCCGCTGGGCGCGAGTGTTGGTTTACGACCCGCCGCACCGGTTGGTGTTCAGCTGGGACATCAGCCCGGCTTGGCAGGTGGAACCCGACCCCTCGCGGACCAGCGAGGTCGAGGTGCGCTTCACCGCGGAGTCCGAAAATCGCACCCGTGTCGACCTGGAGCACCGCCACCTACAGCGGCACGGCGCGGGCTGGCAGTCGATCGCCGACGGCGTCGACGGCGACGCGGGCTGGCCGTTGTACCTGCATCGCTATGTCGGCCTCATGACGGCCGGAGCGGGGCAATGAGCGCCGCTTCCATGATGAGCATGGCCCACGCCGAACGGGCCGACCTCGCGGATTTTCTGACCACCCTGGCGCCGCAGGACTGGCAGGTGCCCAGCCTGTGTTCCAAGTGGACCGTCAAAGATGTTGTCGCCCATGTGATCAGCTACGAAGAGCTCGGCACCCTGGGCCTGCTGAAGCGTTTCGCCAAAGGCTGGGTTGTGCGGGCGAACCAGGTGGGCGTCGACGAATTCGCGACGCTCAGCCCACAACAGCTGTTGGCATTTCTA
Source organism: Mycobacterium sp. IDUB_19 (assembly GCF_055419445.1). NCBI lineage: Bacteria > Bacillati > Actinomycetota > Actinomycetes > Mycobacteriales > Mycobacteriaceae > Mycobacterium > Mycobacterium sp. IDUB_19. Next base: position 85,344 of record NZ_JBVAXR010000017.1, on the reverse strand, counting down.
CGCAACCACCTCCAACCGCGAGGATTGACCGCGGGTTTCGGCGGCATGATCGCCCTCGTCGACGGCACGATCCATCACCAGGACATCCGCCGCTCGCTGGGTCGGCCGCGCAGCGTTCCGGCCGACCGGCTAGAGCGGGTGCTCGGCGTGGTACCCGGTAACCCTCGGCTGGGTGCCGGCCGCCGGATCAGGGGGCTGCAGCTGCGGGCCACCGACGTCGCCTGGGCGCATGGCCGCGGACCCGAGGTGACGGGCCCGGGCGAAGCGCTGCTGATGGCGATGTCGGGCCGCCGCGCGGCACTGGCCGATCTCAGCGGCCCCGGCTGCGCCACTCTGGCTGCAAGGATGCCCGAATAGCACGCCGCTGCGCGCCAACCCACCCGTTGCGCGGCCCCGCGTCCTCACCCGACAAGGGGCCGTCGCTTACCATCGGACCCCGTGCCCCAAGACGGTAAACAGCGATCGCAGCGGATCCTCCGCTTGGTCGCCGTCATCGCCGGGCTTGCGGGCCTGCTGTTGTGCCTCAGCGTTCCGTTGCTCCCGGTCAAGCAGACCACCGCAACCATCGCGTGGCCGCAAGGCATCGTGGACGGGCACGTCACCCAGATCACCGCACCCCTGGTGTCCGGGGCGCCGCGGGCACTCGACATCTCCGTTCCCTGCCCGGCGATAGCCACCCTGCCGGCCAGCGGCGGGTTAGTGGTGTCGACCCTGCCGACCGGCGGCGTGGACTCGGGCAAGAACGGCCTGTTCGTCCGCGCCGACAAGGACGTGGTCGTCGTCGCGTTCCGGGACACGGTGGCCGCGGTCGCGAAGCGCTCGGCCATCGCCGCGGGTGCCTGCAGCGTGCTGCACGTCTGGGCCGACGCCGGCGCCGCGGGCGCCGATTTCGTCGGCATCCCGGGTGCCGCCGGCATCCTGTCCGCCGAGAAGAAGCCGCAGTTCGGCGGAGTTTTCACCGATCTCAAGGTGCCCGCCCAACCGGGGCTGTCGGTCCGGGTCGACATCGACACCCGGTTCATCACGACGCCGACGGCCCTCAAGAGGCTGGTGATGGCGGCGGGTGCGCTGGCGGTGCTGGTCGCCATCATCGCGCTGGCCGTCCTGGACCGTCACAGCCGCGGCGGCACGCTGGTCAACTGGCGATCCCCGATCGCCTGGCTGTCCCGCTACCGCCCGCGTGAACAGCGCGCGACGTGGTGGCGGATCGGCTGGGCCAGTCCCCCGCAAGCGGGAGGTGCCCCCAGGCTGATTACCGACGCGGGTGTGATCGCGACGCTGCTGGTCTGGCACGTCATCGGCGCCACCTCGTCAGACGACGGCTACAACCTGACCATCGCGCGGGTGGCGCCGAAAGCCGGCTACGTCGCCAACTACTACCGCTACTTCGGGACCACCGATGCCCCGTTCGACTGGTATCTCTCGGTGCTCTCCAAGCTCGCCTCGGTCAGCACCGCGGGCGTGTGGATGCGGCTGCCGGCCACGCTGGCCGGAATCGCCTGCTGGCTGATCATCAGCCACTGGGGGCTGCGCCGGCTGGGACCCGGCAAGGGCGGCCTGGGATCCAACACGGTGGCGGTGCTCACCGGCGGCGTGGTTTTCCTGGCCGCGTGGCTGCCGTTCAACAACGGCCTGCGCCCCGAGCCGCTGATCGCCCTCGGCGTGATCGCCACCTGGATGCTGGTCGAGCGTGCGATCGCACTGCAGCGGCTGGCTCCCGCCGCGGTCGCCATCGTGGTGGCGATGCTCGCCGCAACGCTGGCGCCGCAGGGGTTGATCGCCGTCGCCGCGCTGCTGACCGGGGCCCGGGCCATCGCGACGATCATCCGGCGTCGGCGGGCGACTGACGGGTTACTCGCGCCGCTGGCCGTGCTGGCGGCATCACTGTCGCTGATCCTGGTGGTGGTGTTCCGCAGCCAGACCCTGGCCACGGTCGCCGAGTCGGCACGCATCAAATACAAGGTCGGGCCGACGATCGCCTGGTACCAGGATTGGCTGCGCTACTACTTCCTCACGGTCGAGTCGAACCCCGACGGGTCGATGGCGCGACGCTTCGCGGTACTGGTGCTGTTCCTCTGTCTGTTCGGGATGCTGGTAGTGATGCTGCGCCGCGGCCGGGTCCCCGGGTTGGCCAGCGGTCCGGCCTGGCGGCTGATCGGCACTACCGCGCTTGGCCTGCTGCTGCTGACGTTCACGCCGACGAAGTGGGCCGTGCAGTTCGGTGCGTTCGCCGGTCTGGCCGGCGTGCTCGGCGCGGTCACCGCGTTCGCCGTCGCCCGCATCGGTCTGCACAGCCGCCGCAACCTAGCGCTGTACGTCACGGCGCTGCTGTTCGTGCTGGCGTGGGCGACCTCGGGCATCAACGGCTGGTTCTACGTCGGCAACTACGGGGTGCCGTGGTTCGACATCCAGCCCGTCGTCGCAAGTCACCCGGTGACGTCGATGTTCCTTGCGCTGTCGATCGCGACCGGCCTGCTGGCCGCCTGGCTGCACTTCCGCATGGACTACGCCGGGCACACCGAGATCAAGCAGAGCCGGCGCAACCGCGTCCTGGCGTCCACCCCACTGCTGGTGGTCGCGACGATCATGGTGCTTGGCGAAGTCGGCTCGCTGGCCAAGGGTGCGGCGTTCCGCTACCCGCTCTACACCACCGCCAAGGCGAACCTCGCCGCGATCACGTCCGGTCTTTCGCCCGCCAGCTGCGCGATGGCCGACGACGTGCTGACCGAGCCTGACCCCAATGTTGGCCTGCTGCAACCTGTTCCGGGGCAGACGTTCGGCCCTGGCGGCCCACTCGGCGGTAATAACCCGGTCGGGTTCAAACCGGACGGGGTGGGTGACGACTTGAGGTCATACCCGGTGGTGACCAAACCCGGCGTGGTGAATTCCGACGCGTCGCCCAACAAGCCCAACGCCGCCATGAGTGACTCCGCGGGCACGGCCGGCGGGAAAGGCCCGGTCGGGGTGAATGGGTCGAACGTGGCGCTACCGTTCGGCCTCGACCCGGCCCGCACGCCGGTGATGGGCAGCTACGGCGAGAATTCGCTGGCGGCCACCGCCACCTCGTCCTGGTACCAGTTGCCTGCTCGCACACCGGACCGGCCGCTGGTGGTGGTCTCCGCCGCGGGCGCCATCTGGTCGTACAAAGAGGACGGCACCTTCACCTACGGGCAGTCGCTCAAACTGCAATGGGGTGTCACCCGCCCCGACGGGACCACTGCGCCGCTCGCGGAGGTGCAGCCCATCGACATCGGGCCGGAGCCGGCCTGGCGCAATCTGCGGTTCCCGCTGACCTGGGCGCCGCCGGAGGCCAATGTGGCGCGCATCGTCGCTTACGACCCAAACCTGAGTGAGGATCAGTGGTTCGCGTTCACGCCGCCGCGGGTCCCGGTGCTGCAGACCCTGCAGCAATTGATCGGATCGCAGAACCCGGTGCTGATGGACATCGCGACCGCCGCGAACTTCCCGTGCCAGCGGCCGTTCTCCGAACACCTTGGCGTTGCCGAACTTCCGGGGTACCGCATCCTGCCCGATCACAAACAGACGGCGGCGTCATCGAACGGGTGGGAGGCCGGCGAGGCCGGCGGTCCGTTCCTGTTCGCCCAGACGTTGTTGCGGACCTCGACGGTCTCGACCTACCTGAGTGGCGACTGGTATCGCGATTGGGGATCGGTCGAGCAGTACTACCCGCTGGTGCCCAGTGATCAGGCGCCCAACGCCGTCATCGAACAGGGTGTGTTGACCGTGAACGGCTGGAGCCGGCAAGGACCGATTCGGGCACTACCGTGAGCGTCATCAACCACGAAGAACAGACAGCCGCCGGCGGCCGGGTCACCCGTGATGGCGTCCGGGTCACCCGGTGGGTTGCCACGATCGCCGGACTGATCGGCTTCGTGTTGTCTGTCGCGACACCGCTGCTGCCGGTCGTGCAGACCACCGCGATGCTGAACTGGCCGCAGAATGGCCAACTGAACAACGTTACGGCGCCGCTCATTTCACTGAGCCCCGTCGACGTGACGGCAAGCGTGCCCTGCACCCTGATCCGTGATCTGCCGGCCGACGGCGGCGTGGTGCTGAGCACCGCGCCGAAGAAAGGCAAAGACGCCGCGCTCAACGCGTTGTTCGTCGTCGTCAACAGCAAACGCGTCGACGTCACCGACCGCAATGTCGTGATCGCCAGCGTGTCCCGCGAGCAAGCCGAGTCTCAACAGTGCCAGCGCATTGAGATAACCTCCACGCGCGCCGGCACTTTCGCCACCTTCGTCGGGTTGACCGACCCGGCGGGCAAGCCACAGTCCGGCGGTTTCTCCGACCCTAACCTGCGCCCGCAGATCGTCGGGGTGTTTACCGATCTGACCGGTCCCGCGCCACCCGGACTGCGGTTCTCGGCGACCATCGACACCCGGTTCTCCACCACCCCAACGACACTCAAGCTGCTGGCGATGGTGGGCGCCATCCTGTCCACCATCGTCTCGCTGGTCGCGCTGTGGCGGCTGGACCAGCTGGACGGTCGCCGGATGCATCGGCTGATCCCGACTCGTTGGAAGAAATTCACCCTCGCCGACGCCACGGTGATCTTCGGCTTCGTGCTCTGGCATGTAATCGGGGCGAACTCCTCGGACGACGGTTACATCCTGGGCATGGCCCGGGTCGCCGACCACGCCGGCTACATGTCCAACTACTTCCGCTGGTTCGGCAGCCCGGAGGACCCCTTCGGTTGGTACTACAACCTGCTGGCGGTGATGACCCACGTCAGCGACGACAGTTTGTGGATACGACTGCCCGACCTGATCGCCGGGCTGGTGTGCTGGCTGCTGCTGTCACGTGAGGTGCTGCCCCGGTTGGGCCCCGCGGTGACGTCGAGCAAGGCAGCGAACTGGGCGGCGGGCATCGTCTTGCTGACCGCGTGGATGCCGTTCGACAACGGTCTGCGTCCCGAACCCATCATCGCGCTGGGCTCACTTCTCACCTGGGTGCTGATCGAGCGCTCGATGTGCGCCTCTCGGCTGACCCCGGCTGCCCTGGCGGTGGTGACCGCGGCATTCACCCTGGGCGTCCAGCCGACGGGGCTGATCGCGGTCGCGGCGCTGGTTGCCGGTGGTCGTCCGATCCTGCGAATTCTGGTCCGGCGGCATCGCCTGGTGGGGACCTGGCCGCTGGTGGCCCCGATGCTGGCCGCCGGTTTCGTCATCCTCACCGTGGTGTTCGCCGACCAGACACTGTCAACGGTGTTGGAAGCCACCAGGATTCGCACCGCGGTCGGGCCCAGCCAGGCGTGGTACACCGAGAACCTGCGCTATTACTACCTGATCCTGCCTACCGTCGACGGTTCGCTGTCGCGCCGGTTCGGCTTCTTGCTGACCGCGCTGTGCTTGTTCACGGCGGTGTTCATCATGTTGCGCCGCAAGCGAGTTCCGGGCGTGGCCCGCGGGCCGGCGTGGCGGCTGATGGGTGTCATCTTCGGCACCATGTTCTTCCTGATGTTCACCCCGACCAAGTGGGTGCATCACTTCGGGCTGTTCGCCGCGGTGGGCGCGGCGATGGCCGCCCTGACGACGGTGCTCGTGTCGCCGAAGGTGCTGCGTTGGTCGCGCAATCGGATGGCGTTCCTGGCGGCGCTGATGTTCGTGTTGGCACTGTGCTTCGCCACCACCAACGGTTGGTGGTACGTCTCGAGCTATGGCGTGCCGTTCAACAGCTCCATGCCTAAAGTCGGCGGAATCTCGATCAGCACAATCTTTTTCGCGCTGTTCGCGATTACCGCGGTGTACGCGGCCTGGTTGCATTTCGCGGACACCAGCCATGGCGAGGGCCGGCTGGCGCGGGCGCTGACGGCGGCGCCCATCCCGCTGGCGGCCGGCTTCATGGCACTGGTGTTCGTGGCGTCGATGGTGGCCGGTATCGTGCGCCAGTACCCCACCTACTCGAATGCCTGGGACAACCTCCGCGAGTTCAGCGGCGGCTGCGGTCTAGCCGACGACGTGCTCGTCGAGCCGGACAGCAACGCCGGCTTCATGGCGCCTTACAAAACGGGAGAGCCGGGTGATTACGGCCCGTTGGGCGCGCTGGGTGGTGTCAATCCAACGGGGTTCACCCCCAACGGCGTACCGGAACGCACTCTGGCCGAAGCGGTTCGGGAGACGTCGGTGCCGCAGCCCGGGACCGACTACGACTGGTACGGGCCGACCAAGCTGAAGGCGCCGGGCATCAACGGGTCGACGGCACCGCTGCCGTACGGTCTCAACCCCGATCAGGTGCCGATGGCGGGCAGCTACACCAACGGCGCCCAACAGCAGAGCAGGCTCAGCTCGGCGTGGTACCAGCTGCCTAAGCCGGACGCCGGACATCCTCTGGTGGTGGTGACCGCCGCGGGCACGATCGCCGGCAACAGCATCCTGCACCACCACACCAACGGGCAGACCGTGGTGCTGGAATTCGGCAGACCCGGTCCCGATGGCACCGTGGCGCCGGCCGGCCGGCTGGTGCCCTACGACCTGTACGGGGAACAGCCGAAGGTCTGGCGCAACCTGCGCTTCGCCCGGTCCGACATGCCCGCGGACGCGGTCGCGGTGCGAGTGGTCGCCGAGGACCTGTCCCTGACCCCGGACGACTGGATCGCGGTGACCCCGCCGCGGGTACCGGAGCTGCGCTCGCTGCAGGAGTACGTCGGCTCGACGCAGCCGGTGCTGATGGACTGGGCCGTCGGGCTCGCGTTCCCGTGCCAGCAGCCGATGCTGCACGTCAACGGCGTCACCGAGATCCCGAAGTTCCGCATCACCCCGGACTACACGGCGAAGAAGCAGGACACCGACACCTGGCAGGACGGCGTCAACGGCGGCCTGCTGGGCATCACCGACTTGCTGCTGCGCGCGCACGTGATGTCCACCTACCTGTCGCATGACTGGGGCCGCGACTGGGGATCGCTGCGAAAGTTCGACACCATCGCCGACGCCCAGCCCGCTGAGCTCGACCTGGGCACGGCAACCCGCACCGGTTGGTGGTCGCCCGGCGAGATCCGGATCAAGCCTTAATAGCCGCGCGGAAACGCTTGCATTGCATGAGTTTTGCAATTCATGCGGTCGCAATTTGTCACCGGTCGAATAACAGCATTAATTGACGTTCGAGTAATTCCTCCGAATTGGTTTAATTGCGGCAAATAAAGGTCAATATCTACTCCGCTGTGATCCGAATAACACAGCGGAAAGTAGGCGATCCGATGCACACGCGTAAACGCTTAGCCGTATGCGGAGCGGCATTCACCGCGTCGATGTTCCCGGTGGCGACCGCGGGGATCGCCACAGCCGGGGCCGAAGCCGGCACGATTGTCGTCCTGGACAGCAAGCTCAGGCGTTGCGATTTCAGCCTGGTGAGCACCGTGCCCATGGTGCCGCGGTCCGCTCTCGGCACCGGCGAGGTGATCATTCATTCCACCGGCGGGAAAGCGATCGCGGAGGTGCATCTGTCGGATGCGCCCGACCCGGGAACCCACTTCGACGTCGGCCTGATCCAGGAACCTCGGCCGGCGGCGGGCAACTGCGGCCCCGGGGATCCGGGCGTCACCTTTTCCGGCTTTGACACCGACGGGGCCGGCAACGGAACAGCGACCGTGTCGGACACTATTCGGCCGGGCACGACGGGCGTCTGGGTGATTATCGATCGGCCGAATCCGAACTCCCAGAACCCGGCCGAGTACTACACCTCGGAGTTCGTCGCGCCGGTATAAGAACCGCGGCCAGCGGGTGGGAGTGTGGCCGGCCGTCTGATCTACGCGCCGTTATGGTGATGAGTCAGTTGCGCCTGTATTGCGCTGACGCGCTCGCGCACCTGTTCGTCGGACCGTCGCTGTTCGGCCGCGGTCACGACGATGGCATCCGAGCCCGGAAACACCGTCGCCTCGTGGTTACTGGCAAGCCAGCGCACCACATACGGCGGTGCGCCGTCTGCCCCTCGCACCTCGGTGATCAAGCCACGCTGATCCGCTAACTCGGTCGTAGTGCCCTTGAGCACGAGCCAGTCACCCACATTGGCCTTCATCGTCGTCTCCTTAGTCAGTGACCACTCGGCCGATCATGCGCCCCGGCCCACCCGCTGAGGGAGGGCCATAGGTCACCGCTGACGATGCCTGCCCTGTCAAGACTTGTGAACTGACAAATACCCCAACCGGACGGGACTTCGGTCCCTACCGTGTCACTCCCGTCGAATGCTCCCATGAGATGTGAAGAGCCAGCATCAGATGGAGGCACGGCATATGGATGCTTCAACGCAACCGCAGGCCAGGACACGCATGTTCGCCCGCGTGCTCGGCCCATTCCTGGTCATCATCGATGTCACGGCCGTCGCACGCGCATCGGACATGCAGACGGTCCTGTCGGACTTCGAGGCGAGCCCACTGTGGTCGTGGGTGGCCGGCGCTTTCATCCTGGTGTTCGGCCTCGTCATCGTGGCAGCCCACCAATACTGGAAGGGCGCCGCGGCGATCAGCGTGTCCCTGATCGGCTGGCTCGTCACCCTGCGTGGACTGCTTCTTTTCGCTTTTCCCAAAGTCTTCGCGTCGGCCGCCAACAGCATGATCGGCGCGCAGGGCTGGTGGATGGCGCTCTGCGTCGCATTCGCCCTGGTGGGGCTGTACCTGACCTACGTGGGTTGGGCGCCGGCCCCGCGCCAACCCGAGCCACGAGCGGTGAGCGCCGGGCCGAATCTAACGCAAGCCGCCTGAGGCGTAGCGACATGACCGCGGCAGCAGAACACGTCCCGCACCTGACGACTGATCATCGGCACGCGGTGCGTCGGGTTCTCGATGAAGGAACCGGCAAGATCCCCGCCGCCTCGCGCACCGAGATGCACGGCAATTTCGACACGTCGGCGGCCGTCGCGGAGGCAGCCGTCGAGGATATGCAGACGTTGGGAAGCGGGGTGGCCATTCTGGTGGTGAAGCGCGGTCCTAACACCGGATCGCAGTTTCGATTGGACAAGCCCGTGATGTCGGTGGGCCGGCATCCCGCCAGCGACGTCTTCCTCGACGACATCACGGTCAGCCGCAGGCACGCCGAGTTCCGCAGGGAAGGCGGTAAATTCCACGTCGTTGACCTCGGCAGCCTCAACAACACCTATCTCAACCGTGAACCTGTCGACACCGCGCTGCTCAGCAGCGGCGACGAGGTACAGATCGGCAATTTCCGGCTGGTTTTTCTGACCGGGCCGGCCAAGGGCTGACAAGCCACCGGGCCGGTCGGCGCAGCGTCTTCACCCGGCGTCCCGGCTGTAATACCGTCGCGGGATGAGCGACTACGACGTAGAGGCCGTGGATCGGCTGCCCTTCTCCACCCCGGAAAAGTCGCACCGCTATCGCACGGACAGCTACCGGGGCGCCGTCGGCCTCAACTGGTACCTGACCGACCCCACATTGCAGTTCACCATGGCCTATTACCTGCAGCCGGACGAATTAGCGGTCTTAGAGCCACATTTGGCGCGTATCGGTGAGCTGATGGGCGGTCCGGTGGCACGGTGGGCCGACGAGACGGACCGCAACCCGCCCCGGCTGGAGCGCTACGACCGGTGGGGACACGATGTCAGCCAGGTCGTCATGCCGGAGTCGTTCACGCAGTCCAAGCGCGCGGTGCTGGATGCCCAGCAGGCGCTGCGCACCGATGCGCGCGAGGCCAAAGTTAGCTCGGGGCTGGCGCTGTTCGCGTCCAACTATCTGCTCAACCAGGCCGACATCGGGATGGGCTGCGCGTTGGGCACCGGCGGTGGCATGGTCCAGTCGCTGGTGGCCGCCTACGCGCCGGCCGACGTGGCCGAGCATGTGCTGGCCAAGTTCTCCTCCGGCGAGTGGGCGGGCGAGACGGCGCAGCTGCTGACCGAGCGCACCGGCGGCTCCGATCTCGGGGCGCTGGAGACGACTGCGACACGCAGCGGCGACAGCTGGCTGCTCAACGGGTTCAAGTGGTTTGCGTCCAATTGCGCCGGAGAGGCCTTCGTGGTGATGGCCAAACCCGAGGGCGCTCCCGACTCCACCCGCGGCATCGCCAACTTCCTGGTGCTGCGCACCCGCCGCGACGGTACGCGCAACGGCGTGCGGGTGCGGCGGTTGAAGGACAAGCTCGGCACTCGTTCGGTGGCCTCCGGCGAGGTCGAGTTCGTCGACGCCGAGGCGTTTCTGTTGTCCGAGAAGCCGACCGGCGATGCGGGCCCATCCGACGGCAAGGGCCTGGGCCGGATGATGGAGCTGACCAACGCCGCGCGCCTCGGGATCGCGTTGTTCGGGCTGGGCAACGCGCGCCGCGCCCTGGTCGAGTCGCTGTGCTACGCGAGGCAACGGCAGGCGTTCGGCGGCGCGCTCATCGACAAGCCGTTGATGCGGCGCAAGCTGGCCGAGCTGATCGTCGACGTCGAAGCCGCGCAGGCAATGGTTTTCGACGGCACCGGAGCAGCCAACCATCGCCAGCCGAAGGTCATTCGACAGCGCATCGCGGTGCCGGTCACCAAGCTCAGGGTGTGCCGGCTGGGGATCACCGCGGCCTCGGATGCGATCGAAATCCACGGCGGCAACGGCTACATCGAGACTTGGCCGGTGGCAAGGCTTTTGCGCGACGCGCAAGTGAACACGATTTGGGAGGGCCCGGACAATATCCTGTGTCTGGATGTGCGCCGCGGTATCGAGCAGACCCAGGCGCACGAGACGTTGTTGGCGCGGCTGCACGACGCGGTGTCGGTGTCCGACGACGACGAGACCACCGGCCTGGTGGCCCGCCGCATCGAAGATCTGAACGCGGCGATCACGGCCTGGACCAAACTCGACGGCACCGTCGCCGAGGCGCGGCTGTTCCCGCTGGCCCAATTCATGGGCGACGTCTACGCGGGCGCGCTGCTGATCGAACAGGCCGCCTGGGAGCGGGAGACCCGCGGCGGTGAGCGCAAGGCACTGGTCGCCGCGTTGTATGCCCAGCGCTACCTCGCCGACCGCGGGCCGTTGCGCGGTATCGACGCCGACTCCGAGGCGGCGCTGGAGCGGTTCGATGAGTTGGTGGACGGGGCGCTTCAACCGAGTTCGTCTTAGAGTGATGCACATGGCTGACGAGCTGACGCCGCATTTCGAGGACGTGCAGGCGCACTACGACCTATCTGACGACTTCTTCCGCCTGTTCCTCGACCGCACCCAGATGTACACCTGCGCCTACTGGCTTGGCGGCGAGGACATGACGCTCGAAGAGGCGCAGATCGCCAAGATCGACCTCTCGCTCAGCAAGCTGGACTTGCAGCCGGGCATGACACTGCTGGACCTCGGCTGCGGCTGGGGTGCCGCCATGTTGCGGGCCATCGAGAAATACGACGTCAACGTCATCGGCTTGACGCTGTCCAAGAATCAAGCCACCCACGCGCAAAAGATGCTCGACGAACTGGATAGCCCGCGTTCCAGGCGAGCGCTGCTCGAGGGCTGGGAGCGGTTTCACGAGCCGGTGGACCGGATCGTGGCGATCGGGCCGCTCGAGCATGTCGGCTACGACCGCTACGACGCCTTCTTCGAGCGGACGTATGAGCTGTTGCCGGCCGGCGGCACGTTCCTGCTGCACACGATCACGAAACTCTCGGAGAAGGAAATCATCGCCTCCGGCTTGCCGCTGACGATGAAGATCGTCGAGTTCGGCGACTTCATGCAGACCGAAATCTTCCCCGGCGGCGCCCTGCCGACCATCCAGATGGTGAAGGACCACTCGGCGAAGGCCGGCTTCAAGTTGAAGCGTCGCCAATCGCTGCAGCGGCACTACGCCAAGACCCTGGACGTCTGGGCCGCGAGCCTAGAGGCACACAAAAGCGAGGCCATCGCGATTCAGTCCGAAGAGGTCTACGAGCGGTACATGAAGTACCTCACCGGCTGCGCGGATCTCTTCCGCAAGGGCTACATCGACCTCAACCAATTCACCCTGCGGAAGTAGCTGTTAACACCGGCCACATCAGCACCAAGAAGGTTGGGCTAGAACACTTCTCAAAGGCGATATCGCATGTGATATCGCATTCGCGAACGATGTGCCCCGAGGTTTCCCGGTGCCGCTGTGGCGGATGTGACGAAAGGCCGGTCAGACCGGGATCAGCCCGTGCTTGCGTCCCACGCGAAACCATAATTGCTTGTCGCGCAACAACTTTAGCGACTTGCGGATCAGCAGCCGGGTCTCGTGCGGGTCGACGACCGAGTCGATGAACCCGCGCTCGGCAGCGGTCCACGGGATCGCCATGTTGAGGTTGTAGCCCTCGATGAAGTCCTTCTTGATCTGCTGCGCCTCGGGCGTAGTGGGGTCCGGGAACCGCTTCATCAGCAGCTGCGCGGCTCCCTCCGCCCCGATCACCGCGATGCGCGCGGTGGGCCAGGCGTAGTTGAAGTCGGCGGTCAGCTGCCGGGACCCCATCACGGCGTACGCACCGCCGTAGGACTTGCGGATGGTGATCGTCACCTTGGGCACGTCGGCTTCCACCACCGAGTACAGGAACCGGCCGCCGCGCTTGATGATGCCGTTGCGCTCCTGCTCGGCCCCGGGCAGGAATCCGGGTGTATCCACCACGAAGACCAGCGGGATCTCGAACGAGTCGCAGAATCGGATGAACCGGGCCGCCTTGTCGGAGGCTTCGTTGTCGATCGACCCGGCCAAGTACATGGGCTGGTTGGCGACCACCCCGACCGGACGCCCGTCGACCCGGGCATACCCCGTGATGATCGCCGGGCCGTGCTGCGCGGCGACGTCGAGGAAGTCGCCGTCGTCGAAGATCCGCAGCAGGATCTCGTGCATGTCGTAGGCCGCGTTGTCGGAGTCCGGCACGATCGTGTCGAGCTCCAGGTCGCTCGGCGTGATCTCCGGCTCCAACCCGGGATTGACGACCGGCGGCTTGTCGAAGCAGTTCGACGGCAGGAATGACAGGAAGTCCCGTACGTACTGGAACCCCTCGGCCTCGGAATCCACCACCTGATGGATGTTGCCGTAGCGAGCCTGCGCGTCGGAGCCGCCGAGCTCGTCGAGGGTGACGTCCTCGCCGGTAACCTCCCGGATCACGTCGGGTCCGGTGACGAAGAAGTAACCCTGGTCGCGCACCGAGACCAGCAGATCGTCCTGGATCGGCGAATAGACCGCTCCCCCAGCGCATTTACCGAAGATGAGGGAGATCTGCGGCACCAGGCCGGACAGCGCCTCGTGACGGCGGCCCAGCTCGGCGTACCACGCCAGCGAGGTGACCGCGTCCTGAATCCGGGCACCACCCGAGTCCTGGATGCCGATGATCGGGCAGCCGACCATCGCGCACCACTCCATCAGCCGCGCGACCTTACGGCCGAACATCTCGCCGACGGTGCCTTGGAACACGGTCTGATCGTGCGAGAACACCCCGACCGGCCGGCCGTCGATCAGGCCATGGCCGGTGATGCAGCCGTCACCGTAGAGCGCGTTCGGGTCGTTCGGGGTCTTGGCCAGCGCCCCGACTTCGAAGAACGTGCCCGGATCCAACAGCGCGTGGATGCGGGAGCGGGCACTCGGGATGCCCTTCGCGTCGCGCTTGGCGGCGGCCTTCTCACCGCCGGGCTCCTTGGCCAATTCAAGGCGAGCGTTGAGCTCGGTCAGCTTCTCGGCTGTGCTGTGGGGAGAAGGAACCGCCTCGGTACCCGTCACTACTTGCCTACCTCACTTGTCTGACTGGTTTGCTCCTCCACCTTATTCAGCACCCCGGCCAGGTGGGCACCCACCTTCGCGATGATCGGCTCGTCGATGGCCTGGATGTGCTCGCCACCGATCGGCACCACCTCGAGGTCAGCCACGAACTCGCCCCAGCCGCCGTCGGGCTTGCGGGTCGCATACCGCGGCTCGAACTCGATGACGTCATCGTGGTAGCGGTCCGCCATGTAGAGGGTCACGTGGCCGTCGTAGGGCTCGATCTCGACGGTCTCGAGCGCCCGGTTGTCCAGATAGGACGTCCGCTGATGCTCGACGATGCCACCCGGAACCTGCACACCGCTTTGCTGGACGATGTCCAACACGAACTTGACCTGACCCTCGTCATCGAGCTCTTCGAGCTGCTCGTAAGGGATCCCGGGGATCTCCACGTTGAAGGTGCGCTCGGCGAACTTCGCGTAACGGTCCCAACGCTTGCGGGTTTCCTCCTTGGTCTGCGGGATCTCCTCGCCGGCGCGCACGGTGTCGATCATCCCGACAAATCGCACGTCGGCGCCGGCTCGCTTCAACCCGATCGCACACGCATATGCCAGCGCACCGCCAAGTGACCAGCCGGCCAGAATGAACGGTTTGCCCTCGTTCATCTCCAACAGCTTCGGCACATACTGGGCGGCCCGCTCCTGAACGGTGCCCTCGACGCGCTCGAAGCCGTACATCGGAGTGTCCGCCGGCAGCCGGTTGAGCAGCGGTTCGTACACCACGGTCGAACCGCCGGCCGGGTGGAACACGAACACCGGCACCTGCGAATCGTTCTGCGAGGCCCGCAGCGTGCGGACGAAGCCGTCGATCTGGCCGGCCTCGAAGTAGGCGCGCATCTTCTCGGCCAGCGCCTCGATGGTCTCCGACGTCAGCACATCCTCGGCGCTGATCGGACCCTCGGCACGCTCGGAAAGCCGTTGCGCCATCTTGGCGGCGGTGTCGTCGTCCAGCTTGGGCAGCGGGTTGAAGATGCCCCCTGGAGACTTTCCGGTGACGATCGCCCAGGTGGCGAAGGTGACTCGCTCGGCGGCATCGCGCGGCGGAACGTCGGAGTGCAGGGCCTTGGCGACCGCCTCGGAGTTCAGCGCCTGGGCGGCTCGGGCCAAATTCGGCTTGGCACCATTGGCCGAACCATTGCCCGCCGGGCCGGACGGATCCGTCGGCGGCGGCGGGATCGGCGCATCCGACTGAGGCGGAGCCGACTGAGGCGGAGCCGGCGTCGCGCCGCTGAGTATCGCGGCCTGCTCCCTGGCGATCTCGTCGGCCGTCATCGTCTTCTGGTGCTCGGCCAGCTCCTGAACTTCGTCGCGGTGCTCGATCGCATACTCGATCAGCTTCTCGACGGCGTAGAGATTGGCGTCGCGCACGGCCGTCAACTGAATGGGCGGCAGGTCGAAGTCATATTCGACGCGGTTCTTGATCCGCACCGCCATCAGTGAGTCCAGGCCCAGCTCGATCAGCGGCACCTCCCACGGCAGGTCCTCGGGCTCGTAACCCATCGCCGCACCCACGATCGCGCCCAGCCGCTCGGCGATCGTCTCACCAGAGTCCGGTGTCCATCGGCCCATGCCGGCCGGCATGTAGCGGTTGGTCAAGCTGTCCGACAGCGTTTCGGCGTCGTCATCGTCGACGAGGCCCGCCGCGACAGGCGCGGCGGCCGTGTCGCCGTCGGAAGTCGCAGCCGCGATCGCCGTTCCGGCACCGACCGCGGCCGGCAGCGCCGAAGCAGAACCACCCCGGGCGACCAGCGCGTCGTAGACCAGCGTGAAAGATTCGTCGATACGCGCGTGCACCTGAATCGACGCGCCACCGGGGTGCCGCGTCAACGTCGTCACCAACCGGGCACCAAGGCCCGGCACCGCCCGCTGCTCCGAGGCCGTCAGCTGCGCGTCCGGCAGCACCGTCGTCGAAGCGGACCGCACCAGCGCGGCGAGGTCGGTCTTCTCCCGCGGCGCGTACTCCCACACATGCCGGCCGTCCGGCAACGCGACATGGTTGCCCGGCATCAGCACCGAGCTGTCGCCGGCGAAGTGCGCGTCCAGCCAGTGCTCCTTGCGCTTGAACCGGGTCGGCGGAATGTTGGCAAAATCTTCAGGTCCTGGGGCCCCCTTGGCGCGGCTGAACATCGTCCGGAAGTCCAGGTCATGGCCGAACACGTAGAGCTGCGCCAGGGTCGACGTGATCGACTCGACCTCGTCCTGTTTGCGGGCCAGCGTCGGGATCAGCTGGGCGTCATGCAGGCCGGCGTCCGCGGTGGTCAGACCCACCTGCATCAGCGCCACCGGATTCGGCGCGAGCTCCACGAACGTGGTGTGCCCGCTGTCTACGGCATTGCGGACGCCGTGGGTGAAGTACACGCTGTGGCGCAGGCCCTTTTTCCAGTACTCCACATCGTGGATCGGCTCACTGCCCGGCTTGATGTAGCTGCCCTCGTGCACCGTCGAGAAGATGCCGGCGGTGGGGCGCATCGGCTTGATCCCCTGCAGCTCGGCCGCTAGCTCGCCGATTAGCGGATCCATCTGTTGGGTGTGGCTGGCGCCCTTGGTCTGGAACTTGCGGGCGAACTTGCCCTCGGATTCGGCGCGGGCGATGATCGCGTCGACCTGTTCGGGCGGGCCGCCGATGACGGTCTGGGTGGGGGCGGCGTAGACGCACACCTCGAGATCGGGGAAGTCGGAGAACACCGTCTTGATCTCGTCGGCGGAGTACTCCACCAGCGCCATCAGCCGGATGTATTCGCCGAACAGCATCGCCTCACCCTCGCCCATCAGGTGCGAGCGCGAGCAGATCGCACGGGTGGCGTCGCGCAGCGACAGGCCACCGGCGAAGTAGGCCGCCGCGGCCTCACCCAGCGACTGGCCCACCACCGCGGCGGGTTTGGCGCCGTGATGCTTGAGCAGCTCACCCAGCGCGATCTGGATCGCGAAGATAGTGACCTGGGTGGTTTCGATGCCGTAGTCCTGCGAGTCGTCGAGGATCAACTCGAGGACCGAGTAGCCCAGCTCATCCTGGATCAGTGCGTCGACCTTTTCGATCCACTCGGCGAAAACCTCGTTGCGCAAATACAGGCTCTTGCCCATCTTGCGGTGCTGCGCACCGAATCCGGCGAGCACCCACACCGGGCCGTTGGACACCGGCCCGTCGACGCTGAACACGTTGGGTCGCTGCTTACCCTCGGCCACCGCTCGCAAGCCCTTGATGGCTTCCTCGTGGTCGTGGGCCAGCACCACCGCGCGCGAGCGGCCATGGTTGCGCCGCGACAGCGAACGGCCGATCGATTCCAGCGACGCCGCCTGGCCTTCGGGGCTTTCCATCCAGTCCGCCAGCTCGGCTGCCGCGGCTTTCTTGCGCGAGGTCAGAAACGCCGACACCGCAAGCGGGATCAACGGCTTGGTTGGCTCTGACTCTTCTTGTGCCGCAAGCTCTTCCAACGCGGCCTCTTTGAGGCCCAGCGCCTCTTCGGTCACGCCCGGCAGCTCGGGCTCTGCGTCTTCGGCCATAAATTCGTCGGTGATGATGTTCCCGAAATCGTCGAACCGCAGCGAGTGGCCTTCGAGCATGGGCCCCTCGGCCTGCTCGGCTTCGGCGGAAGCGGCCACCTCGGGTTCGGGTTCGGGCTCGCGTTCGATGAGGTCGCCCGGCAACACCTCGCGCACCACCAGGTGCGCGTTGGCCCCGCCGAAGCCGAAGCTCGACACCCCAGCCAGGGCGTAGCCGCCGTAGCGCGGCCAATCCGTCGCCTTATCAATGACTTTCAGGTGCATACCGTCGAAGTCGATGTAGGGGCTGGGCCCGGCGAAGTTGATCGACGGCGGCAGCTTGTCGTGCTGCAGCGCCAGCACCACCTTGGCCATGGCGGCCACACCGGCCGCCGACTCCAGGTGGCCGATGTTGGTCTTTATCGCGCCCAGCAGTGCCGGCCGATCGGCCTCGCGTCCCCTGCCCACCACCCGGCCAAGCGCCTCGGCCTCGATCGGGTCACCGAGGATGGTGCCGGTGCCGTGCGCCTCGATGTAGTCGACGTTGCGCGGGTCGATGCCGGCGTCCTTGTACGCCCGGCGCAGCACCTCAGCCTGCGCGTCCTGGTTGGGGGCGATCAGGCCGTTGGACCGGCCGTCGTGGTTGATGGCGCTACCGGCGATGACGGCCAGGATCTGGTCGCCGTCGCGGCGGGCGTCGTCGATCCGCTTGAGCACCAGCATGCCGGCGCCCTCCGAGCGGGTGTAGCCGTCGGCGTCCGACGAGAACGATTTGATCCGGCCGTCGGGTGCCAGCACCGCGCCGATCTCGTCGAAACCGAGGGTCACCGCGGGAGTGATCAGCGCGTTGACGCCACCGGCAACCGCCACGTCGCACTCACCGTTGCGCAGCGCCTGCACCGCTTGATGGGTTGCCACCAATGAACTCGAACAGGCGGTGTCGACGGCGACCGAGGGGCCGCGGAAGTCAAAGAAATACGACACCCGGTTGGCGATGATCGCGGTCGAGTTACCGGTGATCGCATAGGGATGCGCGACGGTGGGGTCAGAAATGGCGAGGAAGCCGTAGTCGTTGTTGGTGAAGCCGACATAGACGCCGACGGCCTCGCCCCGCAGGCTGGAGGCCGGGATGCGGGCGTGCTCGAGCGCCTCCCAGGTCATTTCCAATGCCATCCGCTGCTGCGGGTCGATGTTGTCGGCCTCGGTCTTGGCCACCGCGAAGAACTCGGAGTCGAAGCCCTTGATGTCCTTGAGGTAACCGCCGCGGGTGCGCGCGGCGGCGACGCGCTCGGCCAGCCGGGGTTCTTCGAGGAACTCCGACCAACGCCCTTCGGGCAGGTCGGTGATGGCGTCGCGACCCTCCATCAGGGCCTGCCAGGTTTCGTCCGGGCTGTTCATGTCGCCGGGCAGCCGGGTAGCCAGACCCACGATCGCGATGTCCACGCGCTCGGCCGGGCCGGTGCGCGTCCAGTCGACACCGTCGAGGTCGTCGTCGGGCCGTTCCGGTTCGCCCTCGATGATCCGGGTCGCCAGCGACTCGATAGTCGGATGCTGGAACGCCACCGCGACCGACAGCATCACCCCGGTCATGTCTTCGATGTCGGCGGCCATCGCCACCGCATCGCGCGACGACAATCCCAGCTCGACCATGGGCACCGACTCGTCGATCGCGTCGGGCGACTGGCCGACGGCCTTGCCCACCCAGTTGCGCAGCCATTGCCGCATCTCGGGGACGGTCATCTCGGCCCTGGCGGACGGATCCGCGGCGGGCACCTCGCCACCAGCGGCCGCGTTTTCAGAGTTGTCCGGCAGGTCAGATTCGGTGTCAGCCATGGTTCCTGTTTCAGTCTGTGGCACTGGCGAACGCGGCCGGGGACCCGACACCGCTGCGCAAACTGCCGTCGAGGTAGGCGGCGCGGCAGGCACGGTGCCCGATCTTGCCGCTGGAGGTACGGGGAATCGACCCGGACGACACCAGCAGCAGGTCACGGACGGTGACCCCGTGACGCACGGCGATGGCCGCACGAATGTCGTCGGCGATGGGCTGGTAGTCGAGCTTGTGCGTACCGGCGGCGCGCTCGGCGACGATCACCAACTGCTCGGAGGTGTCGTCGGGGTCGAACTTGAGCCCGGCGTGCGGGTTGTCGAACACCTCTTGCGGCAGCTGGTTGGCCGGGACCGAGAAGGCGGCCACATATCCCGTGCGCAGAGCCTTGCTCGCCTCCTGAGCCGAATACTCGAGGTCCTGCGGGTAGTGGTTACGCCCATCGATGATGACCAGGTCCTTGATTCGGCCGGCTATATAGAGGTCGCCGTTGAAGTAGGTGCCGTAGTCGCCGGTGCGTACCCACAGCCCGTCGTCCTCGGCTCCCTCGGCGTGGGACTGGCTGATCCGCGACTTGAGGATGTTGTGGAAGGTCTCGGCTGTCTCGGCTTCCTTGCCCCAGTAGCCGGTGCCCAGGTTCTTGCCGTGCAGCCAGATCTCGCCGATGTGCTCGTCCGGCACCTCGCTGGCCGACTCGGGATCGACGATGACCGCCCATTCGTCGACGCCGATCCTCCCCGCGGATACCTGCGCGACGGCGCTCGGCGCATCGCGAGCGACCTCGACGAAGCGGTGGTTGTTCAGCTCGTCCCGGTCTACATAGATGACCGTCGGTGCGGTGTTCGGCGGGGTGGTCGAAACGAACAGCGTCGCCTCGGCCAGGCCGTAGGACGGCTTGATTGCCGTCTCCGGCAAACCGTAGGGCGCAAACGCCTCGTAGAACTTGCGCATCGAGGCCGGCGATACCGGCTCGCTGCCGTTGAGGATGCCCTTGACGTTGCTCAGATCCAGTGGCGGCTCGTCGTCGCGGGGCAGGCCGCGTATCGCGGCGTGTTCGAAGGCGAAGTTGGGCGCGGCCGAGAAGACGCCACCGGTCTCACCGGGCTTGCGCGCGAGCTCGCGAATCCAGCGGCCGGGCCGGCGGACGAACGCGGCGGGCGTCATGATGGTGAAGCTTTGACCGAGCACCGGCGCCAACAGCGCCGTGATCAGGCCCATGTCGTGGAACAGCGGCAGCCAGGACAGGCCGCGGTCACCTTCGGTGCCCTCCAGGGCCTGCAGCACCTGCAGCACGTTGGTGGGCAAGTTGAGATGGCTGATCTGCACGCCCGTCGGGGTCCGGGTGGAGCCCGAGGTGTACTGCAGATATGCGGTGGTGCTCTCGTCGGCGTCCGGCTCGACCCAGGTGGAGGCGACCTCGTTGGGCACCGCATCGACGGCGATGACGCGGGGCCGTTCCTTGGCCGCACGGGCACGAATGAACTTGCGGACGCCTTCGGCGGACTCGGTGGTGGTCAGGATCGTCGAGGGGGAGCAGTCGTCGAGCACCGCGTGTAACCGGCCGATATGACCCGGCTCGGCCGGGTCGAACAGCGGTACCGCGATCCGGCCCGAGTACAGCGCCCCGAAGAAGGCGACGAGGTAGTCCAGGTTCTGCGGGCACAGGATGGCGATCCGGTCACCCGGTTGGGTGACCTGCTGCAGACGGGCGCCCACGGCACGGTTGCGGGCGCTGAAGTCCGACCACACGATGTCGCGCTCGACACCGTCACGCTCGGTGGAGTAGTCGATGAATCGATAGGCCAGCTTGCTGCCACGAACCTTCGCCCACTTCTCAACATGACGAACCAGGTTCGTGTTATCTGGGAACTTGATTCGTCCGTTCACAATGAACGGGTTGTGGTACGCCATGCCGCCCTCTCCTGTTACACACTCGCCGGTCAGCTGCTCCGGCGGTCCTAGTTGTCGGCCTCGCCGACGATTTCCCCTGCGCGGGCCAGCCTCGTGCACGCAAACGTGCGAGTCCGTGCCAGTTTCGACCCCGGTCGGGAACCGCCAAACTCTTATCGCTCTTAGTTTTCTCTTAATGTTAGGCGTCGGCGCGCGGCAGACCAAATCTCAAGGTACCGCCGATTGCCCCCGGTAGGGCCCACCTGACCGCTGTGTCCCCTTGCCCAGCGACTCCCCCACGCGTATCCGACCCGCCAGCTTTGTTCGGGGCCGCCCAGGTAGTCACCCGTGCTTGGGGTGTGGCGCGTTTTCGATGAGGTTACGCGTCCAGTTCAACGTCCAATCCGTCGCCGTCAACCCATCGAGGTTCCAGAACTGGGGGGTGGCGTACATGGCGTGGATCGGCTGGCCCGCACCGCCGGCCAAAGTGTTGAGCGTATTCGGCAGGGTCGCGACGCTGAACGCCTCGTTCGGGGCGGCGCAGATCAGGTCACCGGGCGCGCAGATCTCGTTGGTCTTGCTGTTCAGGTCGCCGAAGCCGCCGGGCCGCGCACCGGTCATCGTCAAACCGAGACCGGACAACATCGGCACCTCGTGCAGGGTCACCTCGGCGCCCTCGCCGGGCGGGTTGGGCCCGACGTCGTTGCCCACGCCCTGCTGCCGGCGGCCGTCGGCGATCACCGTCACCCCGAGCACCAAGTCATCGTCAACGGGTCCGCGGCCATTGCCGACATCGCTGGCGATGTCGCCGGCGATCACTGCGCCCTGCGAAAAACCCACCAGCACATAGCTGGTCAACGGGCACTTGTTGGACATGTCGGTCAGCGCCTGGACGGCCGCGCGGGTGCCTTCCGCCCGGCTGTCGTTGTAGGACATCTGCGTGTCGGCACTCAACGGGTTATGGAACTGCGCCGTGTAGGGAACGGTGTAGGTCAGCACCCGCGACGGCGGAAACTGCTGGCCGATCGCCCCGGTCAACTTGTGCAGCAACGCATTAGGAAACTGCACCGGGTTGAGCGGATCGTCCTGCGGGGACGACTCCCACGTCCCGGGAATCACCAGCAGCTCGACGTCGGGGCAGGAAGCGTCCTGCGAAGCGGGCCGCGGCTTGTGCGGATGTGTTGTCGTCGAGGACGGCGGCAGCACGCCGGGCGGCACCGCGCTGGGCGGTGATTCGGTGCTACGCAGCATGGTCACGACGGCCACGATGACCAACAGCACAACCCCGGCCATGGACAGCGCGGCCACCCAGGCGAGGATTCGGCGGCGCTTGCGCTGGGCGTTGGTGGTCATGTTCTCCTGCTAGCAGAGTCGGCGGGTCGCAGTTCGAATACAGGCAAGCGGCCATACGGCCCTGCTGCATCCAATACACGGTACCGGCTCGGCGTGCGGGGCCGGCCGTCTGCAATCGGGGCCGCGTGGTTAGCGGATAGCTCCCACGATGTCGCCCGACATGGCGCCCAGCTGTCCGGACCACGAGCCCCAGCCGTTGTCGCCGCCGCCCGGGAAGTCGAAGTGGCCGTTGTGGCCGCCGTCGTTGCGGTACTGCGAATAGAACATGCGGCTGTTGCCCATCGCCTCGCCGGCTTGCCCGATCATCGCGGCCGCATCGCCGCCCATGTTCGTCGGGCTCCAGACCCATACCCGGGTGTTGTTCTGCGCGAGCAGCGCGGCGTGCACATAGGGGTCGTGCCACTTCCACCGGCCCAGCTGCGGAGCGCCCCACATTCCGTTGCCGTCCACGCCGCCGAACTGCTGCAGGCCGGCCAGGATCGCGCCACCCGTGGTGGTGTTGGACGGGTAGAGGAATCCCGACAGCGAGCCTGCGAAGCCGAACCGGTCGGGGTGGAAGGCGGCCAGCGCCATCGCGGCATAGCCGCCCTGCGAAGCGCCCACCGCGGCGTGGCCGCCGGGCGCCAGACCCTTGTTGGCGGCCAGCCAATCGGGTAGCTCGCTGGACAGGAAGGTGTCCCACTGCTTGCTGCCGTCCTGCTCCCAGTTGGTGTACATGCTCCAGGCGCCGCCAGCGGGTGCCACCACCGAGATCCCCTTGCCGCCCAGTGTGTTCATCGCGTTACCCGCGGTCACCCAGTTGCTGACGTCCGGGGCGGCGTTAAAGGCGTCCAGCAGATACACCGCGTGCGGACCACCCCCCAGGAAGGCGACCGGGATATCGCGGCCCATGGCGCCCGAGGGCACCATCAACGTCTCGTAACCCGCCGCTGCAGCCTTGCCCGTGATTCCTGCCGCCACGCCGCCGAATCCGAGTGTTAGCGCGGCAACGCAGAGCACCCGCAGAAGCGTTGACAAACCCCGCACGCTACCCATGTCCGCCCTCCATCGTGTAGTCGCTGTGTTTGCACACTAACCAGGGCCGAAGTAAAGCCGCCCCGCAGGGTAGTGAAACAGCTCACATACCCAGGCAACGACGAACGGCGGGACCCCCTTGGGGTTCCCGCCGTTCGTCGTGTTGCTCGGACTGTTTAGGTGCCCTGAGTGGAACCGGCGTTGGCTGCGGTTCCAGCGGTGGCCGGGCCAGCGCCCGGGGTAGCGCCCAGCGCCGACTGCAGGTCGGGGAGCATGGCGTGCAGCTGCGCGCCCCAGTACGGCCAGTCGTGGGTGCCGTTGGCGTCGAAGTTCCACACCGCGTTGTGACCGCCGGCCGCGTTGTAGGCGTCCTGGAACTTCAGGTTGCTGGTCCGCACGAAGCCTTCCAGGAACTTGGCGGGCAGGTTGTCGCCACCGAGGTCGGACGGCTTGCCGTTACCGCAGTAGATCCAGATCCGGGTGTTGTTCGCGACGAGCTTGGCGACCTGAAGCGACGGGTCGTTGCGCTGCCACGCCGGGTCGCTGGAAGGACCCCACATGTCGTCTTTCTTGTAACCACCGGCGTCACCCATGGCCAGGCCGATCAGCGACGGGCCCATCCCCTGCGACGGGTCCAGCAGCGCCGACAGCGAGCCGGCGTACGGGAACTGGTCGGGGTGGTAGGCAGCCAGGATCAGCGCCGACGAACCGGCCATCGACAGACCGACGGCGGCACTGCCGGTCGGCTTGACCTGCTTGTTGGCCGACAGGTACTGCGGCAGCTCGCTGGTCAGGAAGGTCTCCCACTTGTAAGTGGTGCAGCCGGCCTTACCGCAAGCGGGCTTGTACCAGTCCGAGTAGAAGCTGGACTGCCCGCCAACCGGCATGACGACGGCGAGGCCCGACTGGTTGTACCACTCGAAGGCCGGGGTGTTGATGTCCCAGCCGTTGAAGTCGTCCTGCGCGCGCATGCCGTCGAGCAGGTACACCGCGGGCGCGTTGGCGCCGCCGCTCTGGAACTGGATCTTGATGTCGCGGCCCATGGCCGCAGACGGAACCTGCAGGTATTCCACCGGCAGGCCAGGGCGAGAGAACGCCCCAGCGGTCGCCGAGCCCCCCACGACGCCGATCAGACTCGACAGCAGGGCCGCGCCAACGGCTCCAACTACGAGTCGGCGTGGCATGCGTGCCACGGCGCCGCGAAACCTGTCAACAAACGTCATCCTTGCTTCCTCATCTTCTCGGCGCACCCATCATCAGGACGCGTCGTTGATTGGGGTCGAACTGCATGCGGTCTCCGCGCAGCAGTACTTCCGTAGTCAACCACATCAACCCGCGCCGGCTCTCATCGAGGAGCCTCCGCAAACCCCCACCGAGCGACGATTTCTTGGGATTTTCAGGGCGGACGTGACGACCGGAAATGGCATTTCCGCATGTGCCGGACGGTGAACGCACACAGGTGAAGGTACAAATGTGAATTTGCTGTCAGTGTCGGGATCCGGACTGATTGTGATTAATTCGAGATCGACGGGATTTATCCACGCAATATTCACTCGCGCGGGGGCGGGGGACTCGGATCGGGTACCGGAAGGCCACACCTGGCGAGCTCGTAGAGCGGGACCCGGTCGATCCGGTAGCCGGTGAATTCGAAGGAATGCAAGAAGTTTGAGACGAACCGGTGCAGCGACATCGGGGCACGTACCGACGCCAGCACCGCCTTGGTCTCCGGGCATTGCAGGGCCGCCACCGCCTGGGCGACCCAATTCGCGTCCAGGTAGCCCGGAATGCCCGGATACACCTTCACCCACGGGCCGTCGGCGATCACCCAGTCCGGGAAGAGGTTCTTGTCGTGCCCGATCCTGCCGTGGGTGAGGCGCTGCGTGTGCTGCGCGAGCGGGTTCGCCAACCCGATTTGGTCGATCACTCGGACGTCGAGCCCGACGTTCATGCCCAGCATGCCCAAGTTCGTGAAAAACACTGCGTGTTGCGGCTTTTGCGGCGATTTGCTGTCAGGCGGGCCGCCCGGGGCCGGCGGGGGCTGCTGCAGCTGGGGCACGACGTCCCACTGAATGTAGTTGCCGGAGGGCAGCAACAACGCCCCTTCCGGAGTGTTGTCCAAAGCGGCCAGCACGGCCGCCATCCTGGGGTAATCCAGGTAGTCGGCGGCGGTCAGCGGGTGCGCGTGCCCGGTCGCCTGAGCGTAGAAGCGGCGCTCGTCGACGATGCCGCTGTAGGTGACGTGGGTGGCGTCGTAGCCCATCCCCGGCGAGTTTGCTGCCCACAGCGACCAGCCCGCGATGCCGAGCCAGAGCAGGCTGGCCGCACCGGCCAACCAGTAACCCGTCTCGCGTGAGAAGTCTTGCCCGTCGGGGATCATTACGGGGATGACGGCGACCGGGGCCAGCAAACAAAATAGCGGCGCCAACAGCACTCGCGCGTGCATGAAATCGCCCCCCTGGCGGGTCCAGTAGAGCGCCTGCAGCAGCCCGCTCACAAGGACGAATGCCACCACTGCCGGCGGGCTCTGCACCGCGCGAGCCAGCCGGCCGTAATTGGGCGCGAGCATCGGGCGCAGGAACGACGGACGGCGCCGGGCCGCCATCAGCAGCAGCCCCAGCGGCACCAGCAGCAGCACCGGCAGCCACACGGCGTAGGGCGAGATGAAGTTCGACAGATAGACCATGCCCTGGGACCACTTGTCGCCAGCGGCATCCTTGGCCAGAGCCGTCCCGGGCACCAGCAAGCCGTAGTAGCCCATCCGGAAGATCTGGTAGGCCACCGGCAGGAACCCACCGGCCACCACGATCAGCACGCGACGGCGCCAGGTTCGGGCCGCGATCAGCATCATGATCAGCGCCAGTCCGCCCATCAGCGCCAGCTCCGGTCGCACCAGAACGCTGATCCCCGCGACGAAGGCCAGCAGGCCGGTGAACACCTCGTTGTCCGGACGGTTCCGCAGCGCCTGCGACCAACGGACCATCATCCACCACAGCAACCCCAGATAGGCCAGGGTCAGCCCGCTCTCGAGTCCGGAGGTGGCGAAGTCGCGCGCCGGCGGCAGCGCAATGTAGACCAGCGCTCCGGCGGGCAGCATGATCGCCCGGCGCCCGCGCAAGCTGGGGGCGTAGAGGCGTCCCGCGCCCAGCATCAGCAGCGCCACGCCCAGTACGGAAAGCGCCAGCGCCAGCGTCAGCGCCACGTATTCCATGCGCACCGGCCCGCCGACCCAGCTTCCGACGTACATCAGGTAGGTCCATGCCGTCGAGGTGTTCGCCTCGACCCGCTCGCCCTGGTTGAATACCGGCCCGTTGCCGGCCAACAGGTTGCGCACTGTGCGCAGCACGATCAGTCCGTCGTCGGCGATCCAGCGCCGCTGCCACGCTCCCCAACCGAAGATCACCGCGATGACCGCCACACTGATCCACAGGCTGACCCGGGTCACGGTGTCATACGGGAACGGCAGCCGGCTCCCCCGCCTGACCCCCGGCCGGCGGCGCATCAACTCGCGCTTGATGGCCTGCAGACCGGGGTTAGCCGAAGGCAACCGCGGCACCAACTGTTGCGATCCACGCTAGGAACAGCAGCTGCAACACCCGGTCACGCAGCGCAATGTCTTCGGGCTCACCGGCCAGTCCGCCGTCGACGTCGACCGCATAGCGCAGGATCGCGATCGTGAACGGGACCATCGACACCGCGTACCAGGATCCCGAGTAGCGGTCGCGCTCGAACGCCCACATCCCGTAGCACAACACCACCGCGGTGGCCGACATCGTCCAGACGAATCGCAGGTAGGTGCTGGTGTAACTCTCCAGCGACTTGCGAATCGCCGCCCCGGTTCGCTCGGCTAACTGCAACTCGGCGTAACGCTTGCCGGCCACCATGAACAGCGACGCGAATGCGGCGGTCAGCAAGAACCATTGGGACAGTGGGATATCGGTGGCCGCGCCCCCGGCGATGGCCCGGAGCAGATACGCCGACGACACGATGCAGATGTCCATCACCGCTTGGTGTTTGAGGCCGAAGCAGTAGCCCACCTGCATCGCGATGTAGACGGCCATCACCACCGCGAGGTTCGGCGTGAGCCACCAGGAGATGGCCAGCGATGTGGTGCCCAGCACCACGGCCAGCACATAGGCCAGCCATTCGGGCACCACGCCGGCCGCGATCGGACGGAATCGTTTGGTGGGGTGCTCCCGGTCGGCCTCGACGTCGCGGACGTCGTTGATCAGATAGATCGCGGAAGCCGCCAGGCTGAACACGACGAACGCCACGCCCACCTTGGTCGCCACTTCGGCGTAGTCGTAGCGGACTCCGCGGCCGGCCGCGGCCACCGGCGCGGCCGCCACCAACACGTTCTTCACCCATTGCCGCGGGCGCATCGCCTTGATCACCCCGGTGATCAGGTTCGCGGGAGGTCGTCCGGTCGCCACGTCTTCACTCATTTCGGCCACACCTATCTCGACTTTCTATCGAGCCAGAGTGCAAGGCGGGCGACCGCGGCGCCGAGCGCCACGCCGAAAGCAACGTCGCTGGGATAGTGCACGCCCAGCAGTATCCGTGACAGCGCCATCGGCGGAACCAGCAGCGCCGGCAGCGGCAGCCCGGTCGCCCGGCCCATCAAAACGGCCGCGGCCGTGGTGGAGGTGGCATGCGCGGACGGGAAGCTCAGTTGGCTTGGGGTGCCGACATTGACCGCGACGGCCGGATGATGCGGGCGTTTACGGCGCACCACCCGCTTGATCAGCACGGCGGCCGCGTGGGCGACGAACGTACCACCGGCGGCCACCAGCCATTCCCGGCGTCGGCGCTCCATCAACAACGCACCGACCATCTCCACGATCAGCCAACCGACGCTGTGCTCGCCGAAGTGGGACATTCCACGGGCGATGGCCAACACCCCGGGCCGGTCGGCCAGTGCCGACTGCACGGCCACCATCGCGGCGACTTCGCCGCGCGGCGCCGATTCAGGCATGTTGCGATTCTGGTTTGGTCGGCTGACTTGTCTGCGGCAGCAGCACCGTCTCCCACTTCTGCTTGCTGGACAGCACCGGCAGCGCGTCGCGGTACACCCGGCGCATCTCGTCGAACCGGCTCACCAGCTGACGCTGGCGGCGCAGCGATTGCAGCAGCAGCGTGAACATCTTGCGCCGATCCCGCTGCCGGTACACCACGCCGCACCCGTCGGCGGTGGTGACGGTGACGCCGTCGACGGTGCACAGCCGGAACCAGCGCGCGTCCTGGGTCGGCACGTTGAACTCCGGGCGCTGGTGGCTTTCCGGATCGGCCTTGGTGGCGTTGTGCAATATGCCCCGGGCCAGCCGGTAACCGATGGATACCGGGTTCACCGGCGGCTTCATCGCCTTGCTCTGGTGCAACGGTGGGGGCAGCTCGCTGGCCGCCGGCAGCACGACGGCGTCCGGGTACTCCTTGCGCAGCCGATGCACTTCCGGCAGCCCCGATTCCAGAATCGAGAAGATGTGCTCCGGGCCGGCGAGGAAGTCGTCGATGGCCCTGTTCTGGATCACGACGGTTGAATATTCAAGGCACGCAAGGTGTTTCAGTGTCGCCTTGAGATGGCTACGGACCAGACCGGTGATGTCGCCGTCCCAGTGCATGGCCGCGACCACCAGCCGGTTGCGCAGGTGGAAGTAGGCCTGCCAGTCGATGGCGTCGTCCTTGTCGCTCCAGGCCATGTGCCAGATCGCGGCGCCGGGCAGCGTGACCGTCGGGTAGCCGTGCTCGCCGGCGCGCAGGCCGTATTCGGCGTCGTCCCATTTGATGAACAGCGGCAGCGGCTGGCCCAGCTCCTCAGCGACCTGCCGTGGGATCATGCACGTCCACCACCCGTTGAAGTCGACGTCGATGCGCCGGTGCAGCAGCGCACTGCGATCGTTGTTGTCGCCCAACGGGAATTGGGCGAAGTCGTGGTCGTACTCGGCATGCGGCGCGGCGGTCCACATGAAGTTCGACTGGTTGACGACCTCCCCCATGATGTGCAGGTGCGACGGCTCCTGCAGGTTGAGCATCTGACCGCCGATCAACATCGGCGTCTTGGCGAAGCGGTTCATCGCCAGCACCCGCAGGATCGTGTCCGGTTCGATGCGGATGTCGTCGTCCATGAACAGGATCTGTTGGCAGTCAGTGTTTTTCAGCGCCTCGTACATCACCCGGCTGTAGCCACCGGAACCGCCGAGGTTGGGCTGGTCGTGGATGGAGAGTCGATTACCCAGACCCGCCGCCGCCGCCGGAAAGTCCGGGTGATCACGCACCTTGCGGCCGCCCTGGTCCGGAACGATCACCGCACCGATTACCTTGTCCACCAACGGATCTGCGGTGAGGTCGGCCAGCGCGTTGACGCAGTCGGCGGGGCGGTTGAACGTCGGGATACCGACGGCGATGTCGGCCGTGCCCGGAGCGGGTTCGGTCGCGTACCAACCTCCGCTCACCAAGCTGACCGCGGTGTCGGTGGTGATGTCGAACCAAATCCAGCCGCCGTCCTCGAACGACTTGAGTGGCACCTCGATCTCGACGACGGCCGGCTGATCTTCGGTGCCGACGAACTGGCGGCCCTCCACCGAGATCCGCACCCCGGTGGCCTTGGTCCGGTACAG
Organism: Mycobacterium sp. IDUB_19; assembly: GCF_055419445.1. Classification (NCBI taxonomy): domain Bacteria; kingdom Bacillati; phylum Actinomycetota; class Actinomycetes; order Mycobacteriales; family Mycobacteriaceae; genus Mycobacterium; species Mycobacterium sp. IDUB_19. The sequence goes on along the minus strand of NZ_JBVAXR010000017.1, from coordinate 55,481 downwards.
GTCGACGCGTCCGGTTCCGGTCAGCTCGACGCGCAGCACCACCGATTTGCAGATCGACCAGCGGCGCCAATAGCTCGCCGGGAAGGCATTGAAGTACGTGGCGAACGAGACCTCGGACTCCTTGCCGATCTCCAGCGAGGTGCGCCCGGTCGCATGCGCACGCCGGGAGTTGGTGGTCGACTCCTCGAGGTAGAGCTTGCGAACGTCGAGCGGTTCTCCCGGACGCGGCAAGATGATTCGGGACAGCAAGCTCACGGCGGTCATTAGGCGCCACTCCTCCTCATCGCTTTGCTCTGCATCGTCGCCGGCGCGCTATCCGCGCGCGCCTTCCTCTTCGACTTCGGCCGGCGACGAAGCGGGCCGTCTTTCGGCCTGCGGAGGAGCCGGCTCATCCAATAGAGCGGCGCCGTCGCGCAGGTGTGGCGCCAGGGTGTTGTCGTACATGTTCAGTGCGCTGGCAATCGCCATGTGCATATCCAGATACTGATAGGTGCCCAACCGCCCGCCGAACAGTACCTTCGACGCGGCGGTCTCGGACTTCGCCCTCGCGCGATAGGCGGCCAACAGGGCACGGTCGGCCTCGGTATTAATCGGATAGTAGGGCTCATCGTCGTCCGCGGCGAACCGGGAGTACTCACGCATGATCACCGTCTTGTCGGTCGGGTAGTCGCGCTCGACGTGGAAGTGACGGAATTCGTGGATGCGGGTGTAGGGGACATCGGGATCGTTGTAGTTCATCACCGGCGTGCCCTGGAAGTCGCCGCAGGGTAAGACCTCGAGCTCGAAGTCCAGGGTGCGCCAGCCGAGCCGGCCCTCGGCGTAATCGAAGTAGCGGTCCAGCGGACCGGTGTAGACGACGGGAGCGTCGGGGCTCTCGGCCCGCAGTTGGTCGCGGACTTCGAACCAGTCGGTGTCGAGCCGAACCTCGATGCGGTCGTCGTCGGCCATCTTCTCCAGCCACGCCGTGTAGCCGCCGACCGGCAGGCCCTCGTAGGTGTCGTTGAAGTAGCGATTGTCGAACGTGTAGCGCACCGGCAGCCGGGTGATGTTGGCCGCGGGCAGTTCGCGCGGGTCGGTCTGCCACTGCTTGGCGGTGTAGCCCTTGACGAATGCCTCGTAGAGCGGCCGGCCGATCAGTGAGATGGCCTTCTCCTCGAGGTTCTGTGCATCGGCGGTGTCGATCTCCGCGGCCTGCTCGGCGATCAGCTGCCGGGCCTGCTCGGGGGTGAAGTACTTGCCGAAGAACTGCGAAACCAGGCCCAGCCCCATCGGGAACTGGTAGGCCTGCCCGTTGTGCATGGCGAACACGCGGTGCTGGTAGCCGGTGAATTCGGTGAACTGGCGCACGTAATCCCACACCCTCTTGTTCGAGGTGTGGAACAGGTGGGCGCCGTACTTGTGTACCTCGATCCCGGTCTGCGGCTCGGGTTCGGAATAGGCGTTGCCACCGATGTGCGGGCGTCTATCCACGACAAGCACACGCTTACCGAGCTGACTGGCCACGCGCTCGGCGATGGTGAGGCCGAAGAATCCGGAACCGACGACGAGGAGGTCAAAACGAGCGGTCATCGGTTGCTTAGGGTATCTGACACCGCGGCCGTACCCTCATTTGGCGAGGCTGAGAGCCTGCGGTTCGGGCATGTGGAGACTGGTTTGCCTCGACCCGAATCACACGTAACGCGCAGGGTCGCAATAACCTCACGATTCAATATCACCACTCTAGTAACACCCTTCTCACTCGTACCATCGACTCTGTGCGGTTCCCACCGGATAAGACCGGCAGGACACGCCGACACAACCGATAGATTGAGGAGCCTTCCGTGCCGAACCGACGCCGTCGCAAGCTCTCGACAGCCATGAGCGCCGTCGCCGCCCTGGCAGTGGCGAGTCCTTGCGCTTACTTCCTTGTTTACGAGTCGACCTCTGGCAGCAAGCCAGCGGAGCACCACGAGTTCAAGCAGGCAGCGGTCATGACCGACCTGCCCGGCGAGCTCGTGGGCGCGCTGACTCAAGGCCTGTCCTCGTTCGGGATCAACCTGCCCCCGGTGCCCGCCCTTGGCGGTGCTGGTACCGGCACCACGGGCTTGAGCCCGGGTCTGGGATCTCCCGGCTTGGGGACGACGGGTCTGACCAGCCCGGGTCTGACCAGCCCTGGTCTGGGAACTCCCGGCCTGGGCACTCCGGGTCTGACGAGTCCGGGCTTGACGAGCCCGGGTCTGGCGAGCCCCGGTCTGACGAGTCCCGGCCTGACGCCTGGTGCCGCGCCCGGTGCGCTGACGCCTGGTGTGCCGACTCCCGGCATGCCGACCACGCCCGGTATGGCGACCATGCCTGGCGCGGGTCTGAACCCGGCTCTGTCCAACCCGGGGCTGACCAGCCCGGCCGGCCTCACTCCGGGCGGCCTGGGTGCTCCCAGTGAGGTGCCGATCAGCGCACCGATGGACCCGGGTGCCGACGGCACCTACCCGATCCTGGGTGACCCGTCGACGCTGGGTGGCGCATCGCCAATCGGCGGTACCGGCACCGGCGGCAGCAGCGGTGGTGGCGGGCTCGTCAACGACGTGATGCAAGCCGCCAACCAGCTGGGCGCCGGCCAGGCCATCGACCTGCTCAAGGGCGTGCTGATGCCGGCAATCATGCAGGCACGCGGCGGCGCGGGTGCCCTGCCGGGCGCCGCGGGTGCCCTGCCAGGCGCCGCCGGTGCTCTGCCCGGTGTCGCTGGCGCCCTGCCGGGTGCCGCTGGTGCTCTGCCGGGTGCCGCTGGCGCCCTGCCGGGTGTCGCTGGCGCCCTGCCGGGTGCGGCCGCAGCGCTCCCGCCGGCGCTGCCTCCCGTCTAAAACTTCGGGGGTCCTGTTACCTGACGGCACCGCAGAGGCACAACCTCTGCGGTGCCGTCGAACAGTTTCAGGCGTGGTTTTGGACACGCGCAATCTCGTGTCGCCTCATATATAACACCAGAAACACACGTAACATCAGCTGGTGTCGTCCCGTAGCCGCGCACCAACGATGTTGCTTACTGCGATCGCGGCCACGGTCGTCATCGTTTCGGCGGTGGCGGACTTAACTCGCGACCGCGGCGCCAGCGTTTCCGCGCCGCCCGCACGCGAAACCCAACTCACCGAGCAGCCCCTGATCGGACTCGGAGGCGGCGTCACGGTTCGTGAGCTCACCCAGGAGACGCCGTTTTCTCTGGTGGCACTCACCGGCGACCTGGCCGGCACGTCGACCCGCGTGCGTGCGAGGCACCCCGACGGTTCGTGGGGGCCCTGGTATCAGACCGAGTACGAGACCGCGGCACCCGACAACAAGCCGTCGGGTGGCGAATCCGGCCCAACCGAAGGACCCCGCAGCACCGATCCGGTCTTCGTGGGGACCACGACAACCGTGCAGATCGCGGTCACCCGGCCGCTCGACGCCACGGTGACCCAACCGCCCGCGCTGCCGCCGTCGGACAACGATCTGGGATACCGGCCCGCCTCCAAGGAACAGCCCTTCGGGCAGAACATCTCCGCGATCCTGATCTCTCCGCCGCAGGCGCCGGTCAAGACGCAATGGACGCCGCCGGCCGGAGTCCTGATGCCAGGCCAGGCACCCCCGATCATCAGCCGGGCGGAATGGGGTGCCGACGAGTCACTGCGATGCGGTAGTCCGCAGTACGACAACGGGATTCGCGCCGCCGTCATCCACCACACCGCGGGTAGCAACGACTACTCACCGCTTGAGTCGGCGGGGATCGTCAAGGCCATCTACACCTACCACAGCAAGACATTGGGCTGGTGCGACATCGCCTACAACGCGCTCGTCGACAAGTACGGCCAGGTGTTCGAGGGCAGCGCCGGCGGCCTCACCAAGGCGGTCGAGGGCTTCCACACCGGCGGCTTCAACCGCAACACCTGGGGTGTCGCGATGATCGGCAACTTCGACAATGTACCGCCGACTCCGCTTCAGCTTCGCGCCGTCGGGCGGTTGCTGGGCTGGCGCCTGGGGCTGGACGGCGTCGACCCCAGGGGCACGGTGACATTGGAGTCCGCGGGTAGCCACTACACCACGTTTCCCGCCGGCGCGTTCGCGACATTGCCGACGATCTTCACCCACCGCGACGTCGGTAACACCGACTGCCCCGGCAACGCCGCCTACGCGCTGATGGACGAAATCCGGGACATCGCATCCCATTTCAACGACCCGCCCGAGGAGCTGATCAAGGCGCTCGAGGGCGGCGCGATCTACCAGCACTGGCAGGAGATGGGCGGCATGAACAGCGTGCTCGGCGCACCGACCTCGCCGGAAGACAACGCCGAGGGCGATGGCCGCTACTCCACCTTCGCCAAAGGCGCCATGTACTGGTCACCAGTGACCGGAGCGCAGCCCATCACCGGCGCGATCTATGACGCCTGGGCCTCGCAGAGCTACGAACGCGGCCCGCTCGGCCTGCCGACCAGTGCCGAAATCCAAGAGCCGCTGCAGATCACGCAGAACTTCCAGCACGGAACACTGAACTACAACCGCCTGACCGGGGACGTCAACGAGGTCCTCGACGGCATCACCACACCGCTCTCGTCACAAAGCCCCAGCGCCCCGAGCGTCCCGCCGGAACACTTCTCGTTACCGACGCACCCGGACGCCTGACCGACGGCCCCGAGCACGGCGCCGCGGCGCGTACTAGTCTGCGACCTGTGCCCGAGACACCGTATCTGAGCATCGATCTTGGCCAGGTGCGCAAGAACTTCCGGGCACTGCGCGCCGCACTGCCCGGGGCGCAGATCCGCTACGCGGTCAAGGCGAACCCGGCCGAAAAGATCCTGCGTCTGCTGGCGGCGGAGGGCTCCGCATTCGACGTCGCATCGGTCGGCGAGATCGACACCTGCGACTCCGCCGGCATCGATGGCCGTCTGCTGACGTTCGGAAACACCGTCAAGAAGGCCGCCGACATTGCCCGGGCATATGCGCGCGGGGTTCGGCGGTTCGCGTTCGACAGCGAGCAGGGCATGACGGCCATCGCCGAGCATGCCCCGGGCGCAGCGGTGGAATGCCGTATCGCACCGGACTTTCCGTCGTCGGTGACGCCATTCGGACACAAGTTCGGCTGCGCTCCGGATGCCGCCGCGGGGTTGCTGGAGCACGCCCAGCAACTAGGACTTCGTGCCGAAGGCGTGTGCTTTCACGTCGGCTCGCAGCAGCTCGACCCCGGGGCATGGGAGCTGGGAATACGGTGTGCCGCATCGATTTTTGATGCAGTGGGAGAGCTCAGCACGATCAATGTCGGCGGCGGCTACCCGCTGGCATATGCGGTCGGCGCACCCGATCTAGACGTTGTCACCGACGCCATCACGTCGGCGCTGGCCCGGTATTTCGGCGCGAACCCGCCACAGTTGGCCGTCGAACCCGGACGGTTGATCGCGGGTTCGGCGGGCACGATCAGCTGCGAGGTGGTGTCGGTGCGTACCGGCACCGATGCCCGTCGCTGGGTGTACCTCGACATCGGCCGCTATGGCGGTCTGGCCGAGACGGAGAACGAGTACATCCGGTACCGGCTGCGGACCGACCGCGATGCCGATCGGATGGATGACGCGGTCGTCGCCGGGCCGACCTGCGACGGCGACGACGTGCTGTATGGAAGCTATCCACTTCCGGTGACGCTGCGAGCCGGCGACCGGGTCGAGATCGACGACGCCGGCGCCTACACCGCGAGCTACGCCTCGGTGGATTTCAATGGCTTTCCGACGCTGCCAACGTATTTCACGGATTCGCCCAACGAAGGCCGGGATATCGTCGAATCGCTGGCGCCGGGTCTGACCCGAAGCTGGCACCTCTCTGACGTCATCTGCGACGTGGACACCGGGTTCCAGAACCTGGTGATCGGCCGCAGCCACCAAGGCATCGCATTATTCAGTGACGGCGAACGGCAGAGCACCGAATTCAGCCAGCTCGTCTATCACGAGGCTCTGTTGGTGCCGGCGCTGCTGCTGGCCGGCGACATCGACCGCGTGCTCGTCATCGGGTCGGGCGAGGGCGTCGTCAGCCAGCTGGCGGTATCGGCGGGCGCCACCCGGGTCGACCACGTCGACATCGATCGCGAAGCGGTCCGGCTGTGCGCACAGCACCTCCCCTACGGCTACACAATGGACGAACTGCACAGAGCGGAAACAGGATTCGGCCCGATCGCCGTGCACTACTGCGACGGCTGGGAATTCGTCGAGCAATCCACCACGTCATACGACGTCGCGGTCATCGACCTGCCCGACGAGCGGACCGAACCCGCCCAACACAACCGGCTCTACGACACCGAGTTCCTGCAGCGCTGCCGCGACATCAGTCGTGTGGTCGTCGCTCAGGCCGGTTGCCCGACGCTGTGGCGCAACGAGTCGCTGCACCTGTCCTGGCAGCGCTTCCGTGAAACCTTCGGCACCGTCGTCTATTTCGGCAGCGACGAGCATGAATGGGCGTTTCTCTCCGGGCTGGCCGAAACCCAGGACAATCCAGTCGCGCTGATGTCGGCGCGATTGCCGACGCTGCCGTACCGGCCCCGCACCGTCGACGCGGACTCGTTGGTTGCATCCACCATGCCGCCGAAAAGCCTGCGGGATCGTTAGAGAATCGCGACCGCCACCACGATGCCCAGCGCGACCTGCGCGGCGGCCACCATCAGTGCCTCATAGTTGAATTCGTCGGCGTGGAACAGCGCGTCCATGTCGATGCCGATCACCATCGTCGCGATCCGCATCATCACCACCTGGGCGATGATGCCGACCAGACCGAAGACCGCCGACCCCACCAGCCCTTCGACCAGCTTTCCGGACGACGAGTAGATCGCCAGCACCACGATCAGCGCCATGCTGACGATGCCGGCGGCGGACACCACGATCGCGTTCGGCTTTCCCATGTTGACCATCCTGCGCAGCGGCCCCGGCGTGGTCAGGTCGATGGCATAGAACCCGACCAGCATCAGCACCAGGCCGACGATGGCGTACAAGACAATGGCACCCGCGCCACGGCCGAGCACCGCCCAATAGCCCTGGTCCCAATAGCCCGAATTCAGCGCCACGATGGTGGTTGTCATCGATCAACTCCGTTCACTTGCTCAGAAGTTCACTTCTGGGGGATCCGGTGTGGGACAAAGGCTGCGCCGTCGTCGGTGATCAGCCCCGCGGTCTCGCGGATGCCGAGCCCGGCCGCCGAATCGCCGACGATCCAGGCACCCAACGCAGGACGCATGTCGTCGAATTCCGGCAGCGGGTCCAGCAACTGATAGACGTATCCCTCTTCGCCGTATACGCCGCCGGTGGCGGTCTCCATGCCAGCGCCGACGACGCTGATGTTCGCGCCTTCCCGCCCGAGCTTGGGTTTACGGACGTATTCGGTCAGCTCGTGTGGATCGTCGATGTAGGCGGGCAACAGATTTGGATGCCCGGGATACATCTCCCACAGCACACCCAGAATCGCCTTGTTGGACAGCAACATCTTCCACAGCGGTTCGATCCACGCCGTCTGCGGCAGGCTGGACACCACGTGCTTACCGAACTCGTCGTCGAGCACCCACTCCCACGGGTAGAGCTTGAAGACCGCGTGAATCTGCGACTCTTCCAGATCGACGAAGCGCTCCAGGGCGGAGTCCCAGCCGAGGTCCTCGATCGTGAGCCCAACGGTCTGAAAACCCGCTTCCGCAGCGGTTTCCTGCATGTAGGTGGTGGTGATCTGGTCTTCACCGGTGGCTTCCACGCCCGACCAGCTCAAGTGCAACTCGTCGCTGGGCAGCAGATCTCGCAGCTGCTTCCAGCGATCGACCAGCTGCTCATGCAATGAGTTCCACTGGTCGTCGCCGGGCGCGACATCCTTGAGCCAATACCATTGCAGGATAGCGGCTTCCAGCAGTGTCGTGGGTGTATCGGCATTATACTCGAGCAGCACCGCGGGCCGTCGCCCGTCGTAACGCAAGTCGAAGCGCCCGTAGACATGTGGGTCGGAACGGCGCCATGATTCGGCGATCGGCTGCCAACTCCATTCCGGCAGACCGAAATCCGCGTAGCGCTCCAGCAGGACCACCTGCTCGACGGCGTTCAGGCACATCGAATGCAGCAGTTCGACATCGGCTTCCAGCGCCAGGATCTCGTCCATGTCGAACTCGTAGTGCACCGATTCGTCCCAATACGGCCGGTCGCGGCCCCTCGCGTCGCGCGCCGGAGCCCCGTACACCATGCCTTGCGATTCCACGGTCCTCTGCCAGTTCGGCCGCGGCCGCTGCCGCACGCGCTTCACGAGCCGCTGCTCTTCCCCGGGGACGATCCGCCCAGGCCGCCGCGCGAAATGCTGGTGCCCGACTTGGTGGTGATGTTGGCGCCCTTGGGCGCGACGGTCGATCCGCCGCTCGGCCGCGAACCCACCGACCCGGAGCTGCCGTAGTAGTAGTGGTACTGGTGCCCGCCGTAGAAGAAGAACCCGTTCAGGCCTTCGGTATGTCCGGTGCAGTAGCTGTCCGGCACGATCACCGGCTGACCGTTGGCGTCTTCCTGGACGCACTGAGCGGTGACGTCGGGTGTCGAAAGCATCCAATAGCCAAGGCCGGCCACCAGACCCACCACGCCGACGGCGGCCGCGGCACCCATCAACACACGGCGCTGGTGGCGCTGTTTGGCCTCGGCCGCGACGCGTGCCTCTTCGAGTTCCTTCTGCTTCTTGGCGTACTTGTCCCGCGCCCGCAGTTCGGCGGGTGTCGGCGGCCGCGGCTTGGTCGTCGCATCCTGGAACTCGATGCTGCCGCCGGACGGGTACTCGTCCTCGTCTGCGGGTTGCTCGGCCTCACCTTCGCCGGTTTGCTTGACCGGCTCGGACTTATCGTCCGCGGGCTCGCCGCCCTTCGGCGGCTCTTCTTCCGACGCCACTACCGGTCCTTGTCGCCGCGGACAGCGCCATCACCCGTCAACCAAGCGAACGCGTGATGAGGGAAGGCGGGCACGCGGGCAGTCTGCCACATTTGCTACGCCTTCGGCAGATGTCAGCACCGACGCGGTCGGCTAGCCCCACCAACGTTCCAGGACGCGTCCCACGCCGTCGTCGCTGTTGCGCGCGGTGACCTCGTTGGCGGCGGCGAGTACCTCGGGGTGAGCATTGCCCATCGCCACTCCATGACCGGCCCACCGCAGCATCGGGAGGTCGTTGGGCATGTCCCCGAACGCCACCACCTGGTCGCTGACGATCTCCAGCGGCTTGGCGATCTCTTCGATGCCGGTGGCCTTGCTGATTCCCAGCGGCACTATCTCCACCAGCCCGTTATTGGTGGAGTAGGTGATGTCGCCCTCGACACCGACGTGCTTGGCGAGTGCGGCGGCCATGTCGGCGCTGCGGGCACCCGCCTGCCGGATCAACAGCTTGATCGCCGGCGCACTGAGCAGATCGTCGATCGACACCTCGGTGTTGTCCGGGTTCAGCCACGCGTGCTCATAGCCCGGCGAACTGACGAACTGCGGGGTCGCCGTGTCGTGGGCGCTTTGACCGATCCGCTCCACCGCCAGGCCGGCGCCCGGGATGACGCGCATTGCGAGCTCGGCCAATTCGGCCAGGGCGTCGACGGGCAGCGTGCGCGCCGAGACCACCCGATCGTTGGCGGGGTCGTAGACGACGGCGCCGTTGGCGCACACCGCCATCGGCGCGAACCCCAGCTCGTCCACGATGGGACGTATCCAGCGGGGCGGGCGACCGGTTGCCACAACGAATTTGGCACCGGCGGCGACGGCGGCACGCACGGCCTCGCGAGTGCGCGGGGTGATGGTTTCGTCGTCGTCGAACAAGGTGCCGTCGACGTCGCACGCGATGAGCGCCGGCCTCGAAGTCGGCGCCGTCATTGAGCTGTCACTGAGCCGATCCGCCCGTCCAGCCGGCCGCGCTCGTCAATGCCGTCCGCTTTGCATCTCTCCCGGCCGGGTCACCCCGTCGGTCCCGTACCTACGCGTTCGGTCTTGTAACTCGACCAGCCGGATCGCCTGGGAGTCGTCCCGGGTCGGCGCGGAGCCGCCCAGCCGCCGCGGTACCCAGAACTCCCCCTTCGGGTGCGGATACTCCTCCTGCACCCGGTAGAGCAAGTCGTTCATGGCTTGACGCAGCCTGGCGTTGAGTTGCTCGACGCTCCCGTGCGGCGGGATCGGCCTGCCGACGGACACAGTGATCGGAACCTTGTTGCGGAACACCTTCTTTGGATGGTCTTTAGGCCAAATCCGGTGCGCACCCCAGACAATCACCGGGATGAGCGGCACCTGTGCCTCCAAGGCCATCCGCGCTGCCCCGGACTTGAATTCCCTGAGTTCGAAACTGCGGCTGATGGTGGCCTCGGGGTGCGTCCCGATCAGCTCGCCCGCTCGCAGCCGTTGCACGGCTGACGCGAAAGCGTCGTGGCCGTTGCGGCGGTCCACCGGAATCAGCCTGGCGTGCTTGATCACATAGTCGACGGCCTTCACGTCGGCCATCTCGGCCTTGATCATGAAGTACATGCGCCGGTTCCGCTCCCGCGCGGCGAACAGCGACGGTAGCCAGTCCAGGTAGCTGGTGTGGTTCTGCGCAAGCAGGGCACCGCCTCGTTGCGGAATGTTTTCGAGCCCGTGGAAAGTGAATTTGGTCCCGTTCATCGCGACGAGCGAGGGAACGATCAACTCCCCGAACCGGTAGAACGGCTCTGCCATGTCTTCTCCTCCGCTCTAAGGCTACTGGCGCGGGGTACGGTTCGCTGCCCGCGCCGCGGCCTCGTCAGCCTCGATCCGAGCCGCAGCGGCCAACGTCGGTGCCGCCCCGCCCAGCCGGTGTGGCACCCAATATTGTCCGGCCTGGTGCGGATACTGCTGCTGCGCCTCGTGGAGCAGCTTGGTCATCGCGTCGCGCAGCGCCGCGTCGGTCTGCGCGATGTCGTCGGCGGCATACAACGGCGGGCCGACCTGCACGATGATCGGCACCTTGTGGCGGCCGAGCCGTCGCGGATGGTCCTTGGTCCAGATCCGTTGCGCACCCCACACGACGATCGGGACGATCGGGACGTCCGCTTCGCGGGCCATCCGGGCGGCGCCCGTCTTGAACTCCTTGAGCTCGAAGCTGCGGCTGATGGTGGCCTCCGGATAAACCCCGACCAGCTCTCCCTCGCGTAGCCGCTGCACGGCCATCGTGAAGGCGCCCGACCCGGCGTTGCGGTCCACCGGAATGGTGCCAGTCCGCTTGATCAGGAAGTTGACCACCTTCACCTCCTGCATCTCGGCCTTGATCATGAACCGCAGCCGACGGCCGCGGCGGCGCATGGCCAGCCCGGCCGGGAGCCAGTCGACGTAGCTGGTGTGATTGATGGCGACCACCGCGCCCCCGCGCTCGGGGATGTTCTCGACCCCGACGTAGCTGATCCTGGTGCCAGAGGCCAAGACGACCGCCTGCGCCAGCATCTCGCACGTGCAATAGGTCGGCTCCGCCATCGGCTGTTACTCCGGCGCCCCCGCGGCCTGGGCCCGCCGAGCCGCCCGCGCGGCCGCCTCCTCGGCGTCGAGGCGCGCGGCATCAGCCAACGACGGGGCGCCGCCGCCTAACCGGCGCGGCACCCAGAACTCACCGGCCGGGTGGGGTCCGTACTGTTCTTGCGCGCGCTCCAGCAAATGCTGCATCCGCGAATGCAGCAGCCCCCGCAACTCCGGCACGCCCAGTGTCGGTTCGATCGGCTCGCCGACCAGCACCATGATCGGCACCTTCGGGCGACCGAGCTTTTTCGGGTGGTCCTTGGTCCAGATCCGCTGGGCGCCCCACACGATGTGCGGGACGATCGGCACCCCGGCCTCCACCGCCATCCGCGCGGCGCCGCTCTTGCATTCCTTGATCTCGAAGCTGCGGCTGATGGTCGCTTCGGGATAGACCCCGACCAGCTCACCGTCCTTGAGGTTTCGGACGGCCGCCTCGTAGGACGCGGCCCCGTCCTGCCGATCCACCGGGATGTGCCGCAGACTGCGCATGATCGGCCCGGTGATCTTGGAGTCGAACACCTCTTGCTTGGCCATGAACCGCACTTTGCGTCCGAGACCCTGCTTGTAGGCGGGAAGGCCGGCGAAGGTGAAGTCGAGGTAGCCGGTGTGGTTGATCGCGATGACCGCACCGCCGCTGGTCGGTAGATTTTCGACGCCCCCGACGGTGATCTTCAGGCCCTGCATGCGCCAGATCGTGCGAGCGAGCAGGATCGCAGTGCCGTATGCGGGTTCCACAGCTTGTCAGCCTAGTGCTACCGCCTGTGAGCCGTCTGAAGTGTTGAAAAGAGGTGATCCGTGAGTTTCCCGTCGTCGCAGCCGCCGGTGCCCGCGATCGTTGACGGGTTCGCCGACGGCCGGCCCGTGCGCGCGGTCTGGGTCAACGAGGAGGGCGGGGTGACGTTCCGGCTGGGGTCGGGCGGCTCCACTGGCGAGTTCGTCAAGGTGGCTGACGCAGGTGGCACCGACTTTGCCGGGGAAGCACGGCGGCTGCGCTGGGCGGCCCGTTACGTGGCGGTGCCGCAGGTGCTCGGGCTGGGGGTGGATTCGGGTCCCGACGGAGACCGGGCCTGGCTGCACACCCGTGGATTGCCGGGCCGGTCCGCGGTGCACCCTCGCTGGCTGGCGGCCCCCGACGTCGCGGTGCCTGCGATCGGCGCGGGGCTGCGCGAACTGCACGACGGATTACCGACGCGCACATGCCCTTTCGAGTGGTCGACGACCAGCAGGCTGGCCGCGCTGTCCCCCGCCGCCCGGTTACGCCTGGGCGAGCCGCCGCCGGTCGATCGGCTCGTCGTCTGTCACGGCGACGCGTGTGCCCCCAACACCCTGATCGACGACGACGGTCGGTGCTGCGGGCATGTCGACTTCGGCGAACTCGGCGTGGCCGACCGTTGGGCCGATCTCGCGGTGGCGACGCTCTCGTTGGGCTGGAACTATCCCGGCCGGGGGTGGGAGGCGGAGTTCTTCACCGCCTACGGCGTGGAACCGGACCCGGCACGCATCGACTACTACCGGCGGCTGTGGCAGGCCTCGGATAGCAGCTCAGCTAGCACCTCACGCTAAGCTCGTAGCGAGTCACCCGAACCATTCGAAAGGGCATTTGTGCAGGTCACGAGCGTAGGCCACGCAGGATTTCTGATCCAAACCCAGGCGGGCAGCATTCTGTGCGACCCCTGGGTGAACCCGGCCTACTTCGCGTCGTGGTTCCCGTTCCCGGACAACACCGCGCTGGACTGGGACACTCTCGGCGACTGCGACTATCTGTACGTCTCGCACCTGCACAAGGACCACTTCGACGCGAAGCATCTGCACGATCACGTCAACAAGGACGCGGTGGTGCTGCTGCCCGACTTCCCGGTGCCGGATCTTCGAAATGAGCTGGAAAAACTGGGGTTTCACCGCTTCTTCGAGACCAGCGACTCAATCAAGCACCGGGTCAGCGGGCCCAAGGGCGACCTCGACATCATGGTCATCGCACTGCGGGCGCCCGCCGATGGCCCGATCGGCGACTCGGCCCTCGTCGTTTCCGATGGCACGACAACGCTTTTCAACATGAACGACGCCCGGCCGGTCGATCTGGACATGCTGGCAGGCGAGTTCGGGCACATCGATGTGCACCTGCTGCAGTACTCCGGCGCGATCTGGTACCCGATGGTCTACGACATGCCGGCCCGGGCCAAAGAGTCGTTCGGCACCCAGAAACGGCAGCGCGGAATGGATCGCGCTCGCCAGTACATCGCCCAAGTGGACGCGACCTGGGTGGTGCCGTCGGCGGGACCGCCCTGCTTTTTGGACCCCGAGTTGCGTCACCTCAACGACGACCACGGCGATCCGGCCAACATCTTCCCCGACCAGATGGTGTTCCTGGACCAGATGCGCCGCCACGGGCACGACGGTGACCGGTTCGGAGGCCTGCTGATGATTCCCGGTTCGGTCGCCGATTTCACTGGCACGTCCTTGAATTCACTACAGCACCCGCTGCCGCTGGACGAGGTGGAGGCCATTTTCACTACCGGCAAGGCGGCGTATATCGCCGACTTCGCCGACCGGATGGCGCCGGTCCTGGCCGCCGAGCGCGCCAGCTGGGCTCCCGCGACCGGAGAGCCGTTGCTGGAACCGCTGCGGGCACTGTTCGAGCCGATCATGCTGCAAAGCAACGAGATCTGCGACGGCATCGGCTATCCCGTCGAACTGGTGATCGGCCCCGAGACCGTCGTTCTCGACTTCCCGAAACGAACAGTGCGCGAACGCATTCCCCACGAGAAGATCCGCTACGGCTTCGCCGTCGCGCCGGAATTGGTGCGCACCGTGCTGCGCGATGGTGAACCGGACTGGGTCAACACCATCTTCTTGTCCACACGCTTCCAGGCGTGGCGGGTCGGCGGCTACAACGAATACCTCTACACGTTCTTCAAGTGCCTGACCGACGAGCGGATCGCCTACGCCGACGGCTGGTTCGCCGAGACCCACGACGACTCCGCATCGATCACGATGGATGGCTGGGAGATGCAGCGTCGTTGTCCGCACCTCAAAGCCGACCTGTCGAAATTCGGTGTGGTAGAAGACGGCACGCTGACTTGCAATCTGCATGGCTGGCAATGGCGGCTGGAAGACGGACGCTGCCTGACTACCCGCGGTCACCAGCTGCGGAGCCGCCGCACATGAGCGACACCTACGACGACGGCGCGGTGCAACTCGACCGCACGGCGATCACATTGCGCCGCTACCACTTTCCGTCCGGCACGTCGAAGATCATCGCACTGGACGCGATTCGTGGCTACAAAGCCCAGTCGCTGGGCTGGTTCACGGCCCGGTTCACCTTCTGGGGCGGCACCGACCCGCGCTATTGGCTGCCGCTGGACGTGCAGCGCCCACTGAAGTCGACGCTGATCACGCTGGACGTTCCGGGGACCCGGCCGAGTCCGGCATTCACCCCGGCGCGCCCGGACGAATTCCTCGCCGTGCTGGACGCGCTACTGGCGCGGTTCGGCTAGCGGTCTTCCAGCGCCGCGCGAGCGGCGTTGTAACCCGGGGTGAACGTGATCCCCGGGCCACCGTGACAACCCGCACTGCCCAGGTACAACCCCTTGATCGGAATCGGTTGACCCAGATAGCCTTTCGGCCCTGGCCGGTTCGGGCCGATCTGATTCGCATTCAACAGGCCGTGGCAGTAGTCGCCGCCCGGGGCGCCGAACATCACACCCATATGGCGGGGCGTGAAGGTGGTGTGCCGGATGATGCTGCGCTCGAAATTCGGTGCGAGCCGGGTGATCTTGTCGATCACCCGCTGACCCATTTCGACCTTCGCCTGCCCGTAATCCACGTCGCCCTCGATCGGGAAGAACAGCGCGAACGCGGACGCGGCATGCTTGCCCTCGGGCGCCAGGTCCGGGTCGTTCTGCGACGGGATCTGCAACACGACGGTCGGATCGGCCGGAACGATTCCGCGCCGGGCGTCCTCCCACTGTTGCTGGACTTCTTCCGGCGTGCAGAACAGTCCGATCGAGGCCTGCATGGCCGGCTCATTGAGGGCCTCATACGGCGCGGCGAATTCGGGGGCCTCGTCCAGCGCGAAGTGCATCTGCAGGTAGCTGCCGCGGTGGTCGATGCGCGCGTAGCGTTCCCGGATATCGGCGGGCAGCGCCGCGGGATCGATCATCTCGTTGAGGGTGACATCCGGCGCAATACCGGAGACGACGATCGGGGAGTTCAACGTCTCCGCCGCCTCGGTGCGCACTCCGGTCACCCGCCCGTCGGCGACGAGAATCTCGGTCACCTTGGTACGCAACCGAACTTCACCACCATGGCTCTCCAGCACCTCGCGCAGATGCGTGGTGAGCGCGCCGATGCCACCGCGCAGCTTCTTCATCTGCATGGTGTCCCCATCGGGAACGCCGAGTCCGAACGCGAGTGCCGCCGCGCTACCCGGCGTGGACGGCCCGCGGTAAAGCGTGTTGACGGCCAGTACGGTCATCGAGCCGCGGATCGCGCCGTGCTTCTCGCGGTCGGGCAGGTAGCGGTCCAACACGTCGGTGACCGATCCGAATAGCATGTCATCGATTGCCGAGCGCTCGAATTCATTTGTGGCACAGGCATACATCTCGTCGATGCTCTTGGGCGGCATTCCGGCTTCGAATCGGCCCAACGCGCGGGTCGGCGCTTGGGCCCATCCCATCAGCCCCGCCATCCCGTTGACGGCGTCCGCCCCGTGCACCTCGTTGAGGTGGGTGAACAGCTTGATGGGATCGCTGTACTGAATCAGCGGATCGTCGCCGACACCGCGCACTGCCACCGACATCACATCCAAGTCGATCGTCGGTATGGCGTCCAGGCCCAGCTCGTTGACCACCTTGGACGAGGTCGGGAATAGCACCGAACCGGCGATCTCGAACTGGTATCCGTCGAAAAGCTCGACGGTGGAAGCCATGCCGCCCGCGTAGAGCTTGGGGTCCAGGCACAGGGTGCGCAGTCCCGCCTTCTGCAGCAGCACGGCCGCGGTCAGCCCGTTATGCCCTGCACCGATAACTATCGCGTCATAACCAGTCATATCCCTGCCCTCCGGAAAGGAGGCTCGCATGGTGGCAAAGTTTTGTCAATTATGACGAAACTTGACGGGCGGTCGCCGTGATCCAGGAGTCGGTGATCCCCGCGCGCAGCGACTCCAGCGCCGCGTGGCACAGCCGGGCGAGCTCGCCCAGCGAGCGGTCGTCGCTCTCCATCCAGACCTCCATCGCGCCGAACACCGCGGCGGCAATGCATCGCGCGGTCACCGCGGTACGCACCTGTTGGTCGGCCGTCCGCCCCGCGGTTCCGTTGACCCCGCGGCTACGCCGTTGCAATTGCGCTGCAATGGCATCGGCGAAGTCGGCCTGGACCTCCCGGATGTGGCGGACGATGCGCCCGGGGTCGAGCTCGTCTTGGCGCAGCGCGGCGATTTTGGTCACGGCGTCGACGTCATAAGGAAACGAGAAGATGGCCGACTGCACCGAATCGATGATCGGTTCGCCGGCCGGCCTGGCGTCCAAGGCCGCGCGAAACCAGTGCAGACCCGTGTAGTCCGCGAACAGCAAGTCGTGCTTGGAGCTGAAGTGGCGGTAGAACGTCCGCAACGAGACCCCGGCATCGGCGGCAATCTGTTCGGCCGACGTGTCTTCCACGCCCTGGGCCAGGAATCTCACCACCGCAGCCTGGCGCAACGCTTCACGCGTGCGCTCGCTGCGCGCCGTCTGAGCGGGCCTGACCATTGCAGTAAGGTACCAAGAATTGTTGTGTCATTATTGACAAAACTTTGCGATCAGGGTGAGACTGCGCCCATGGTTTCCCTCATCACCCACGCGGTACTCGGACTGGCGGTCATCATCTGGATCGTCAGGTCAAACTCGAAGGTCTTCGCCCGGCCGGCCGGCGGCCCGCTCTTCTCGCCGATGGAAATCGTCTACTACGTCGTCGGCATCGCGTCGGTCGCGCTCGGCTGGTACTTCAACATCACCTATGTCGAGGAGTACTCGCACGGATCCACCAACCCGCTCTGGGGCGAACACGGCAGCTGGGCCGAATACATCAAGCTGATGTTCACCAACCCGGCCGCCAGCTCGGCCAGCCAGGACTACACGATCGCGAATGTGGTTCTGCTGCCGATCTTTACGATCGTGGACGGCCATCGCCGCGGTCTGCGCCACCCATGGCTGTATTTCGTGTCCAGCCTGTTCACCAGCTTCGCGTTCGCGTTCGCGTTCTACTTCGCGACGATGGAACGGCAGCGCCGCCACGAACAGGACCGCGCGACCGTCAACGCCTAAGACTTCGGTTCCAGCACCTCGGTGCCGACGAATCCCACCAGCGCCTCGGGGACGCGCACGCTGCCGTCGGGGCGCTGGTGGTTCTCCAGGATCGAAACCAGCCAGCGCGTGGTGCCCAACGTGCCGTTGAGTGTGGCCGCGACCTGTGGCTTGCCCTTGTCGTCCCGGTAGCGGGTGGCCAGCCGGCGGGCCTGGAACGTGGTGCAGTTCGACGTCGACGTCAGCTCGCGGTAGGTCTGCTGCGTCGGAACCCAGGCCTCGCAGTCGAACTTGCGCGCGGCCGACGAGCCGAGATCGCCTGCGGCCACGTCGATTACCCGGTATGGCACCTCGATGAGCGCCAGCATCTCGCGCTGCCAGCCCAGCAGCCGCTGGTGTTCGGCCTCGGCGTCCGCGGGCGTGCAGTAGACGAAGCCCTCGACCTTGTCGAACTGATGCACCCGGATGATGCCGCGGGTGTCCTTCCCGTAGCTGCCGGCCTCGCGGCGGAAACACGACGACCAGCCCGCATACCGCAGTGGGCCGCCGGACAGGTCCAAGATCTCGTCCGAGTGGTAGCCGGCCAGCGGCACCTCCGAGGTGCCCACCAGGTAGAGGTCGTCGGCCTCGACCCGATAGATCTCGTCGGCGTGAGCGCCCAGGAATCCGGTGCCGGCCATCACCTCCGGGCGCACCAGCACCGGCGGGATCATCGGGACGAAGCCGTTCTCGACGGCCAGGCGCAGCGCCAGTTGCAGCAGGCCGAGCTGTAGCAGCGCGCCCTGACCGGTCAGGAAGTAGAACCGCGAGCCGGACACCTTGGCGCCGCGCGCCATGTCGATGAGACCGAGCGACTCACCCAGCTCCAGGTGGTCTTTCGGGTTCTCGATCGCCGGCGGCTCGCCGACGACGTCGAGGACGGCGTAGTGGTCCTCCCCGCCGGCCGGAACCCCGTCGATGACGACATTCGAGATCGCCATGTGTGCCGCGGTGAACGCCGTCTCCGCCTCGGCCTGAGCGGTCTCGGCGGCCTTCACCTGCTCGGCCAGCTCCTTCGCGCGCGCCAACAACGCCGGCCGCTCGTCGGGCGACGCGGCGCCCACGCTCTTGCTGGCGGACTTCTGGTCGGCACGCAGCGTGTCGGCGGTCGAGATCGCGCCCCGGCGGGCGGCGTCGGCCGTCAGCAGGGCATCCACCAGCTTCGGGTCCTCGCCGCGGCTGAGTTGGGAGCGGCGGACGGCGTCGGGGTCGTCCCGGAGCAGCTTGAGGTCGATCACGGCCGCAAGATTACTTTCGGTTCGGCACCGACCGCGCGCAGCATCCGCAATAGCTAACCCCAGGACTCACATCTGTAACGTTTGTCACGTTAGCTCGGGCGTCCTGTCAGAATGGAGTCGATGTCGGACACGCTCGAGACGGAAGTCGCCGCACCCAGCCCGCCCGCCACTGAGGCGGAGCGGCAGCTGGCCGGCTCCGGGTTGCCGCGTACTTTGCAGGCGACCGCAACCAGGCGAGCACTGCTCCTGTTCGCGCTCGGCGGGCTGCTGATCGCCGGGCTAGTAACCGCCCTGCCCGTCGGCGGACCCGGGCAGGGCCGGCTTGCGGGCTATCTCGGCAGCAACCCCGTGCCCAGCACCGGGGCTAAGGCCGACGCCGCGTTCAACCGCGCCAAAACCGGCGATTGCCTGATGTGGCCGGACGTCACGCCGGAGTCCGCGAGCATCGTCAAGTGCATCGACGATCACAAGTTCGAGGTCGCCGAGTCCATCGACATGAGGACCTTCCCCGGCTCGGAGTACGGGCCCAGCGCCGCCCCGCCGTCGCCGGCTCGCATCCAGCAGATCAGTCAGGAGCAATGCGAGGCCGCGGTGCGCCGATACCTCGGCCCTAAGTACGACCCCAACAGCAAATTCAGCGTCAGCCTGCTGTGGGCGGGTGACCGGGCGTGGCGTCAGTCCGGCGAGCGCCGCATGTTGTGTGGGCTGCAGATGCCCGGCGCGAACAACGAACAGGCCGCCTTCAAGGGCAAGGTCGCCGACGTCGACCAGTCGAAGGTGTGGCCCGCCGGCACCTGCTTGGGTATCGACTCGACGTCCAACCAGCCCATCGACGTCCCGGTCGACTGCAAGGCGCCGCACGCCATGGAGGTCAGCGGCACGGTCAACCTCGCCGAGAAGTTCCCCGGTGCGCTGCCCGCCGAACCCGAGCAGGACGGCTACATCAAGGACGCCTGCACGAAGATGACCGACGCTTACCTGGCGCCGACCAAGTTGCGCACCACCACGCTGACGCTGATCTACCCCACCTTGTCATTGCCGAGTTGGTCGGCGGGTAGCCGCGAGGTCGCCTGCAGCATCGGCGCCACCCTGGGCAACGGCGGCTGGGCCACCCTGGTCAACAGCGCCAAGGGTCAGCTGCTGATCAACGGTCAGGCGCCCGTGCCGCCGCCCGAGATTCCCGAGGAGCGGCTCACGCTGCCGCCGATTCCGGTGCAGGCGCCGGCCAGCCCGCCCGCGCAGTCCAACACTCCGCCGGAGATGCCGCAGGGCAATCAGCACCTGCCGCAACAACAGCCGGTGGTGACGCCGCCTCGGGCGACCGCCACGCAAGCTCCGGCCACGCAGGCGCCGCAGGATCAGCCGCCACCTCCGGCGGATGGTGGTGCGCCGCCGCCACCGGCCAACCAGGCGCCCCCGCCCATGCCGGATGCACCCGCACCGGGCGCGCCGCCAGCGCCAGCCGAGCCGGCGCCGGGCGGTTAGCCGCGTGGCCGTGCGGATGGATCCGCAGCGGTTCGACGAACTGGTCTCCGACGCACTCGACCTGATCCCCGCCCAGCTGGCGGCCGCCATGGACAACGTCGTCATCCTCGTTGAAGACCGCCACCCCGATGACCCCGAACTGCTGGGACTCTACGAGGGGGTGGCGCTGACCGAACGCGACTCCGACTACGGCGGATCGCTGCCGGACGCAATCACGATCTACCGCGCAGCGCTGCTGGACATCTGTGACTCCGACGACGACGTCGTCGAAGAGGTGGCGATCACGGTGATCCACGAAATAGCCCACCACTTCGGCATTGACGACGACCGATTGGAAGAACTGGGCTGGGGCTGATATTCCGGCGACAATCCGGGCGCGGCATCGTGGATTTGTCATCCCTTGGTGCTAGGAACGGCGTATGAGCGCAGATTGCCGCGAGTGCCGGGCCGGCTTACAGCACTGCCACGGCACCATCATTCGCCACTCCCTGCGTCATTCGGAATGCACCGAGCCGGACTGTGTAAGTCCCGAGCTGGTGGCGCACACGTTCGTCATCGACTGCGACGCCGTCGGCTGCAGCTGCACGGAATTGGTCGCGCTGGCTGTCTGATCAGCCCATCGGATCGGTGCTCGACCGAACCGCGTCGGCGACCGGCGTGGCGTTGGCCTCGCTGGGCTCGGGGTAAAACGGCGGCGTCAGGTTTCCCCACCGCACACAGCTCCACCGCCCGTCGGTGATCGGGGCCAACACCACCGACTCGGCATTGGCCAGATGGTTGTCCAGCGCGAAGTCCGCGTCCACGCCGGCCAGCAACGCGGCAACCAGCCGGATCGCCGCACCGTGGCTGACGACGACGATGTCACCGTTCCAGTCGTGGTAGTCGAGGTAGCGCATCCGTAAGTCGGTCAGCACCGGGACATAGCGGTCCAACACCTCGCTGGCAGTCTCGCCGCCGGGCAACGGCACGTCGAGCTCGCCGTGATGCCACCGGTCGTAGATGGCGTTGAACTCCGCGACCGCATCGTCGTCGTTGCGGTTTTCCAGCGCCCCGACCTGCACCTCGTGGATCCCGGTGACTTCGCGCGGAGCGACGTCGACCTGTGCCCCGATCACCGCGGCCGTCTGCGACGCCCGGTTGGCCACCGAGTGCGCGAGCAGCGCCGGGCGCCCGGCATCGAGAGCGAACGCCCGGGCCTGATCCCGTCCCGTCGGCGTCAAATCCGCCCCGGGGGGCCGGGTGTCCAGCCGACGTTCGACGTTGCCGAAGGATTGGCCGTGCCGCAGCAGCACCAACCGACCACTCATCGTTCAAATCCCCCCGCCGGAACCTTCGGCCTGTTCAGGTTTGCCCGCCCGTAGCCGCGCCAGCCAGCGCGACGCCTCGTCTGGCGGTGGTGGCCCTATCCCTGCTGCCGGGCCCGTCGGCCAGGATCCTAAATACCGCACATCCACACAACGTCGACGCAGTGCCTTGAGTGCCTCGGCGACGGCGTCGTCGTCGATATGTCCCGCGCAGTCGGCGAAGAACTGATAGGTGCCGAGTTCGGTTCGGGTCGGCCGGGATTCGATTCGGGTCAGGTCGATATCGCGGATGCCGAATTCGCCCAGCGCAGCCAGCAGCGCGCCCGGCGCATTCTCGATGCGCAACACCACCGACGTCCGATCGGCTCCGGTGCGAACCGGCGGCGGCCCCGGCAGGCCCACCAGAACGAAGCGGGTACGGGCATTGAGTTCGTCGACAACGCCTTCGGCCAGGGCCGCGAGCTTCCAATGCGTGGCGGCCAGCGGCGAGGTCACCGCGGCGTCGGCCTCGCCCTCGGCCACCTGCCGGGCGGCGTCGGCGTTGGAGTACGCCGGCCGCAGTTCGACGCCGGGCAGGTTCCCCGCCAGCCATCGGCGCACCTGGGCCGCGGCCACGGGAAAGGCCGCCAGCGTCATCACCTGGTCGGCGTTGCGGCCGGGTTTGACGACGATGCTGAAAGCCACATCCAGCGTTGTCTCGGCGAAGATCTGCATTGGCGATCCGTTCGCCAGGCTGTCCAATGTCGGCACCACCGTGCCGTCAATCGAGTTCTCGATCGGCACGCACGCGTAATCGGTCTCCCGATTGCGGACCGCCTCCAGCGCAGCGGGTGTGCTGTCGATCGGCAATCGCTGGACCGGGCCCAGATGTTGGTCGGGGATCAAGCCGGCGGACGTCATCTGTAAGAGCGCCGCCTCGGTGAAGGTCCCTTCGGGACCGAGGTAAGTGATGCCGACCACGACCACAACCCTAGTGGGGACATTGCAAAAACAGACCTTGCTTCGACCCTCGATCTAAGTTAACTTAGGCTTACCTAAGGACCGAGGAGAACGATGTTACCGCTGACCACCGCCGCGCCGACGACTGCCGAACGCATCCGCAGCGCCTGTGCCCGGGCCGTCGGTGCCCTTCTGGCGGTCGAGCGCGAGGATCCGGTGCCCACGCCGGTGCATCACCTCCTGCACGACGGATCCTTCGCCCTCGCCCTCCCCATCGACAGCGCGACGGACGGTCGGCTCTGCGGATCGCAAGCACTGCTCGAGCTCACCGACTACGCGCCGCTTCCGCTGCGGGAGCCGGTCCGTTCACTGGTGTGGGTGCGCGGCCGGCTGCGGCAGGTCCCACCGGCCGAGATCAGCCCGACCCTCGATGTGATCGCCAGCGAGTGCCCGCATCCGGCACTGCTGCAGGTCGATACCCCGAAGTGCATGCCGCCCGCCCCGGGCGATGACCGGTACACACTGCTGCGCCTCGAGATCGCCTCCGTCGTGGTTACCGACGCCACCGGCGCCGAGCCCGTCAGCATCGAGGACCTGCTCGCGGCGCGGCCCGACCCCTTCTGCGAGATGGAGTCGAGCCTGCTGTGGCACCTCGACAACGCCCACACCGACGTGGTGGCGCGCCTGGTATCCCGGCTTCCGGCGCCGCTGCGGCGCGGACAGGTCCGCCCGCTGGGACTGGACCGCTACGGCGTGCGGTTCCGCATCGAAGGCCACGACGGCGACCACGACATCCGGCTGCCGTTCCACAAGCCGGTCGATGACATGACTGGGTTGAGCCAGGCCATTCGCGTGCTGATGGGCTGCCCGTTCATCAACGGCCTGCGGGCCCGCCGCTAGCCGATTGAGGGACCGGCACACGCGTCTGGCGTCCGCCTGCACGTAAATTAGCCAGGTGAACGGCGACCGATCACCACAACGTGGACGGCCTGGAAGACCGATCCCACCGCGGGAGTCGCGTCCCGAGGCGGCGCCGGTGCTTCGCCGCCAGAACAATCCGCCATCGCCCGCGGCCGACCCAACTGTGCCGATTCCGCGCGTCTCGCCGCCGGGCGTGCCCCGGATGCGCCGCAAGCGCACGAAGCGCCGCTGGGGCCGGGTCATCGCGGCAACAATGCTGATCGGCTTGCTGCTGGCCGCCGCCGGCGTGCTGGGCGGCGGCCTCTGGCTGGACACCACACTGCATCGCAAGGCGGTTCTCGCCGACTACCCCGATCGGCCGGGGCCGGGCCGCGGCACCAACTGGCTGCTCGTCGGCTCGGACAGTCGCGACGGGCTCTCTGCCGAGCAGCAGCAAGACCTGGCCACCGGCGGCGACGTCGGGAGCAGCCGCACCGACACCATTCTGCTGATACACATCCCCGAATTGGGGTCGAGCGCCCCGACGACGATGGTGTCGATACCGCGCGACTCGTACGTGCCGATTCCCGAGCACGGCAAGGACAAGATCAACTCCGCGTTCGCGATCGGCGGGGCATCGCTGCTGACCCAGACGGTGGAGCAGGCCACCGGACTGCGCCTCGATCACTACGCCGAGATCGGGTTCAGCGGGTTCGCGGTCCTGGTGGACGCCCTCGGCGGCGTCACCGCCTGCCCGACCGCGCCGATCAGCGACCCGCTAGCCGGCATCGACTTACCCGCCGGCTGCCAACAGCTGAACGGTCGCAACGCGCTCGGCTACGTCAGGACCCGCGACACCCCCCGAGCGGATCTGGACCGGATGGTCAACCAGCGACAGTTCATCTCGGCGCTCCTGCACCGCGCCGCCAGCGCGTCGGTCTGGCTCAATCCGTGGCGCTGGTACGCGGTGCCGCATGCCGCCGCCGACGCGCTGACCGTCAATGAGGGCGATCACGTCTGGGACCTGGCTCGGCTGGGCTGGGCGATACACGGATCCACCACCACGCTGACCGTCCCGATCGCCGAATTCACCAGTAACAGCGCCGGCTCGGTCGTGGTGTGGAATCACGACGTGGCCGGCAAGCTGTTCGACGCGCTGGCCGCCGACGCGCCGGTGCCCGCCGACGCACTCGACGGACCGTCGTAGCGATTTCGCAACGCGGGCGGCCAGCTCGTCCCGCCGGTCTAACCCCTGCCGCCGATGGTCCGCGCGTTTTCCAGCCAGGTCTTCGTGCGGCCGGGGTGGTTGGTGGCAATCCAGGCCACCCCAACGTCCCGGCAGAAGTCGATGTCGCCGTACCCGTCGACGGTCCAGCAGTACACGGCCCGGCCCTGGGCGACGGCGCGATCCACGAGTTGCGGATAGTCCTTCAGCGCGTCCAGTGACGGCCCGACTGCAGTCGCCCCGACGGCGGTGGCCGCGCTGCTGGTCAGATAACGGGCATTCCGGCCGAGCAGCACCGTCGGCAGCAGCGGTGCTGCTCGCCGTATTCGCCAGACGGCCGCCGCCGAGAACGACATCACCACCGCGCGCGACCGGTCGGCAGATGCCGGCGAGGCGATCCCGAAGCGGTGCAGCAGCGCCAGCACTTTGCTTTCGACCAGCGAGCCGTACCGCACCGGATGCTTGGTCTCGATGAAGATCTTCACCGGCCGGTTCCAGTCGAGAACCATCGATACCAGGGCATCCAGCGTCAGCAGGCTGGTATCACCGTGCGTGCCGTCCGGCCGCCAGCTGTCGTGCCAGGCGCCGTATTCCAGCTCGCGTAGCTGGGCGAGGGTCATGGTGCTGACCAAGCCGGCTCCGGTCGAGGTCCGGTCCAGCTTGCGGTCGTGCACACACACCAAATGGCCATCGCGGGTGAGCCGTACGTCGCATTCGACGCCGTCGGCGCCCTCTTTGAGCGCGAGGTCGTAAGCGGTAAGCGTGTGTTCGGGGCGAGACGCGGACGCACCTCGGTGGGCAACGACAAAAGGATGCCCGGCGAGCACCGCGTCGGCCCACGTCATACCCCTATGCTGCCGGTTCCTCCCCCTTCAACTCAACCGGAACAGCGGCGGGCTCGCCGTGCCGATCCGGGAGATCGGGGGCTACCACGACCCAGCGATGCGCGGGGCGCGCCACGGGTTTGCGTTCGAATCCCTCAAACACTCGGGCGACGGCGGCCAGGGTCGCCGCCGCAAAAAGGTATCCGAACACCATCAGGACGGTGTTGTTCGCGATGCCTTGGGGGTCGGTGGCGAAGCTGCTGACGATCGCCCAGATCGAGACCGCGTAGCTGAAGAACCACGCGATCCACCACTCGAAGATCGGTCGCCGCAGCCTGCCGTAGTGCTCTTCGATCGCGGCCAGCTCGATCACGTAGACCGGAGCCCACAGCAGATTGGCGAACGGTACGACGCAGCCGACCCACAACGCCGCGACCGAGCGATGATCGGCCAGCCCATAGTGCGAGAACACGGCGGCCCGCCGCGCGATCAGCCACCGGATCACGAACACGCCAGACGTGATCAGCGCCGCGAGGGCCGCCACGCTGGCCAAATCTCCGAACCAGTCCGCGGCGACCGCCACTATCGAGTTCAGCAAGGTTTTCCGGTTGAAGACCAGCAGGACATACCGGGCGACGTACACCAGCGCCGCGCTACCGAGCACGAGCACGCTGATGAACAGCGCGAGGCGCACGGCCGCCGCCGACGGGCCGGTTTGCGCCGAACTGTCGCGGGTGGCCGGGGTCTGCTCGACATGGTCGGTCAAACCCCAACGCGGTATCACGGCGTAGCGGGGTGTGGGGCCGAGCGACCGTGGTCCTCGCCGCGCGGGGGGCGCGGCGCCGGGGCGCACCGCAATCCATCGGAAACCCGGCGGCAACCGCGGCGGCGTGCGTTGCGGTGCGGCCGACCGGGCGGGCGACGGCGGGCCGCCGTGGGTGCTCCACCGGGAGTCGGCGCCCGGCACATCCGCCAGGGGTGCCATCAGCGCGCCACGACAACGCGGGCACCACTCGCGGCGACGTTCGCGCACGTTCCACCGAGTGCCGCACTGGGAGCACACCTGGATCACCGGACCAGCGTAGCCCCGGCGACGATGCGGGCCACCGAACGCGGCCCGCGCAGCAGCGGTGATACCTCTCCGATTGCGGGGAGCGCGGCACACCTCGCAACGCCGCAGGGATACGAGGGCCGAGACCGCCTCCTCGACCGCGGATTCGCAGGTGTTACCGGCGTCACAGCTACTTCCTGGCTATCCACAGTTTCCACAGGTTTATCCACACGGTGTCGGGGGTATGCACGCAATCAATCAGCAAATAACGGTTGAACCTGGCCCCAACTGTGGATAACGCCGGGCGTTTGTGGTGCGTCATCGACAGGCCAGACGAGCAGTCGAGCGAATGGACCGACCCAGTGCGCAGCAATCGGAATCGCCCAGTCGCAACACCAAATCATGCCTGCCCCAGAGTGGGACCGATCGCCGATGGCCAGCACAAATCCGCAGCTCAGCGTGGCGTTGCCCGGTACATTTTCCAACCCCATCACAAAGGGTTATGATCGCCATCACCAAAAATGTTGTGACTCACCTCACTCGGCTGAGGTGACCGACAAGTGAAAGGCGATTGATGGCGACGCATTCGTTCGGTCCGGGTACACCGGCCCCGTCGAGCTCGTATTCCGGATCGCCCGCCTGGAACCACAGTTACAGCGTTGCCGCCTTGCGTGCCGGCCTGATCGCGCTGGCGTTGCTCGCGGTTCTCGCCCTCATTGTTTTGTCTTGATTATTTCCTCTTGAAATCCCGTCGAATGGGTACTCGTCCCATCGGCCCATAGGGGTCGTCCTTGCGGCGCGCGCGGTCATGGAGCAGGGTTGATTACGCTGGGCCTGCCGCGCGGCGGACTCCGTGCGAATGCCCGTTAAGACGATCATCGAGGAAAGGAACGCCGTGGCTGAATACACCCTGCCCGATTTGGACTGGGACTACGCAGCGCTGGAACCACACATCTCAGGTCAGATCAACGAGATTCATCACAGCAAGCACCATGCCACCTACGTCAAGGGTTTGAACGACGCCATTGCCAAACTCGAAGAGGCACGCGCCAATGACGACCACGCCGCGATCTTCTTGAACGAGAAGAACCTCGCCTTCCACCTGGGTGGACACGTGAACCACTCGATCTGGTGGAAGAACCTGTCGCCGAACGGCGGGGACAAGCCGACCGGCGCGCTGGGCGCCGCCATCGACGACGCCTTCGGATCGTTCGACAAATTCCGCGCTCAGTTCAGCGCTGCCGCCAACGGCTTGCAGGGCTCGGGCTGGGCGGTGCTCGGTTACGACACCCTCGGCGACCGGCTGCTGACCTTCCAGCTGTACGACCAGCAGGCCAACGTCCCGCTTGGCATCATCCCGCTGCTGCAGGTCGACATGTGGGAGCACGCCTTCTACCTGCAGTACAAGAACGTCAAGGCGGACTACGTCAAGGCGTTCTGGAACGTCGTCAACTGGCCAGACGTGCAGTCGCGTTACGAGGCCGCAACGTCGAAGACGAAGGGCCTGATTTTCGGCTGAGACCATCGCTCAGATCTTTTCAAGGGCTGGGGCGTCACGCGGATCGCGTGGCGCCCTTACCTTTATCCGGCCCGTATCGGCCGTTTCATAAAAGGCCTGCGCCGGTAGCCGTGTCGAGTTGCACCGCGCCTAAGCCGCAGGCATTCTTATTTATTCGGGCTACCAGCGTGGTTACTTCGGACGGACACGTCGCGCGGAGGTCGAGATGGAGACTGGGTCAGGCCAGCCGATAGGGGTTGCCCCCTTCCACGCTCGTGGTGCCCTGAAAGGGTTTGTGATCTCTGGCCGTTGGCCAGATTCGACCAAAGAGTGGGCCCAACTGTTGATGGTCGCGGTGCGGGTCGCATCCTTACCCGGATTGCTTTCCACCACAACCGTATTCGGCGCCCGCGAGGAGTTGCCCGACGAGCCCGAGCCAGACACCGTCGGCCTGGTGCTGGCCGAAGGCACGGTGTTCGGCGAATCAGCAATCCGGCCAGGGTATTTCGCGGATCATCAACCCCCCGCCCTGCTCATGCTGCATCCCCCGTCAGAGACCACACCGTCGTTGCCGGAATGCACTGGAGCGGCCTCGGGATGCGTCCTGCTCCCGGGGTTACCGTATCTGGGATTAGAGCACCGCGCGGCGTGGGTCGAAGCCGAAGCCGACGGCACCATCACGTCGATGGTGAGCCGCGTCGGCGTCGACCCCATCAGCCATCCCGACACCGCGATTCTGGCAATGCTGCTTGCGGCATAAGGAAATTCAAACGACTTAGTTCGGGCTCCGAATCCAGAGATACGGGCGTCCGAACTTCCGGGCCTTCCTGGCGCGCCCCGGATTTGCCCGCTAGCCTGGGACCGTTAGCGAAGGGGAGTAGCCCCTAATCGTCGTGTCGACATACTGGCGAATAGCCCGGCCGGCGAACCGATCCCAGCGGATCGGTGGGCGAGACCTTCGACCGGTGTTCGATGACCACGGTGGTTGTCAACGACGTGTCGAAAGGTCATTCGGGATGCTTGCGGCGACACTCCTGAGTCTTTCAGTGGTCTTCCTCGCCGAACTCGGCGACAGGTCTCAACTCATCACGATGACCTACGCATTGCGTTTCCGATGGTGGGTAGTGCTGCCCGGGGTGACCATCGCGTCGTTCCTCGTGCACGGCGTCTCGGTAACGATCGGCCACTACCTGGGCGCCACGCTCCCCGCGCGGCCGATGGCCTTCGCGTCCGCGCTCGCGTTCCTGATTTTCGCCGCGTGGGCCTGGCGCGAGGGCGCCGCCGCCGACGACGAAGCCGCCTCGACCGCCCCCGAACCCCGCTTCGCGCTGCTGACTGTCGTGTCGTCATTCGCACTCGCCGAAATGAGCGACAAGACGACGCTGGCGACGGTGACGTTGGCCAGCGATCACGACTGGGCCGGCGTGTGGATCGGTAGCACCCTCGGCATGGTCCTGGCCGACGGGCTGGCGATTGGCGCGGGAAGGCTGCTGCACCGCCGCCTCCCCCAGCAGCTGCTGCATGTATTGGCCAGCGTGCTGTTCGGAATGTTCGGCCTGTGGATGCTGTTCGACAGCGCACTGGGCTGGCGGCCGGTGGCCATCGCGGTAACCGCGGTGGTGGCGCTGGCAGCCGTCACCATGGCCGCGGCGCAAACTCTGCGCCGCCGCCACACGGGAGCTTCGCTCGCCGGGAGGTCGCCGGAATCCGTCTAAGGTGCCGCGGCACCCCTTCGCTCAAGCCAGCCGAGCCCGGCAGTCGCCCCCAGAGGTATCCCTGAGGGCTATTTGGTGCACCCTCGCCCTCTTAACGCGCCCTGAATCCGACCCGACAGCAAAGTGCGCTTTCAAAGAGACTTCATAGACGGGTCGTTGCGAGCTATTCGCCCGACACCATCCGCCGGGCGTCGCGCCGCCCTTCGGCAGGATGCTGAAGGACACCGGCGCCAGACTTGCTTTCTGCGGATAACCTGTGAGTTGTGTTCTCTTTATGGACACTGCCGTGATTTAGTTGGACGCTCGTCAAGTGTGGACTCAGCGAACCTCAGGGACGCCGCCAGCGAAGCCTGCCCGGTTTGCACCTGGTTGTGGACACAAACTCTCGCTACCATGGTCAGCAAACACACATAGGTAATAGTTCACTTCTACAGCCCAGTGGAGGTCAAATCGATGAGCACGACGTTTTCCGCCCGCCTGAACCGCTTGTTCGACACGGTGTATCCACCCGGGCGCGGGCCGCACACCTCCGCGGAGGTGATCGCGGCGCTCAAGGCGGAGGGCATCACAATGTCGGCTCCCTATCTGTCGCAGCTACGTTCTGGCAACCGCACGAACCCGTCGTCGGCGACCATGGCTGCACTGGCCAACTTCTTCCGCATCAAACCGGCCT
Organism: Mycobacterium sp. IDUB_19; assembly: GCF_055419445.1. NCBI lineage: Bacteria > Bacillati > Actinomycetota > Actinomycetes > Mycobacteriales > Mycobacteriaceae > Mycobacterium > Mycobacterium sp. IDUB_19. The sequence continues at coordinate 24,835 of NZ_JBVAXR010000017.1, read as the reverse complement.
ACTTCACTGACGACGACTACTACGAAAAGCTCGACAAGGAGCTGGTCTGGATGGCCGCGATCCGCGACGACGGTGTGCGCCGCATCGCGGTGCGCGCCGTCGGGTTGTCCGCGCAAGCGCAGCAGGACGTCGTGCAGCGCGTCAACGAGTTGCGCCGCGCAGAACACCTCGACGCCTAGCCGCCACCGGGCCGCAGCCCGACCTGACGGGCTGCCGTCTGCCTGTTCCGATTAGGGTTGGCTCACGGATCGCGCACACGCGAGAGCGATAGTCCACGAGATACCGGGAGGCGGCCGGGAATGGGCCTGTTTCGCAAGCGAAAGAGTCGCGCGACGCGTCGTGCCGAAGCCCGTGCGATCAAGGCCCGCGCCAAGTTGGAGGCCAAGCTCTCCGCCAAGAACCAGGCGCGCCGATTCAGGGACGAACGTCGAGCCGCCGACAAAATGCTCAACGCGCAGATCAAATCGCAGCGCGACAGCGACCGCACGGCGCTCAAAGTCGCCGAGGCCGAGCTCAAGGCAGCGCGGGAGGGCAAGTTGTTGTCACCGACGCGGATTCGGCGGGTGCTGACGGTGTCGCGACTGCTGGCGCCGATACTGACGCCGGTGATTTACCGGGCGGCGATGGCCGCCCGGGCGCTGATCGACCAGCGTCGCGCGGATCAACTCGGGATTCCGTTGGCTCAGATCGGCCAGTTCTCCGGGCACGGCGCGCAGCTGTCGGCCCGGATCGCCGGCGCGGAGAAGTCTTTGCGGGCGGTGCAAGAAAAGAAGCCCAAGGACGCCGAGACCAAGCAGTTCGTGGCCGCCATCTCCGAGCGGCTCGCCGATCTGTCAGCAGCCGTGACCGCCGCCGAGAACATGCCGGCGGCTCGTCGGCGCGCGGCGCACTCGGCGATCTCGTCGCAGCTCGACGGCATCGAAGCCGATCTGATGGCTCGGCTCGGGTTGACCTGAAAGTAGTGTTCTGACATGCCATTCCACGATCGGTGGATTTCGCGCGTGCTGATTACCGGCTTCGCCGCCGCCGCGCTTTACCTCGGCGCCTCGATCGCCACTGCCCCGGCGTGGGCGCACGTCCATGCCAGTAGTGACAACGCGGTCCGCGGCGCCATGGCGATCGTCACCTTTCAGGTGCCCAACGAATCCGACAAAGGCGCCGCAACCACGGCGCTGACCGTCAAGCTTCCGGACGTCGCATCCGCGCGCACCGAAGCCATGCCCGGATGGACCGCCAAGCTCGACCGCGACGCGGCGTCCGGCACCGTCGGATCGGTGACGTGGACGGCCGTGCCCAACGGCGGGATCGGAGTCGACCAGTTCGCGCTGTTCCGGATATCGGTGCAGCTGCCCGACGCCGACAGCGTCAGCTTCCCGGCCACCCAGACCTACGCCGACGGGTCGGTGGTGAAGTGGGATCAGCAGCCGCTGCCCGACGGCAGTGAGCCCGAGCACCCGGCGCCCATGCTGACGCTCGGCGCTGGGTCCGCTGCCCCGCATGAACACCACCATTCGGGCATGCCCACCGGACACAGTGGCACGTCGTCGGCCGCATCAGCCGACAACATCGCTCGCGTACTGGGCGGAGCCGCCCTGGTCGCGGCCGCACTGGGCATCGTCCTCGTGCTGGTCCGCCGCCGGACATGAGGAGGCTGGCCGACATCGCCTGGGCGGGCCTGCTGCTCGCCGCCCTGCTGTTGACCGCCACACTGACCGCACAAGTCGCGTCGGCGCATGCCAACCGGGTGTCCGCCGACCCCGCGGACAATGCGGCTCTCGCGACGGGTCCGGCCCGGGTGAGCGCCACCTTCAATGAGCGATTGCAGACCACCTTCGCGGCCATGACCGTCGTCGGGCCCGACGGAAACGTCTGGTCCAGCGGGGACACCACCGTGCAGGGCGCGGTCGTCGGGGTGGGATTACGCCCCCTTGGGCCGGCCGGCCCTTACACGGTGAACTACCGGGTGACGTCCGCCGATGGTCACGTGGTGTCCGGGTCCTGGTCGTTCCGCCTGACGGTGGCCGGTACCGGCACCCCGGGGCCTAGCGCCACCACCAGCGACACCGGCCACGGCATTGCGGTCTGGCCATTTGTCGCGGTGGCCGTCGCGATCGTCGGCGCGGGCCTGTTGTGGACCATGCGCCGCAAGCCCTGACCGACCTGGTCGGCAAGGCGGGACCGCACGTCCTGGCATGATGGGTGCCGAGTAACTTTTGGTGGCGCTAGAAATGGCCGAGAATGCTGCGAAGGAGCGGCCGAATGGCAGACCCTCAAGATCAACCCAACAGCGAATCCAACGGCGCAGCGACGCCGCCGGAGAAAACGCCCCCCGCCAAGGCCGCGAAGAAGGCGCCAGCCAAAAAAGCACCTGCCAAGAAAGCACCTGCGAAAAAGGCCGCCGCGAAAAAAGCTCCAGTCAAGAAAGCGCCCGCCAAGAAGACTCCGGCCAAAAACGCGGCGCCCACGCCGCCGAAACCACTGGAGGCGCAACAGGATCCATACCCCCGAGTCGAGACCGATGGTGAAATCGCCGCTGCCGCAAAAGATGCTGCGGCACAAGCAAAGTCAACGGTAGAGGGCGCAAACAACCCGGTCTCTGCCAACATTCCGCAGTCGGTGACCCGCCAGTCGTCGTTGCCACTGGCGGTTGCCGTGGCGCTCAGCCTGCTCGCGATCCTGCTGATCCGACAGCTTCGGCGCCGCTGATGAGCGTGTCATTCGAGGCGACCGCCGACCTCGTCGACAGCATCGGACCCGACGTACGCAGCTGCGATCTTCAGTTCCGCCAGTTCGGCGGGCGCACCGAATTCGCCGGACCGATCAGCACCGTGCGCTGCTTTCAGGACAATGCTCTGCTGAAATCTTTACTGTCCCAACCAAGTACCGGCGGGGTGCTGGTGATCGACGGTGCCGGCTCGCTGCACAGCGCGCTGGTAGGCGACGTCATCGCCGAACTCGCCCGCTCCAACGGCTGGACCGGTCTGATCATCAACGGTGCGGTACGTGACGCCGCCGCGTTGCGTGGCATCGACATCGGCATCAAGGCGCTGGGCACCAATCCCCGCAAGAGCACCAAAGCCGGCGACGGCGACCGCGACGTCGAGGTCAGCCTTGGCGGAGTGACGTTCATGCCCGGAGAGATCGCCTACAGCGACGACGACGGCATCGTCGTCGTCTAGCCGCTAAGCCGCCACTCGCGCAAGCTTTTTCGTGAATCGCAGGCCCTCGCCGGCGACCTTGCCACGCCGGATCATTCGCATGTCGAACAAGTAGTTCTGTTTGAGCCGCCACGGCGCGCGCGATCCAGATTTGGGAAGCAAGTGCATCGACCGCTGGAAGTAGCCCGGGCTGAAGTCCATGAATGGCAGCTCGTCGACATCGCCGCCGGGATGCTGCGGTTCCACGTTGTCAAAGCCGTTGGCGTCCATGTAGTTCAGCAAGCGGCACACGAACTCGGAGACCAGGTCGGCCTTCAGCGTCCACGACGCGTTAGTGTATCCGAAGGTGATGGCGAAATTCGGCACTCCGGAGAACATCAGGCCTTTGTAGGTCATCAGCGACGTCAGGTCGAAGGGCTCACCGTTCCTGGTGGGCTGCACTCCACCCAGCAACTGCATGTTCAAACCCGTTGCGGTGACGATGATGTCGGCCTGCAGCTCCTCACCCGAGGTGAGTTTGATTCCGGTTTTGGTGAACCGGTCGATGGTGTCGGTGACTACGTCGGCCTTGCCGTGCCGGATGGTCCGGAAGAAGTCGCCGTCGGGCGCCAGGCACAGCCGCTGGTCCCACACGTTGTAGTTCGGCCCGAAGTGCTTCTCGACGTCGTAGCCCTTCGGCAGGCGCCGCTGGGCCATCGTCATCAGCAAGTTGCGCATATAGGCCGGGCGTTTCCGGGCCAGCTGATACTGGAAGGTGCTGAACACGATGGCTTTCCAGCGATTTGCGATGTGCGCAAGGCGCTCCGGCAGCAGTCGGTTGAACCGTACGGCGAACGGGTCGACCCCGGGTAATGAGCCGATGTAAGTCGGCGAGCGCTGCAACATCGTCACGTGTCCGGAGCCCGAGTTCACCAGGGCGGGAATCAAAGTGATCGCCGTGGCGCCGGACCCGATCACCACGATCTTCTTGCCGGCATAGTCGAGGTCCTCCGGCCAATGCTGCGGATGGACGATGGTGCCCTCGAAGTCTTCGGCGCCGGGGAACGTCGGCGAATATCCCTCGTCGTAGTTGTAGTAGCCGGTGCACGCAATCAAAAAGGAGCAGGTCATTTCGCGCTGTTGGCCGTCGCTCTCGACTGTCACGGTCCAGCGGTTGTCGGCGTCGGACCAATCGGCAGCCATGACGCGTTGGCGGTAGCGGATGTGCTGGTCGATCTTGTTCTCGACCACGGTTTCCTTGATGTACGCCTTGATGTCGGCTCCGTCGGCGATCGACTTCGCCGAGCGCCATGGCTTGAACCGGAACCCGAGAGTGAACATGTCCGAGTCGGACCGGATGCCCGGGTATTTGAAGAGGTCCCACGTGCCGCCGAGGTCGTCGCGGCGCTCCAAGATTGCGTAGCTCTTGGTCGGGCAGCGGTTCTGCAGATGCCAGGCCGCGCTCACGCCGGAGATTCCGGCGCCCACGATGACGACGTCCAGATGCTCAGTCATGAGGGCCACGCTATCAACGCCCTGTCGAGCTAGTCAACACACTGTCGAAATTCTCGACCCTGTGTAAAGTAACGGACGTGACCTCTGTCGGCCAGCCCCGCGCCCTGCGGGGCCGTCGTGCCCTGCGCCCGTCCGGCGACGACCGCGAGCAGGCGATCCTGGCGACAGCCGAGCGGCTGCTCGAACAGCGTTCGCTCGCCGATATTTCGGTCGATGACCTGGCCAAAGGCGCCGGCATCTCGCGTCCGACGTTCTACTTCTATTTCAAGTCGAAGGAGGCCGTGCTGTTGTCGCTGCTCGAGCCGGTGATCGCGCGCGCCGACTCCGAGTTCGACGGCGCGGTGCAGCGGCTCCCGACCGACCCTCGCCGGGTGTGGCGCAACGGCATCAAGGCGTTCTACACCGCGTTCAGCACGCATCGTGCCGTGGCGCGGACCGCAACCGAGGCGCTGGCCACCAGCTCGGAGCTGCGGACGGTGTGGTCGGGTTTCATGCAGAAATGGATCGACCAAACGGCCGCGATGATCGCCGCCGAACGGGAGCGTGGTGCCGCACCGGACACCATCCCCGCCGCGGACCTGGCGACGTCGCTGAACCAGATGAACGAGCGCACGATGATGGCCGCACTGTCCGCCGAAACACCCGCGGTCGAGGCGGAGCGAGTCGTCGACACCCTCACCCACATCTGGGTGAGCAGCATCTACGGCGAATCCGGCTAGTTGTCACACCTCCGTGCGAACATATGTTCGTGCGCTGTGATGCGTCCATCCTGCACGCGGACCTGGATTCGTTCTACGCGTCCGTAGAACAGCGCGACGACCCGACCCTGCGAGGCCGCCCGGTGATCGTGGGCGGCGGAGTCGTGCTGGCCGCCAGCTACGAAGCGAAGGCCTACGGCGTGCGCACCGCGATGGGCGGCAGGCAGGCACGACACCTATGTCCGGAGGCCGTCGTGGTACCGCCGCGGATGACGGCCTATTCACGGGCGAGCGATGCGGTATTCGAGGTGTTCCGGGACGCCACACCGATTGTGGAGCCGCTGTCGGTGGACGAGGCATTTTTGGATGTCGACGGCCTGCGCAGGGTCTCCGGCACGCCGGTCCAGATCGCGGAGCGACTGCGCGTCGACGTGCGCGACCAGGTCGGCCTGCCCATCACTGTCGGCATCGCCCGAACCAAGTTCCTGGCGAAGGTCGCCAGCCAGGAGGCCAAGCCCGACGGGCTGCTGCTGGTGCAGCCCGATCAGGAGCTGGCGTTCCTGCGCCCCCTGCCGGTGCGCCGGTTATGGGGCGTCGGTGCGGTGACCGCCGACAAGCTACACGCCTACGGCCTCACGACGGTGGCCGACGTCGCCGAGCTCAGCGAGTCGACGCTGACCTCGCTGCTGGGCGTCGCGATGGGCCGCCAGCTGTATGCGCTGTCGCGCAACATCGACCGCCGCCGGGTGAACACCGGTGTGCGTCGCCGGTCGGTGGGTGCCCAGCGTGCGCTGGGCCGCGCCGGAAATCGCATGTCGGCCAACGAGATCGACGCCGTGGTGGTCAACCTGATCGACCGCATCACCGCACGGATGCGCGCCGCGCAGCGTACGGGTCGCACCGTGGTGCTGCGGCTGCGGTTCGACGACTTCAGCCGGGCGACCCGCTCACACACCCTGGCCTGGGCGACGTCATCGACGCAGCCGATCCTGGCCGCGGCCCGGCAATTGGTCGCGGCGGCCGCACCCGCGATCGCCCAACGCGGCTTGACGCTCGTCGGCTTCGCGGTGTCGGGTATCGACCGCAGCGGTGCGCAGCAGCTGATGCTGCCGTTTCACTCCGAATCGCTTGCGGTAGACGCCGCGGTCGACCAGGTCCGTCAGCGCTTCGGCAAGTCCGCGCTCACCCGCGGGGTGTTGGTCGGCCGCGATCCGGGTGTAGAGATGCCACACCTACCTGACTGATCCCGTCCACGCCAGCAGCTTGTCGGCCGGCCACGTATTGACGATCCGGTCGACCGGAACGCCGGCATTCAGCGCGCGCTGGGCGCCGTAGCCCAGGAAGTCCAACTGGCCGGGGGCGTGCGCGTCGGTGTCGATACTGAACACGCAGCCGATTTCCAGCGCCAGGTTCAGCAGCCGGGTCGGCGGGTCGCGGCGTTCGGGGCGGGAGTTGATCTCCACCGCGGTGCCGTGATCGCGGCAGGCGGTGAAGACCTTCTCGGCGTCGAACTTCGATTCCGGTCGGATGCCGCGGTTGCCGGCGACGAGTCGGCCCGTGCAATGGCCCAGCACATCGGCATGGCCGTCGGAGACGGCGCGAACCATCCGGCGGGTCATCGCCGCGGAGTCCATCGACAACTTCGAATGCACACTGGCCACGACGACGTCGAGGCGTTCCAGCAGCTCGGGCTCCTGGTCCAGACTGCCGTCGTCGAGGATGTCGACCTCGATACCGGAGAGGATGCGCATCGGCGCGAACTTGTCCCGCAACCCGTCGATCACGTCGAGCTGTTTACGCAACCGTTCCGGCGAAAGACCGTTGGCGATCGTCAACCGCGGCGAGTGATCGGTCAACGCACAGTACTCATGGCCCAGAGACGCCGCGGTGGCCATCATCTCTTCGATCGGCGCCGAACCGTCCGACCAGTTCGAATGCAGATGCAGGTCCCCGCGTAGCGCAGCCCGCACCTCGCCGCCACCGAGATCAGTTGCCTGCGAACGCAATTCAACCAATGCGTCGGGTTCACGGCCGGCCCAGGCCTGGGCGATGACCTTCGCGGTCTTGGGCCCGATACCCGGCAACGTCTGCCAGCTGTTGGCCTGCCCGTGGCGCTCGCGCTCGGTGTCGTCGAGACCCTCGACGATATCGGCGGCGTTGCGATACGCCATGACACGTTTAGGGTCCTGCCGGCTCCGGTCCTTGTAGTAGGCGATCTGCCGAAGAGCGGCTACCGGGTCCATGGCTCCAGTGTGCCTGGCCGCTCACCACAGCTGCCCGGCGATGAACCCGGCGAAAACCACCCCGAAGCCGCCGATCTCGCCGACGATCAGCATGGCCATCAGCACCCCGGTTCCCCGCACCGGCTTCTCGAATTGGTTGACGGTGTCGCGCCGTGCTCCGTGGTCGATGTAAGCGGCGATCGCCGCGACGAAGAAGAACACGACGATCATCGCCGCCGTCAGGTTGACCCCCGTCGGCCAGGCGCTGAGTTCGACGAAGACCGCGAGCAGCAGCGTCGCGAACGAGTAGAGCAACGCCGCGCGGTGGGCGATGTCGACGTAGGGGTGTGCCCGGTGGTCGTCGGACGTCATGATCTGCCGGTACTTCCAGACTCCGAGCGCCAAAGCCAGCAAAAAGATCAGGCCGGCACACAGCAGGGTGATCTTGGTGTCGATCCCGAGGGCGATAACCATGGTCGGCACGAGTTTAGTTGCGCTTCATAAATTTCGGCTAGCGTCGATGTCATGCGATTCGCGTTCAAAACCTCACCGCAAAACACCACCTGGGCGGGCATGCTCGCGGTCTGGCAGGCCGCCGACGACATCGACGTCTTTGAGTCCGGGTGGACGTTCGACCACTTCTACCCGATCTTCTCCGACAGCAGCGGGCCTTGCCTGGAGGGCTGGACGACGCTGACCGCGCTGGCGCAGGCTACCAAGCGGCTGCGGCTGGGCACCCTGGTCACCGGCATCCACTACCGCCACCCAGCGGTGCTGGCCAATATGGCCGCCGCCCTGGACGTCATCTCCGGCGGGCGGCTCGAGCTCGGAATCGGCGCCGGCTGGAATGAGGAGGAGTCCGGTGCGTACGGCATCGAACTGGGCAGCATCAAAGAACGGTTCGACCGGTTCGAGGAAGCCTGTCAGGTGCTGACCAGCCTGCTCAGCGAGGAGACCACCACCTTCGACGGCAAGTACTACCAACTCAAGGACGCGCGCAACGAGCCCAAGGGTCCGCAGCGGCCGCACCCGCCAATCTGCATCGGCGGCAGCGGCGAGAAGCGCACGCTCCCACTCACCGCGCGCTACGCGCAGCACTGGAATTTCGCGGGCGGGACGCCCGACGAGTTCGCCCGCAAGCGCGACGTTCTGGCTGCTCGCTGCGCGGACATCGGCCGCGACCCGAAGGAAATCACCATGTCGGCCCATGTCCGTCTGGGCGAGGACCACGACTTCGGGCAAGTCATCGAGACTGCGGCCGGGCTAGGAGCCGAAGGCCTCGATCTGGGCATCGTCTATCTGCCACCGCCGCACGACCCGGCCGTCCTGGAACCGTTGGCTCAGGCGATCCGGGATTCGGGGTTGTGGACGGGCTAGACGCTAATTTTGGGTCGCTGTCGGCGAATTGACGTCTCCGCTATGCCGAGCAAACCCGTCGTAGGAACCGTGGGTAGCTGGATCAGTTGTTACGTCCCGAAGAGCACCATATCTTCGGCTGTTACCAAACGCTCCCGCTTAGCCGGGAACTCACGGCTCTTCACCGGGTGACGAAGCCAAGACCAGGCCATTCGCCCCACCCGCGAATTAGGTAATGGATTCATATGCACAGTGACCACTCCTGCGATCGGTCTACCCCATCGTGACTCCGCTGTGACGAAGCACACAAGTCGTTATTAGACACCCGTAATCTGGCAAACTGCGGAAGACGCGCCGAGTAATTATCGGCGTGTTTCTGGTGTGACTGGTGTGACTACTGAAGCGGCGCGGCCGTCGGCTTGATCGGCGCCGGAAGCGCGGTTGACCCCATCAAATACCGGTCCACGCCGGCCGCCGCGGCCCTGCCCTCGGCGATCGCCCAGACGATGAGCGACTGACCCCGACCCATGTCTCCGGCAACGAAAACACCGGGCACCGAGGTCTCGTAATCGGAGCCGCGCCCGACGTTGCCGCGGTCGGTGAGCTTCACGTCGAGGTCGGTGAGCAGGCCCGGCTTCTCGGGGCCGACGAAGCCCATCGCCAGCAACACCAAATCGGCTTCGAGCTCGAAATCGGAGCCCTCGACCTTGACGAACTTGCCGTCCTGCATCGTCACGTCGTGCGCCTTGAGCGCGGTCACGCGCCCGTCCGCGCCGACGAATTCCTCGGTGTTGACCGAGAAGATCCGTTCGCCGCCTTCTTCGTGCGCCGATGACACCCGGTACATCAGGGGGTAGGTCGGCCACGGCGTGGATTCGGCGCGGGCTTCCGGTGGCCGCGGCATGATCTCGAACTGGTGGATGGCGACCGCACCCTGCCGGTGCGCGGTGCCCAGGCAGTCGGCCCCGGTGTCGCCGCCGCCGATGATGATGACCTGCTTGCCCTTTGCGGTGATCGGCGGCTCCCCGTCTTCGCCGAGCACGTCGTCGCCCTCCTGCACCCGGTTGCCCCACGGCAGGTATTCCATTGCCTGGTGGATGCCGTCCAAATCACGGCCCGGAACCGGCAGGTCGCGCGCGGCGGTGGCGCCACCGGCCAGCACCACCGCATCGAAGTCCGCGAGCAGCTGTTCGGCGGTGATGTCAACTCCGACGTCGACGCCGGCCCGGAATTCGGTTCCCTCGGATCGCATCTGGTCCAGTCGCCGGTCGAGGACGCGCTTCTCCATCTTGAATTCCGGAATGCCGTAGCGCAGCAGTCCACCGATGCGATCGGCCCGCTCGAAGACGGTGACGCTGTGCCCCGCGCGGGTCAGCTGCTGGGCGGCGGCCAATCCGGCTGGCCCCGAACCGATTACGGCGACCGTCTTTCCGGTCAGCTTCGTCGGCGGCATCGGCTCAACGAAGCCCTCGTCGAAGGCGTGATCGATGATCTCCAGCTCGATCTGCTTGATCGTCACCGGATCCTGATTGATGCCCAGCACACACGCCGGCTCGCAAGGTGCCGGACACAGCCGGCCGGTGAAGTCGGGGAAGTTGTTGGTGGCATGCAGCCGCTCGATCGCGTCGCGCCACCGACCCCTGCGTATCAGGTCGTTCCATTCCGGGATCAAGTTGCCCAGCGGGCAGCCGTTGTGGCAGAAGGGAATACCGCAGTCCATGCAACGAGTCGCCTGCTCGCGCAGGGTGTCGTCGCTGAACTCCTCGTAGACCTCTTTCCAGTCTTTCAACCGGAGCGGGACAGGCCGGCGTTGCGGCAGCTCCCGATGTGTGTACTTGAGGAAGCCGGTTGGATCAGCCATGCGCCGCCGCCATAATCGCCTTGTCGACATCGACGCCGTCGCGTTCCGCTTGGGCAATCGCCTGCAACACCTTCTTGTAGTCCCGGGGCATCACTTTCGCGAAATGCCGCTGCTGCACGTGCCAGTCGGCCAGGACCCGCTGGCCGACAGCGGAATCGGTGGCATCAACATGCGCCGCGAGGATGCCGTGCAAGAAGTCCACGTCTTCGGAGTCGAGAGCCTCGAGATCCACCATCTCGGTGTTGAGGTTCTCGGGCAGTTCCTCGTCTGGGTCGTAGACGTAGGCCACACCGCCGGACATGCCGGCCGCGAAGTTACGCCCGGTGCGGCCCAGAATCACCACCCGGCCGCCGGTCATGTACTCACAACCGTGATCGCCGACGCCCTCGACCACGGCGTGGGCACCGGAGTTGCGGACCGCGAACCGTTCGCCGACCACGCCGCGCAAGAAGGCCTCCCCACTGGTGGCCCCGAACAGGATCACGTTGCCGCCGATGATGTTTTCCTCGGCCACGTAGTCCTGCGGCGCATTGTCTGACGGCCGCACTACGATCCGGCCGCCGGACAGGCCCTTCCCGACGTAGTCGTTGGCGTCGCCGTACACCCGCAAGGTAATGCCCTTGGGCACAAAGGCGCCGAAGCTGTTGCCGGCGGAGCCGTCGAAGGTGATGTCGATCGTTCCGTCGGGCAAGCCTTGGCCACCATAGGCTTTCGTCAGCTCGTGGCCGAGCATCGTTCCCACCGTACGGTTGACATTGCTGATGGTCGTGGAGAATCGGACCGGCTTGGCGGAATCCAGTGCCTCACGGCTCATCACGATCAACTGCTGATCCAGCGCCTTGTCCAGGCCGTGATCCTGGCGAGAGCTGCAGTACAGGTCCTGGTTCATGAATGCGGATTCCGGCTCGTGCAGCACCGGGGCCAGATCCAACTTGTGCGCCTTCCAATGGGCGCGGGCCAGCGTGGTGTCCAGCGCGCCCACCTGGCCGACGGCCTCAGTGAACGTGCGGAAGCCCAACTGCGCCATGTATTCCCGGACTTCTTCGGCGATGAACATGAAGAAGTTCTCCACGAACTCCGGCTTGCCGGTGAAGCGCTCGCGTAGCACCGGGTTCTGCGTAGCCACGCCGACCGGGCAGGTGTCGAGGTGGCAGACCCGCATCATGATGCAGCCCGCGACCACCAGCGGAGCGGTGGCGAAACCGAACTCCTCGGCACCCAGCAGCGCACCGATCATCACGTCGCGTCCGGTCTTGAGTTGCCCGTCCACCTGGACCACGATCCGATCGCGTAACCCGTTGAGCAGCAAGGTCTGCTGAGTCTCGGCGAGCCCAAGCTCCCACGGAGCACCCGCGTGCTTCTGCGAGGTCAGCGGCGTCGCGCCGGTGCCGCCGTCGTGCCCGGAGATCAGCACCACGTCGGCATGCGCCTTGGACACACCCGCGGCCACGGTGCCGACACCGTTCTCGGAGACCAGTTTGACGTGCACCCGCGCCGACGGGTTGGCGTTCTTCAGGTCATGGATCAGCTGCGCCAGATCCTCGATGGAGTAGATGTCGTGGTGCGGCGGCGGCGAGATCAGGCCGACACCTGGCGTGGAGTGCCGGACCTCGGCCACCCACGGGTACACCTTGTGCCCCGGAAGTTGGCCGCCCTCACCGGGCTTCGCGCCTTGCGCCATTTTGATCTGGATGTCGGTGCAGTTGGTCAGATAGTGCGAGGTGACGCCGAACCGCGCCGAGGCGACCTGCTTGATCGCGCTGCGGCGCCAATCCCCGTTGGGATCGCGGTCGAAACGCTTGACGTCCTCGCCGCCCTCACCACTGTTGGACCGGCCGCCCAACCGGTTCATCGCGATGGCCAGCGTCTCGTGCGCCTCGGCGGAGATCGAGCCATAACTCATCGCGCCGGTCGAGAACCGCTTGACGATCTCGCTGGCCGGTTCGACCTCGTCCAGTGGAACCGGGGGGCGCACATCGCCGCGGAACTTCAGCAGGCCGCGCAGGGATGCCATCCGTTCGCTCTGGTCGTCGACCAGACGGGTGTACTCCTTGAAGATCTTGTACTGGCCGGTGCGGGTGGCGTGTTGCAGCCGGAAAACCGTTTCCGGATTGAACAGGTGGTACTCGCCCTCACGGCGCCACTGATAATCCCCGCCCACCTCGAGCTCGCGGTGCGCCCGCTCGCCCGGCCGGTCCAGATAGGCCAGCTTGTGCCGCGCGGCGACGTCGGTGGCGATGTCTTCCAGCGTGATGCCGCCGGTCGGGCAGGCCAGCCCGGTGAAGTACTCGTCGAGCACGTCCTCGGAGATCCCGATGGCCTGGAACAGCTGGGCACCGGTGTAAGACGCCAGCGTCGAAATGCCCATCTTGGACATCACTTTCAGCACGCCCTTGCCGGCGGCCTTCACGTAATTGTTCAACGCCTTGTCGCGGTCTTGCCCGGTTGAGAAGCCGTCGATGACACCGCGGTCGAGCATGTCCTCGATCGACTCGAACGTCAGGTACGGGTTGACCGCGGCGGCCCCGCAGCCGATCAGCATCGCCATGTGGTGCACCTCGCGGGCATCACCGGATTCGACCACCAGACCCACGTGGGTGCGGGTCCGATCGCGTACCAGGTGGTGGTGCACCCCGGCGACGGCGAGCAGTGACGGTATCGGTGCCATCTGCTCGTTCGAGTCCCGGTCGGACAGAATGATGACCCGGGCACCCTCGGCAATCGCGGCCGATGCCTGCGCACGTACCTCATCCAGCGCAGCTGCCAGCCCGGCACCGCCATCGGCGACCGGGTACAGACAGCGAATCACCTTGGAGCGCATACCGTGTGGGCGCCCGTTGACCTTGTCGTCCGGATTCAGGTTGATCAGCTTGGCCAGCTCGTGGTTACGCAGAATCGGCTGACGCAGCACGATCTGGTGGCAGGATTCTGCGGTCGGGCTGAGTAGGTCACGCTCCCCGCCGGTGGTGCCCTGCAGGCTGGTCACCACCTCCTCGCGGATGGCGTCCAGCGGCGGGTTGGTCACCTGAGCGAACAGCTGGTGGAAGTAGTCGTACAACATCCGGGGACGCTGCGACAGCACCGCGACCGGGGTATCGGTACCCATCGATCCCAACGGCTCGGCGCCGGTGCGGACCATCGGGCACACCAGCAGGTTGAGCTCCTCGTAGGTATAGCCAAAGGCTAACTGCCGCATGACAAGTCGATCATGCGCCATCCGCGCGTACTCACCTTGAGGCAACGAGTCGAGCGGGACGAGGTTGTTGTCGAGCCACTCCTGGTACGGGTGCTCGGCGGCCAGCTCGGCTTTGATCTCCTCGTCGGCGACGATGCGGCCCTGGGTGGTGTCCACCAAGAACATCCGGCCCGGTTGCAGCCGCATTCGGTGCACCACCGTCGACGGGTCCAGGTCCAACACCCCGGCCTCGGACGCCATCACGACCAAGCCGTCCTCGGTGACCCAAATGCGGGACGGGCGAAGGCCATTGCGGTCAAGCACGGCGCCCACGACGGTGCCGTCGGTAAACGTCATCGACGCCGGGCCGTCCCACGGTTCCATCAGCGACGCGTGGTACTCGTAGAAGGCGCGGCGCGCCGGGTCCATCGACTCGTTACGTTCCCAGGCCTCGGGAATCATCATCAGCACCGCGTGCGGCAGGCTGCGGCCGCCCAGGTGCAGCAACTCCAGCGCCTCGTCGAAGCGCGCGGTGTCGGAGGCTCCGGGGGTGCAGATCGGGAACAGCTTCTCCAGGTCGTCGACCGACCCGAAGACGTCGGTCTCGATCAGCGCCTCACGCGCCCGCATCCAATTCTCGTTGCCGGTGACGGTGTTGATCTCGCCGTTGTGGGCGATGCGCCGGAACGGATGCGCCAGCGGCCAGGACGGGAAGGTGTTGGTCGAGAAGCGGGAGTGCACGATGCCCAGCGCGCTGGTCATCCGATCGTCTTGCAGGTCAAGGTAAAACGCCTTGAGCTGTGGGGTGGTCAGCATGCCCTTGTAGACCATCGTCTGGCCGGACAGGCTTGGAAAGTAGACGGTCTCGCGGCCGGGGCCATCCTGGCCCGGGCCCTTGGTGCCGAGTTCGTGCTCGGCGCGCTTGCGGACCACGTAGCAACGGCGTTCCAGGTTCATTCCGGACGTCCCCGCCATGAACACCTGCCGGAAGGTGGGCATCGCGTCACGCGACAACGCGCCCAGCGACGAGTCGTCGGTGGGCACATCGCGCCAGCCCAGCACCGTCAGGCCCTCGGCTTCGGCGATCTTCTCCACCGCGGCGCAGGCGGCGGCGGCATCCTTGGACGACTGCGGCAGAAACGCGATACCGGTGGCATAGCTGCCCGGCTCGGGGAGCTCGAAGTCCACGACTTCTCGCAGGAACGCGTCCGGGACCTGAATCAGGATTCCCGCGCCGTCACCGCTGCGCGGCTCGGCGCCCTGGGCGCCACGATGTTCGAGGTTGACCAGTGCGGTGATCGCCTTGTCGACGATGTCGCGGCTGCGACGGCCGTGCATGTCGACGACCATGGCTACCCCGCACGAATCGTGCTCGTACGCGGGGTTGTACAACCCAACGCGCGTGGGCGTCATATGCACCTGCCTCTTTCACCAGAACCTGCTGCGCGGCCGTTTTCAGTGGCTCCGACGGGGCTGCACCCGGGAGGTTGCGGGCCGACCCCTTCGGTCTTGTCGATAGGCTGTCTCCCAGGCGGAAAATGGTCCGATGGGGGAATCGTCCGTGCGGCGCTGAACGGTGGCGTGTACCCGGTCTCGACAAGTCGTAAAACGATATGACAAAAACCGCCTGACATGCCAACTTTGCCAAGTCTAACCCGGCCGGTAGCGCGAGCGTAAATTCGCTGCAGGTGGCGACCGATGACGCGGACAAATGCGGTTCAACCGCCGACAATGGCCCGCGACAGCGCTGACCCGGGCAGACCACTCGCCCCGCCGGCTACTCCCCCGAGTTTGCTGTGACCCCGGCCGTACGCCGGTGCCGGCATGGCCGGAATCACAGTGCGCGGTCGCATCCGCACCAGCGATCGCGATAAGGCGTGGCAGCAATGCTGTCCGAAATCCCCCGTCGGCCCGCCCGGTGGACGCCCGGGACGTTGGGGCGGCACCGCATAGGGCCTGCCGAGTTTGCGCGATACTGAGAAGAGCGCGTGAGGAGATACTGGATCGATCACCCGGCACCGAGGAGCCCATGAACGAGCGCGACGAATTCCTGCGGGACCGTCTGCAGCCCGACCAGCACCGCAATCCCGCCGCACGCCCGCCCGGTCCCCATCCCCGGGACCACCAGGGCGCACCGCCCGCAGCATTTCCCCGGCCTCAACAGCGACCCGCCCCGCCAACGTCGTTTCCGCCTCCTCCGTTGCGGCCCCCCGCGGCACCCCCGGCACCCCCGCGCCAGCCGCCTGCACCTCCGCGTCAGCGCGTCGCTCCCCATCCCCCGCCGCGACCCGCTGGCGCACCTCCTGCACCCGTCATACCTCCGCCGGCGCCCGAAGGCGGCTTCACCCCGGCCGCCGGTGCCGAACTTCCCGACCGCGGGTGGCGACGCATCCTGCGGCTGCTCAGCTTTGGCCTTGTCAACCTGGGTCCATCACCCGCACAACTGGAAGACGCCCAATTCGAAGCAGCCATCCGAACTGGTTTCCGCGGCAACCACAAGGTCGGCGTCGTAGGTAAGGGCGGCGTGGGAAAGACGTCCGTCGCCGCCAGTGTCGGATCGCTGTTCGCCGAGCTCCGCCATCAAGACCACGTGGTGGCGATCGACGCCGATACCGCCTTCGGACGGTTGAGCAGCCGGATCGATCCGCGGTCGACGAGCTCGTTCTGGGAACTGACCGCCGACAAGAACTTGGAAACATTCACGGATGTCGCCGGGCGGGTGGGCCGCAATTCGGTCGGCCTGCATGTGCTCGCCGGCGAGCCGGCGTCCGGTCCGCGCCGGGTACTCGATCCCGCGATCTACCGCGAAGCCGCGACGCGGCTGGATCGCCACTTCACGATCTCGGTCATCGACTGCGGTTCGACGATGGACGCGCCGGTCACCCAGGAGGTCCTGCGCGACCTGGATGCCCTGATCGTGGTGTCCTCGCCGTGGGCGGATGGGGCCTCCGCCGCCGCCCGGACCATGGAGTGGCTGTCGGATCAGGGCATGACGGAGCTGTTGCACAACACGATCGTGGTGCTCAACGATTCCGACGGGCACGCCGACAAACGCACCCGGGAACAGTTGGCCCGCGAGTTCGTCGATCACGGACAGCCGGTGGTGCAGGTGCCCTACGACCCTCATCTGCGACCCGGCGGCGTCATCGACGTGAGCCACGAGATGGCCGGCCCCACGCGGCGCAAATTTCTGCAGGCCACCGCGATGATCGCCGGCTATTTCGCCGCGAGCCCCGACCGTGCCCGTGACTCCCGGCCGGGTGGCGGCGAGAGCTGACGCTGCCGCACTTCAGGTGGTCGCAATGCGCGCCGACGGGTCGGCGATCGCCTCGATCTTGGTGACGACCGGGCCACGGATGGTCAGCACGATGGCGGCGAACAGCCGGCGCTCGGCGAATGCGAGCACCACCGGCTGCCCGGCGGGTCCGCTGACCAGGGTGACTCCCGGCCACAGATAGCGCATCAGGTTGGTGGCCACCGCCTCCGGACCATGGTTGATCTGCGGCGGGGGCGCCGGGTCGGCCAGGACCGTGCCCACCCCCCAGACCGTCGGGTCCAGCACGGCGGTCAGCGCGGCGATGTCGCCGTTCGTGCAGGCCGTGATGAATTTCTCGGTGACGAGCTGATGCTCGACGGAGGCTACTTCGCTGCGCTTCGGCTGTGCCACAGTGAATTTCGAACGTGCACGCCGCGCCAGCTGACGGCAGGTGCCGACCGGGCGACCCACGGTTTCGGCAATCGAATCGAACGGGACGCCGAACACGTCGTGCAGCACGAACGCGACCCGTTCGCCGGGACTGAGACGCTGCAAGACTTCCATCAGCGCCGCGCGCACCTCGTCGTCGAGAGTGACCCGATCGGCCGGGTCTAGGCTTCGCGATTCCGCGGCGTCGGTGTCGAGGTGGCCGTCGGCGGCATGGCCCAACCGCTCGTAGCGCATTCGCGCCGAGCGCACCTGATCGAGGCAGAGCCGGCTCGTCACGACGGTGAGCCAGCCGCGGATGTCGTCGATATCCTCGGGATCGACTCGCGAAAGCCGCAGAAATGCCTCCTGCGCAACATCTTCGGCGTCACCGACATCTCCGAGGATTTGATATCCGAGATTGACCAGATAGGGGCGGTGCCGACGCCAGGCATCGGCGATCTGGTCGGTTGGCGGCTGGGCTTGGTTCATAAATACATCGACGATCTGGTACCGGAAAAAGTTACTTACTGCCGACTGTAACTTTCCCCGCTCCGGGCCCGTCGTTGATGAAGATCTTCGACCTCAGGAGGAAACATCATGACGATCGTCGTAACCGGGGCGACTGGCAATGTCGGACGCCCCCTCGTTGCCGAACTTGTCGCCGCGGGCGTCCGGGTGCGCGCCATCACCCGCGCACCGGAAACCGCCGGGCTTCCCTCGCCCGCAGAGGCGATAGGCGCGGTCGCCGCCGCGCTGCCAGGAGCATCGGCGGTATTCCTCAATTCCCGCGCGCTCGGCGAAAGCCTTGCCGCCGTCGTGGCCGAATGCCGGCGTGCGGGAGTCACCAAACTCGTTGCGCTGTCAGCGATCAACGCCGATGACGACTTCTCGCGACAGCCATCGCGCTTTCGCGGCGACCGTAACAAGGAGGTCGAACAGCTTGCCATCGACTCTGGTCTGGCCTGGGTGAGCCTGCGACCCACGGTCTTCGCGACGAACTTCGCCGGGATGTGGGCCGCGCAGCTACGCGTCGGCGACACGGTGGCCGGACCTTATGCGGCGGCTTCGACCGCACCGATCGCCGAGAGCGACATCGCAGCGGTCGCGGCGCGGGCGCTGCTCACCGATGAATTTGTCGGTCAGCGGATTCCATTGACCGGTCCGCAGGCGTTGACCAATTCAGCGCTTGTGCACGTTATCGGCCGCGTGCTGGGACGCCCACTGCAGTACCGGGAAATACCGGCGGACGCGGTGCGGCGACGGTTCATCGACTTGGGCTTCGGCGCCGAGTTCGCCGACGCGTATATGGCCATGCTCGCCGAAACGCTGGACAACCCCGCACTCGTCACCCACGACGTGGAGAAGATTCTCGGCCGGGCGCCAGTGTCCTTCGCGCAGTGGGTGTCCGAGCACCGCGACCTGTACACGAACTAGATACCTGCAAAGGAGTTCTGAGATGTCCGAACCACGTCCGCCGCGCTACCTCAAACCGATGAACAAGATGATGATGGCGGTGCAGCGGCTAGGGATACCGACCGGCCCCGCCATGGTCCTCACCGTGCCCGGTCGCAAGTCAGGTCAACCACGCAGCACCCCGATGACGCCGTTCGAATTTCAGGGTGGCCTCTACGTGGTCGCGGGCTACCCGGGCGCGGACTGGGCGGCTAACGCCCGCGCCGCGGGCGCCGGCACGCTGAGTCGGGGCCGACGGTCACGCAAAGTCCGGATCGTCGAACTCACCGCTATAGAAGCGCGGCCGGTCCTGCGGGCATTTCCCACCGAAGTGCCGGTGGGTGTGGCGTTCGCGAAGCGCTCGGGGATGGTGCGCGACGGGACGGCCGACGAATTCGAAGCACTGGCGGGCCGGCTCGCCGTTTTCCGATTCGAGCCAACCTAACCGCCGACGTTGTTTCCCCAGACCTAAAGGTAAAGCCGTGCAGCGGTTCCCACCGTTAACCATCGCTGGTCCCACAATCGCCGGACAGGGGCTGACGGTCAAGCCGACTGCGCGATTTCGCGCACCGGGTATCCGTTGCGCTCGGCCAGGGACCGCAGCTGACGCAACGCGAAGGCACGCGGGCGACCGCCTTCGGGGATCACCACGCCGGCCCACAATCCTTCCGCGCCGGCCGACTCGACGGCGTCACGCGCGCACATCCAGCGGCGCGGGCACGCCCGGCACGAGGCGATGGCCTCGGCGTCGGGGGCAGTGGTCCACCGATCGGGGTCCTGCGTGCAGGCGCCGAGCGGGATGTTGAACAGGGGGGTTGCGGTCATGTCGATCGTTTCCTTCTGAAGGATTGCGTTCTGCGTCCTATGCAACAGAACGGTATAGCAATAACCGCTGCAATGCAACAGTTTGGTTGCGGTAACGCGTCGATAGGACTGGCGTGAGCGGGTCCGCGCCCGGCACGGCGAACCGGCATGGCGGCCTATCCGCCACTCTGAACTGGGGGTTTATGCCATCTCGTCCCGCTTCTTCGGCGCCGAGCAGACGGTTACGTAACCGTAGCGTTTAGTCGACTCCGGCATGAAACTGCGGTGAGAAGTGGGAGCTCGACGGACAAAACCGTAGCGCTCCGGCCACCGGCGACTCCGGTGAAAAGGCGCAGTGGCCGGCCGGCGGGTCAAATCGGTGCATCGGCGTAGCGTTCCGACGGCGTGACGGGCCGGGCTGTGATTCAAAACGTAGCGTCGTGCGATAGGAATTGAGGGGTGCGACGGTTAGGATTACAACGGCGGAAGGTCCGCCCAGCCGCCCTCCATCGAGGAAATCCCGCAGATGCCCAGCGCCGAGTCGACTTCAGAGCTTGCCCTGCTGGTTGTGCACAGCGGCGATACGTCGCATGCGATCGACCCCGGCCGGGGTGTGGTGACCATCGGTCGAGACCCTGAGGACGACGTGCGGATCGATCACCTCCACATTCCCGGGGAGCAGCTGCACGCCGAGCCCGTCGATGGATCATGGCGGATCGTCGACAAGGGGCCGAGCGGCATGTTCGTCGACGGACAACGGACGAGCTCCGTGACGATCACGGGGAAAACGACGGTCCGGCTCGGCGATCCCAGCGAGGGCGACGTGCTGACATTTGAGATCGTCAAGCCGTCGAGTCCCGGTGGACGCGGCAACGGACAAAAATCCGATACCAGCGAACCGGATCCGGGCATGGTGCGCGCGGGCGCGGCCGCCGCCGCACGCCGGAGGGAACTGGGCATCAGCCAGCGCAGCCTGGCGGCCGACGGCATCATCAACGCGGGCGCCCTGATCGCGTTCGAAAAGGGCCGCAGTTGGCCGCGCGAGCGAACCCAGGCCAAGCTCGAGCAGGTCCTGCAGTGGCCCGCCGGAACCATCGCACGGATCCGCCGCGGACAGCCCGACACCGGCGAAGCGCTCCCAGCAGCTGTCGAGCCCGACACCGCCACAGCGCCGACGGAAGCCCCACACTCCGACGCCCCGGCATCGCTGATCGCGCAGGCCGTCGTCGCCGCCGTGGACGGCTGCGGCCTGGCCGTAGCCGCATTGCCGTCGGCAGGCGACCCCGAATTCACCGAGCGGGCGGCACCGATCCTCGCCGATCTCCGCCAGCTCGAGGCGATCGCCGTTCGGGCCACCCGCATCAGCCGGATCACACCCGAACTGATCAAAGCCTTGGGCAAGGTTCGCCGTCACTACGACGAACTGATGACGCTCGGGGCGACCGCCCCGCGCGCCCCGCTGGCACAACGCTTATATGCGGCCCGGCGGCGGGCGAACCTTTCGACTTCGGAGACTGCCGAGGCGGCCGGAGTCACCGAAGACGCGATCGTGCGTGCAGAAGCCGACGAAGCGGTCCCCGCCGCTGTCTCCGACGCGATCGAAACGCTGATCAGTCACATCCACTGACGGCCGGGCACGTCGACTGCCGCGAGCCAGCCCTCACCCGAGCAAAGCAGGCCCTGCCTACCCGGAAAATTCGCGCACTGAACCTGGGTGCAGCGGTATTACGCTTGACTGGCGGTCAAGAAGCATTGCTCGCACAAAGCTACAAAAGGCGAGGGCCCAAAATGTCGATATTTGTGCAGGCCGCCAATATCATCACCGGCCTGGCCGGCATATCCCAACAATTCATCGGTCCCAACGGCCCTGAAATGAGGGGCGGTGAATATCTCGCGGCGAGTACGACCAGTTTTGCCGGAGACGGGTTGACCCCGGTGGCATCACTCGGCTACCAAAAGGGTCTTAGCGCGTATCGGAAGTCGACGCCCTACACCGGGCGCAGCGGCTTGAAAGGTCCAACGGGCGTAGACAATACCAACAAAGCGATGAAAGCCGCCGACATCATCCTTTGGACTATCACCGTTGTCGAGATCCTGGAGCTCACGACCGGCTTCGGGCCGCCAGACGAGGGCGATGCGCTGAAAAACGGTTCGCAACAATTCATTACACTCTACGGGCAGCTGAAGTCGGCCCTCCCGGACGACAGCTGGCTGGGTTCGGCGTCGCAAGCCTATGCCGACCTGGACACGGCGTTGCAGAATCTCGCGCAGACCATGGCCGAGCTGGACACCCAGCTGGCGACGCTCGTTAACGATCAGGCCGAGTGGGTGACCCACATGCGCTTGGGCTTCGGGATATTGAAGGACGTACTGCTCGCGGCGTTCCTCGTTGAGATAGCCATGATGGTGCTGCCTGCCCCGGCCGGCCCGGTCCCGGCACGGATTTTCGGACTCACAATCTCCGGACTTGGGATCGCAATCGCCACCGGCTTTCTCACCAACTTATGCACCTGGTCGTTCTTGAACGCACAAAAGGCGGACGCTTTAGCCACCCGATACGCAGAGGCGGCCGCGGGGACGGCGCAACACGGTTCGTCTGCTCAGACCAAGGTGGCTACGGCGGCGGCGTCCACGGTTTCTAGCTTCGAGGCCGTGTCCGCCAGCATGTCGGGGGCGTCGGAAATCGCTGAGCGGTCGACCGTCCCCCGTCTGGCCGTGGTAACCAGCGGCTCGCAAGACGACCACGCGCCCCGCAGCGCCGAGCGGAGTGCGAGTGAAACGGCCGGGGATGGCCTGCCCGAGGCGCCGGAGACGACGGCGCCGCCGACGCCGGCGGCCACTGTGCCGACCCTGGCTCAGCTGAGTGCGATGTCCGGGCAGTCCTCGAAGCTCTCACCGCACGCGAACTTGGTCAACCAGGCGATGGGACAGATACAGCAGCTCACCCAAACGACCGTGCAGAGCCAAGGCGCGACAGCACCCACCGAAGAGACCGGGCTCGTAGGGGACGAAGGCGCAGGGGCTTCCGCGCATGCCGAGCGCGCCGAGCGGGCACCCATCGAGGAAGCGTCGGTCGCCGCCGGCGACGATCCGCAAAACCGCAGCGGCGTAGCGGGAACGTCGAATGCCTAAGCCGACGAAGTGGTCCCCGGCGCTGTCGCCGCTGCGATCGAAACGTTGATCAGCCACATTCACTGACGGTGGGCACCGTGGGCCCCGGTCTCACATTCCGCCGTGTACGTCGGGCGCCTACCGTGCAATCGCACCCGGAGGCATTCGAAGCGCTTGCCTACCTGGAAAATTCGTGCAATCGCCCCGCTCAGAGCGCGTTACGCTAAACAAGCGGAACCCAGGATCATCGCGCACAAAGGTACAAAGTAAGGAAACCCCGATGTCTGTATTTGCACAAGCCGCCAGGATCATCACCAGCTTGGCTGGTCTAAGCCAACAAGGCGCCGGTGTGGGCCTGGATTTGAGCGGCTGGACCGGTTCTGGAATGAGCGCTGAGTCGATTGCGGCGAGTGCGACCAGTGGTGGGGGAGACATTGGGGCCCTCGTGCTTGGTGGCTTTGGCCCGAAGATGATGGGCAGATACCTCAAATCCTTACCTGCGAGTGCGCAGCGCAACCTGGCACGCCAGATGGGTGGCACGGCGGGTGCAAAACAATTCGCAAAAGGGCTCAGCATCATCGCCTGGACTCTCACTATTGTCGAGATCTTGGAGCTAACGACCGGATTCGGGTCACCTTACGAGGGAGATAGCCTCAAACAGGGTTCGCAGCAATTCAGCACACTTTCCGCGCAATTGAAGTCCGCCCTTCCGGACGATAGCTGGCAGGGTTCGGGGTCGGAGGGCTATGCCGACCTCGACACCGCGCTTCAGAATCTTGCGCAGACGATGGCTGGGCTGGACACCCAGTTGGCAGCCCTCATAGAAGATCAGGCCGACTGGGTCACCCACATGCGACTGGGTTTCGGGATACTCAAGGATGTACTGGCAGCGGCGATGATCGTCGAGATAATCCTGACGTTTACGGTGCCTGCCCCCGCCGGCCCCATAGCGGCGAAAGCCTTCGCAATTACGGTTTCCACGCTCGGGATTGCAGCTGCCACAGGGTTCCTTGGCAACTTGGTCTACTGGTCAGTCGACAACGCGAAAAAGGCGGACGCGTTGGCCAGCCAGTACTCGGCCGCGGCCGCGGGGACGGTGCAGCAGGGTTCGTTGGCCAAGGCCAAGGTGGCGACGGCGGGGCAGTCCACGGTGTCGAGCTTTGAGGCCATTTCCAACAGCATGTCCGGGATGTCGGCGATGGCCGACGGGCCAACCGTCGCGTCATTGGCCAGCGCAGCCAGCGGTTCGAAGGACCAACGCGCGCCGCTGAGCGCTCAGATGAGTGCGAGTGAAACTCCGGCGGACGGCACCCCTGACGCACCCAAGACGCCGGATAAGACCACGCCGTCCACGCCGGCGGCCACCATGCCCACGCTGGCTCAGGTGTCTGCCATGTCGGGTCAAGCCTCCAAGCTGTCCGGCCAGCTGTCCCAGCACTCGCAACTTGTCAGCCAGGCAATGGGCCAGCTCCAGCAGATGGTCCAATCGGCCCAGCAGGGGCAGGGCGCTGCGGCACCTGCCGAAGAGGCCGCCACCGAAGAGGCCGCCCTGGCGGGTGACGTCGAAGGCGCCGGAGCGGGCGCAGGCCCGCAGGGTGCTGAACGTGCACCGATTGAAGTCGCGGCCCCCGGCGCGCAAGCCGCGCCGCAGCCCAGCGGTGCGGGGCGGGTCGTGTGAAGCCACCAACGTACCCAAAACCCCGGCGAGCCAACCCAATAGCGAATTGACAATCACACGTTAAGGAGATCGACCATGGCAGATGTAGCTGTCACACCAGAACACCTAGACAACCTGGCAACCGCGCAAGACCAGGCGTCC